>DAIDHX010000093.1 GCA_027451885.1 Planctomycetales bacterium
GAGCATGATTTGGCTGCGTATTCCCAGTCGGCCTCGGTGGGTAGGCAGCCGCCGACCGAGGCGGCAAATCGTTGCGCAGCGCGGTAATCCACGTTCACGGCCGGCATTCGCCGCGCCGATTCGGGCTTGAACTGTTTGCAGAGATCCTGGAACGCGTCGTTCCAGATGGCGAGATCCTGGCGATCTTCGGGATGGACGTTCTTGAGATAGGCCTCGATCTCGCCGTTGGTCGTTTCTGTCTCCTGCAGATAGAATCCGGGCACGCGTACGTAGAAGGGTGTGATGGGGTTGGACGCCTGGTCAACCATCGAGTTTTGCCGGGGATCACCGATGCGAAACACTGCTTCCGGCAAACGAATAAAGCGTGCGCCGTCGCGTTCGCGGACGATCGCGCGAGGCCAGTCGCCAACCAGACGGTCGCCCTCGGATCGGTCCGGAGCGTAGCCCACAGGAAGATAGAGCCGTCCCTTGTAGTGATTGAAGACCACGTCGTCTCGGATCCTGCGAAGCTGGCTCGGCAGGGAGGGATCGTTCACGGCCGGGCGGTCGGGATCGACGGCCGCGTATCCAGTGGGCGTCCAGAGCGATCGTGTGGGGATTGGCGTGCTTTCGGTGGATTTCGCTTTCGCATCTGGCGCTGGGCTAGCCAGGCCGCTCTCCGGTCGGGGCGTGGAGGGACGGCGCGAGAGTGAAACCGCATACAGCGAGGCGGCAACGGCCAGCGCGGCCACGCCGCCGGCAATCGGAATCGCTCGACTCGATCGCCGCTTCTCCTGCACCTGGACCGTGTGCGACTCCGGCAAAGAGCAAACGGCGGCCTGAAACAGCGCCTTGAGCTCGCGCGCGGAGGCCGGGCGCAGGTCTGGGTCTTTTTCCAGGCAACGCAACACAAGCTGCTCGACCTCGGTCGGAATGGAAATCCTTGGGTTCGCCTGCTTGAACGACCGAGGCAATGTGTTCAAGTGCGCCGCGAGCACCGCCATCTTGTTGCCCTGAAACGGCGTCGCGCCTGTGAGCAGGTGGTAGAGCACAACGCCCGTGGAATAGATGTCGCTACGCGCGTCGATCGGATGAATCACGCCTCCCTTTTCAAAACCGCCGCGGATTTGTTCCGGGCTCATGTATGCAGGAGTGCCCACCAGGTCCCCTGCGCCCGTAAGATCAACAGCCGCGTCTTCCTCAACCATCTTGGCGATGCCAAAGTCGAGCACCTTGAGCCGGAGCGGATCGCCTGGATTCCGCCCCTCCGCGAGCATGAGGTTTGAGGGTTTCAGATCGCGATGAATGATCGGCTTGGACTTGCCCGACGTGTGGTCGGAATGCTCGTGGGCGGCCTCGAGGACGTCGCAGAGAGGTTCCAGGATATCGCGCACCTGCGCCAGCGACATCGGCGAACCATTCTCCTCTCGGAGGATCTGCTGGAGACTTCGCCCGCGCACAAGCTCCATCTCGATGTAGCCCATCGAGTGCGAGCGTTTGAAGTCATACACGGCCACCGCGTTTGGGTGATCGATCTTGGCCATGAGCTGCGCTTCACGGCGGAATCGGCGCCACCCTTTATCGTTCTGAGCGAACTCGGAGCGGATCATCTTGAGCGCTCGCTCGGCGTCGAGCCCCAGATGGAGCACGCGCCAGACCTCGCCCATGCCGCCGACGCCAATCTTCTCAAGCAGTTTGTACTTGCCGAAAACGGTCCGCCCGTCCTCAAAAACCGGCGGTGGGAGCTTGTCCCAGTCCTCGACCGTGAGGCTGTCCCCCTGCGTGCTCCGGTCTGTTCCGCCCGACCCCGATGAAGAACGACCGATTGCCAACTCGCTGATGGGGGTCGTTGGCGCCTGGCTTTCCACGACCGCCTGAGTTCCCGACATATCGTCGGCGACCACGGTGCGCAAAGCCGGGTCGTTATCGAAGACGCTTACGGGCGTGGTAGGGGCCTGCGAGTCGACCGCATTGTCGACCGAGTCCGGGATCGTACGGTCAACCTCCCCTTCACCTGTTGTGGTGGCAAGCGTCTCGTAGGACGCATCGTCATCGGCAGGGAGTGGATGTTCGCGGCCCATTGCGTACTCCCTCAGCTTGCAGATCTCGACGCTTCGCCGCGCTCGAGCACGAAGCGCGCCCCTACGGCTCGCGCCACCGTTACGATTATTTTAGCGTATCCTGGCTGGAATGATCCGGGAAACTGATTCACAGCGGCCCTGGCCCTCGCCTTGCTTTCCCGCAAGGGGCACATCAATCGCGGGATTTCACTCAAAAATGACTGCCGGCTTGAGGGTGAAACCAATCGACGCGGTCGGTATCACGGAGTTATTTTGCGGGCGCTGGCATGCAACGATCCGTCTGCTTCCAGAGGATGCCGTAATCTTCCTCATGCATGCAGATCGTGTTTTGATCGTGAGCAGCTCGCCCCAGTTGGTGCAAAGATGGGAACCAGAATCCCGGATGACGCCCAGGCAATCGCAACCGACCTCCAGGCTACTGGCACAGATTCCCTGGCCGTATTCCCCCACGTCGAACACGTTCTTCGTGCGCCCGGTGTGGCCGAGGTCGCCTGACGGCACAACCCCTGATCGTCAAGGAGCGCTTTCCAGGCACGACCCGCGCAGCCGGAAATCGGCATCACAATCGAGCGACCGCGCTATTTCGAAGCTCACTGTCATCACACGCCCGGGCGTGATGAGTTCGCACTGTCGCCGCGGTTGGGTTCGGTCCGCGCGGGCAAGTAGGCATCGCTTTTTTCGCGCGATGGGTTCGGTCCGCGCGGGCGCGATGGGTTCGGTCCGCGCGGGCGCAATGGGTTCGGTTTGCACTCGACGTTTCTCGTGTAATGGATTCATGTTACGGAGACGCTTTGCTCAGTTTTGCGCAGCGGTTGTGGCTTCATTTTCTGACGCGACTGGGTTCGATTTCTGGCGCGATTGGGTTTGCTTCGTCGGCGCGGAAGCGACGCCTTCCACCGCGTCGGAATTACGAGCACGAAGCGTCCGCTCGTGCGTCAATTTCGTGACTGTTCCGCCCTGACCGCCTGTGCCCAGCCGGTCACAGTGTGAACACGAACCGCGGGCCAGGCGCACAGACTCGCGCTGTATCTGCCTTACGAGTTCATCGACTCGGGAATCGCCGAGAGGTGCGTTGCGTGAGTCGTGGGAGATGGGAAGACGGAAGGCTTGGACGCCGTTCCAGGTGTATCTCACTCTGAATCTAACGCACATTGGCGCGACCCGAATCGAGAACCTCCTGATTTCTGCCTGGCCCGGTCGGCCTGCGCAGAGACTGCGGATTCTCGCGAAAACCCCAAGCGTTACGCCGCCGGTGTGCGATGTGCCTTGTACGGAGTGACTGCCTTCGCGCTCCCAGCATGGCTACGAGCACGAAACGCGCGTGTGTCGGATTGCCGATCCGGGGTGGATCTGCGCGGTCCAGTGCGGGCAACACACTTGCTCCGTGCTCGTACAGCTCGTGCTTGCATGGCTCGTGCTCGCATGGCGGATGCGGAGGCGGAATTGGCCAGCGCGGGTGCGATTTCGTCCTGACTCCCGCGCGGGTATCAAGAACCGAGTCAAGCGAGCGTATTGGACAGCATATCGGCCAGGCTCACCGCTGGCGAGCGAGCGGTTTAGGTTCTGCGCTTGATGTGTGGTCGTGCACGATCTTCCAGCCATTGGGAAAGCGCCGGAAGATCAGAGTGAAGAGACCACTCGGCCTTGACCCATCGGGCATGGCGAGCTCGAACCGGCCACGTACGTAAGCTGAGTCCTTCCCGAGCGGCTCGATCTCGACCCCCGTGAACTTGACCTTTCCCATCGAGCGCCCTTCGGCCTGGTAGCGGCGGCGATAGCGCTCCCGCATCGCATCCCAGCCCTCGTAACGGTCGCCGCCCGATTGAAACACGACCTTCGGTGAATTCCAGTAGCCGTCCAGAAACGCGTCCAGATCGCCCCGATTCCAGTCACGGGCCTGGCGATCGAGCACATCCTGGATGGCGCGGATCGATTCAACCTGGTCGTCAGCCCTGCTCCATCCCGCTAGCAACCCGATCAGGAGCGTCCAGATCCAGGCTCGCTTCATGACTTTTCCTCCCAACCGGGGGCAAGATGAAAGTCTGCACTGATGCGAAGATTACCATGCCCCACAGCACCGCGAACACCACACCAAAGCCGTAGACGTCCGCAAGCCTCCCGAGCGCGGGCGCCGTCATTCCGCCCACGCTCACGGCCAATCCGAGCGTCACGCCTGAGGCCACGCCGAGCCGATTCGGCAAGTACTCCTGCCCCAGCACCACGAGCACGGACGTGGGCATGAAGAAGCAGAGCGCGAGCGGCACGAGCAGCCAGAGCGCGACTTCAGGGCTCTTTGCCATCGCGAAGAGCGCCAGGAAGACCGCGGACCCTAGAAATCCTATCTGAATGACTCCTCTGCGGCCGTGGCGATCGGCGAGCCAGCCTCCCATGAGCGTCCCGATGATCGACGTTCCCAGGAAAACCGCAAGGGCCTGGCTGCCTTGCGACGGCGTCTGGCTGAACTGCTTCATGAAGTACAGGCCCAGAAATGTGTTGAGGCCGTAAAACACGATCGAGCGGCTAATGGTCGCGCCGCTGAGAATCGCGAAGGCGTGCCAGTCGTCGCCCCCGGCGTGCTGGTGCGAATGCCCCTGAGCGTGATGCGCGGGAAGGTTGGCCCTCACCTGAGTTGCAAGCCAGGCGATCACGGCCGTCGGCCCAAGCAGCAGCAGCAATCCCGTGGTGCCGAAGAGATCCTCGATGTTCTTTGTGAGGATAGGCGCCAGGGCGAAACCCACGCCCCCACCCAGCGAGAAAAGGCTCATACCGGTTGTGCGGCGATCTCCGCTCGCCAGGTGGGCAGCGCGCGCCGCCTCGGGATGAAACGCGGCCACGCCGAGGCCGCTCATCCCAAAGGCTGCAATCACAAGGCCGTAGCGCGAGGCCTGCGCGCCAACCGCAAGCGCAAAACCCGCGAGCAAGATCGACGTGGGCAACAGCCAGGGCGCATGCACTCGGTCCGCCATGCGGCCGAAGAGGGGCTGCACCACCGACGACGTGACCGAAAGCGCGAAGACCAGGCTCGCCGCCGCCGCGTTGGAGAATCCTCGCTCTTGCACCAGGAATGGCAAAAGGGCTGGAACCACACCCTGACAGAGATCGATCAGGCAATGCCCAAGCGCCAGCCGCGCGATCGCCGCAACATTCACGATTTGCTCCTGGTGCTCCGACCGCGCTCCAGCAAACAGGCTCAGCTTGCAGAAGCCAGCGCGATCGGTCAGATTCAATTCAAGATCTTCCTTGAGAATAGCTAAGGGTCAACCGCGTGGCATGACAAGACAGGACCGACCGTGAAAACCAAGGCAGAAATCGTGGCCGACTGGCTGCCGCGTTACACCGGCCGGCCCCTGGAACAATTCGGCAAATATGTTCTTTTAAGTAATTTTGTGAGCTATGTCGAACTCTTCGCCGAACGATTTGGCGTGGAGGTGCTCGGCCGCTCGCATCCCATGCAGTCGGCGACCGCCGAGAATCTGACCATCCTCAACTTCGGCATGGGAAGCGCCATGGCCGCCACGGTGATGGACCTGCTCTCCTCGATCCAGCCTCGGGCTGTGCTCTTTCTCGGTAAATGCGGCGGGCTCAAGAAGACCAAGGTCGGTGACTTCATCCTGCCGATCGCAGCCATCCGAGGCGAGGGTGCAAGCAACGACTACATGCCTGCCGAGATCCCAGCGCTCCCCTCCTTTCGACTCCAAAAATCCGTCTCCGCCGCCATCGTCAAGCATGGTCTCGATTACTGGACAGGCACCGTTTACACCACAAACCGCCGCGTCTGGGAACACGACGACCGCTTTAAATCCTACCTGCGTAACATTCGCGCAAACGCCATCGACATGGAGACGGCCACGATCTTTATCGTTGGCTTCGTGAATCATATTCCCAAAGGCGCTCTTCTCCTGGTTTCCGACAATCCCATGACCCCAGAAGGTGTCAAAACATCCAAGCGCGACAAATCGATCTCGGAACGGTACACTTTCCAGCATCTTGAAATCGGGATCGACGCGCTTGTGGAACTGCGGGATTCAGGCGAATCGGTGAAGCATCTGAGGTTTGAAACAGGGGCAGATCCCAGGGAATTCCCTCGATGAATGCGTGGTCGCGTTCGTATGAGTTCTTCACTACGTGCTATACAGTCCGCGCGTGGTGTGATTACAATCCATGTGGTTTTTGTTTTCGCAACGAGATGTGGAGATCGACGCATGCCGACCGGTGGAGTGAGAAACGAAGGTAAGAGTCAATTCGTGAAGGAGCAGCTCAAGAGGGATCCGAAGGCCAATACGCACAAGATCAATCTGGCCTGGAGTAACGCTGGCAAGGACGGCGAGATTAGCGCGACTCTGGTGAACAAGCTGCGTTCCGCGCTGGGTTACGCGGGGAACCTGCGGAAGTCGCGGAAGGCGCGTGGGGTGGTTCAAGTGGCGGTTGTGGGTCGCCGCGGCCGCAAGCCCAAGGCGAGCCCGGTTGTTGCAGTCGCCCCCAGGGAGCCGGTCACGGCCGCGCGGGCCGAGGCCCCTGCGCGAGGGATCGACTCCGTCGAGGCCGATATCGATCGCCTGCTCTTCAAGGTCATGTCGATCGAGGGAATGGCCGCCGTCGAGTCCGAGCTCAGGCAAGCCAGGCGCGAACTCTACCGCGCGCTCGACGAATAACTCGCACGCATGAACCTGTGAATAAAACCGTTTCCAAGAGCGCAAGCGCGCGCCAAGAACTTGTTTCTTTCGCGCGCAGGCTCGCCTGGCATCTCTGGCTCACTCACTCAGTATCGCTGGGTGAACAACTGAGAAGATGCATTTGTCCTACCTGCCGGAAAAGACGCCGTGAGCCTCACCATCCGATCGATTGAGGCCAGGGTTCTTGATCATCCCGTGCGGCAAGCAGGCGCGATTATCTCAGCGCTCGGGCGGCATCACGCCTCGCGCTATGTCACCGTTGTGCTGACCGCGAACGACGGCACTCGGGGCTACGGCCAGGCCGCAACCACGACCACCTGGAGCGGCGAAACGGCCGAGACTGCCGCGACACTGATTGAGACCTGCCTCGCCCCGGAATTGCTGGGTAGAGGGTTCTCGGAACCGGCGGAGGCGCTCGCAAGTCTCGATCGCACCCTGCACGGCAACCCTTTTGCCAAGGCCGCGATCGACGTCGCGCTCTGGGACCTCTGGTCGCGATCACGCGGAGTCGCGGTCTCGGAGCTCATCGCCGATCGCGACCCGGTCGCCTGGATTCCCACCCGCGCCAGTATCGGCTGCTATCCTCCCGAGGAAACCGTACGCCTGGCCGTGGAATTCTGGAATCGAGGCGTCCGCACGCTCAAATTCAAGACCGGAGTCCCTGGCATCGATGACGTTGCCCGGCTCCAAGCGGTGCGCGACCGGCTGGGACCCGAGCCCGTTTTCACAATTGATGCCAATGGCGGTTATCCTACCGCCGACCACGCAGTGCGCGCGATCGATTCGCTCTTGCCGTTCAACCTTGCGCTCGCGGAGCAGCCAACTCCCCGCGATCGGCTCACCCTGCTCGCCCAGGTTCGCAAGCGCGTGCCGGTTCCAATCCTGGCCGATGAGTCGGTGTTCACGCCCGACGAACTGGACGAGGCGCTCGAGCTGGACGCGTTCGACGTGCTTTCGATCTATCCCGGCAAGAACGGTGGTTTCACCCATTCGCTCGCGATGGCCAGACGCGCCCACGCGGCAGGCAAGGCATGCACGATCGGTTCGAATCTTGAAACCGATTTAGGCCAGGCGGCGATGATCTGCATGGCCGCGAGCCTTGAGGCATTTCCTGTGGAGCGCCTGGCGTGCGACCTGATGGCGGCGCTCTTTTACGATCGCTCGGACGTGAGACCCGCGATCGAGTTCCGCAACGGCAAGGTTAAGACGCCTACGGGCATGGGATTTGGGGTCGCGCCAATCCTCGATTGAGGTCGTGAGAGCGGGCGAGGGGATTCGAACCCCTGACGTCCAGCTTGGGAAGCTGGCATTCTACCACTGAATTACGCCCGCAGATTTCTCTTCTGAATTTACCAACTGAAGGCTTCGCGGCCAAGTCCCTGTTACGATCGAGCGCGAGATCGGTGATCTTACAGAGGCGGGGTTGAGCCTCCCGCGGACGCGCTGGCTTTGGAAGCTGGCGGGGAAGCCGCCGAGGGACTTCCCAACGTGGGCGCAGCGCCCTCGGGTGAGGACGGGCGCGCGATCACAATTCCCATGCCGATCTCGTGCGCGGCGTCATAGGCCAGCACGGCCGCGCGGTGCCTGGTGAGATACTCCGCTGAAAGCAGCATCGACGTTCGGCCGGTTTTCTCACGCGTGGAACGCAGCCGCTCCACCAGTTCATTGAGATCGGCGGGAGCAGGCTCGCGGTCGATCTTGAGATTGCCTTCCGAATCAATCTCCACGAGCACGTAATCCTTTGACAGGTCGTCGAGGGATCGAGAACGACCCTGCGTCGCCGAGGCGGGCGCGTTCTCGTTGCTCGGCTTGGGGATTTCGAGCGTTTTGAACATCACCGTCGTCGCCGTAACCATGAAGAAAAGCACGAGCTGGAACGCCACGTCAACCATGGGCGCCAGGTCGAGCTCTTCGACGGTTTGCGGGCCGCCGCGGGAAAAGGTGAAGGTCTCGTCGTCTTCGTCGACCACGGGGACGTCGTCATAGTCGCGAGCGTGCACGACTGGTAGCGCCAGGCGGCTTCCCTGGCTCGAGGCTTCACGAGTTGGCGTTCTGGTGGATGCAGCGAGTGCTGCCGCGGCTGCCGCCTGTTCCGGCGTGGCCTCCTCAAGTTCGATGGCGTCGTCCGAATCTTCATCGTCGTCCGCTTCTTCGGCCCAGAGCACCTCGGCGTTTGTGTCATCGGGTTCGGGGGGCTTTTTCGCGGCGGGAGTGCCGGGGTCGAACGCGGCCGGCAAATCACGCAGCACGGGAAATGCGACATCATCGGACTCGGAGCGAAGCTCGAGCCAGTCCGGCGAACGGAGCGTGGGCGCGGGGGGAGGAGTGAGACCTTCCTCGGCCACAAGCTCGAAGTCGCTCGGCTCCTGCCGCCGGGATCCCCCCTTCGCGGTTGGGGGCGAGGACTCAACGTGCGTGCCCGTGGCCGCCCCAGGCGCGGTCAGCTCAGCGACGTCCCCCAGCCGGGTCCAGGGTGTGGACGTACCCGCGGGACGCACCAGGTCGTCCTCGCGAATCGAGCCCTTCACCAGACCCTGCCTGACACTCGCGCTCGAAAGACCCCGCTCGAGCTCCAGAGTTTCCGCGTGGAAGACGTCCCAGCTTGCCAAGTCAAGTTCTCCCTGATCGCGCCCGCCTGGGCGTTACTTTCCCTTGGCCTCTTCCTGGACGCCCACGTGCACAGTAATGCCTTCGACCTGGGAGACCTGGCCCGCAATGCGAATCACCTCGCCGTGCGGCACGTCACCATCGGCCTGGATGATGACCTTGCGCTTGCCTTCGCGAACTCCCTCGGCAATCGCCGCCTTGGCCTGATCGATGGTTGCCGTCGGCCCCTCGCCATGTCCGAGCAGGAGTTTGGCCTCGTAGGCGGGGGGCTCGGGCTTGAGCAGGGTCAGAAAGGTCGCCTCGTTTTCCTCAACACCCACGCCGTGCCGCGCAGGAGGCACGTCCACCTTCTCACCGCCGCTCATCTGGACCGAGAAGAGCATGAACGTCATGAGCTGAAAGACCACGTCGACCATCGGCGTCATGTCGATGTGCTCGTTGCGATCTTCCTCGTCGCGGCGAAACATCATGGGCGGAGGAACTCCAACCGAATCACTTCGTTTCGAGGATCTCGAGAACGTCCTGGAGCTGGCGCTCGGTCCGATCACGGAGCTTGCGCAGCTTGGCATGGACGTCGTTGCCAATAAGCATCATCGGATTGGCGATCAACAGCCCAGCGCCCGTGGCCCAGAGTGCCAGGCTGATATCCTGGGCGAGGGCCTGCGGGGCGACCTTCTCGGAGCCGCCGATCCGGTTGAAGGCCGCGATCATGCTCGCCACCGTGCCCAGAAGCCCAAGCAGCGGCCCCATCCGCACCACGGTCGAAACGGATCCCAGCCGACTTTCCATGCTGGCCACGACCTCGCTATGGAATTCGGAAACCACAAGCTGGCGAATTTTGGCAAGCCCCTTGTCGCGATTTTTCACCGCCACTGCGATCAGTTGCCCGAGCGCGGAATGCCAGTAAGACGGGCTCTGGCACAGGCTGATCACGGCGTCGAATTTCTTCGCCTTGCACAGCTCGCGTACCTGGTCGATGAGCGTGCTCGGGTCCGAGATCCCCTTCTTGCCAAGGCCCCGATAGAGCAGGATGGCGTTATACGAGCCCCACACGGCAAGAAAGCCGAGCGCGATGTAAATGACTGTCCCGAACGAATCAATGATCTTGGTGACGTTCATATTCGCCCAGATTTCCGCGAGCGGACCCGGATAATCGCTCCCGGTCCAGGCCCATGAAGAAGTTAAAAGACGCATCTCGCCCGGCGCTCTCATTATTCTGCCGGTGGATCGCCGCCTTATCAAGTGGCCCGGAACCAGCCGAGAGTTCCACGCCGGTGGCGGAAAGTCAGGAAAAGCACCGACTTGACAGACGACCGCCAGGACGGATGGAATACCTTGCCTTGCCCGCCCGTGCGCGAGACAATGCTTTTATACCCTTCTCGGCGGAACGATCGGGCGCCGGAGGCGGTCGTACCTCTGCGGACACCACGAGCAAACTCATGCCGCGCACGGTTCTGGTTGTTGATGATGAGCGCGACAACAACGACATCCTTTCGTCCCTGGTACAGGCGCGCGAATTCAGTCCGATCCAGGTCTTCTCCGGCGCCCAGGCGATTGCAGCCGTGGCCGAGCGGAAGCCTGATCTGATCCTGCTCGACCTGATGCTGCCCGACATGGACGGGTTTGAGCTCTGCGACCGCTTCAAGCGTGCGCGCGAGACCAACCTGATTCCCATCGTCATGGTCACCGCACTCAACGATGAGAAACATCGGGCCACCGGGGTCAAGGTTGGGGCGAACGGTTATCTCAGCAAACCGTTCACTCCTGAGCGGCTCTACGCAAGCATGGACCAGGCGCTCGCCTGGCACGAGGAACACCAGAAGCGTGGAACCACCGGAGAAATCAACTTCGACATTCGGTCTGAGCTCACCTACCTTGCCCAGGCCAATGACATGCTGGCGGACCTGTTCGCCCACACCTCGCTCACGCCGCGGCAGATCAAGGATCTGAAGCAGGCGATCATGGAGATGGGGGGCAACGCGATCGAATGGGGCCACCGCAAGAACGCGGAACTCGTACTGCGAATCACCTATCGCATCGACCCCAAGGCGGTCACCCTGATCATCGAGGACCAGGGTCCAGGCTTCAATCCAACGCAACTCCCCCACGCCGCGTCGGAGGAAGACCCGATCGGCCATATCGAGCTACGCAATGAACTCGGGCTCCGCGAAGGGGGCTTCGGGATCATGCTTGCCAAGGGGCTTGTGGACTCGTTTCACTACAACGAGCGAGGGAACGTCGTCACGTTCGTCAAACACTTCGATCCAAAACCCGAATAAGCGCCGGCCCCTCTCGTACGTTGGGCTCGCTACGTCGTCGGATCCGGGCGGGGAATGATCCAGCACGAGTCATGCCGGATCATCCCGATGCGAGGGTAATACTCACGCGCCCTGGGCGCGGCCAAAAGCACCAGCAACGTGTGCCGCCCTGCGATCTCGTGCGTACGATCGACAAGCCGCTTGCCGATCCCCTGGCGCTGATGTGCCAGGTCAACGGCGAGGTCGGAAAGGTAGGTGCAATAGCTAAAATCAGAGAGTGCGCGGGAGATCCCCACCAGAAGCCCGCCCGCGCGTGCCGTGACAATCAGATTCGCGTGCCGGAGCATTGACTCAAGAGCGTCCGGATCGTGAACTGGCCTGCGCTCGCCCAGGGTCGAGCGTACGAGCAGGTCCCGGAACTCGGCTACTCCCAGCTCCGGGAACGTCTCGCGGCTGTAGACAAACTCCACGGCTGCTCTCCCACGCAGGAGCAAGCGCCCCTAGCCATGCCGAGGGCCAGGGCCGTAGATCGCGCTTGCACCCAGTTCTTCTTCGATGCGAAGAAGCTGATTGTACTTGGCGATTCGGTCCGAGCGGCTGGCGCTTCCGGTCTTGATCTGGCCGCAATTCACGGCCACCGCGATGTCGGCGATCGTTGAATCCTCGGTCTCGCCCGAGCGATGGCTCATCACGCTCGTCCACCCCGCGCGATGGGCCATCTCAACGGCCTCGAGCGTCTCGGTGAGTGTACCGATCTGGTTGACCTTGATGAGGATGCTGTTGGTGCAATTCTGCTCGATGCCCTTGGCCAGGCGCTCGGTATTCGTCACATAGAAGTCATCGCCGACGATCTGGACTCGCCCGCCGAGCGTCCTGGTAAGTGCCGCGTAACCAGCCCAGTCGTCCTGATCGAGTGGATCTTCGATCGAGACGATCATGGGGTAACGATCAACCCACGACGCAAACAGGTCAACCATCTGCTGGCTCGAAAACAACTTGTCGGGCGCTGACTTCCAGAACTTGTAGCCTTTCTTGCCACCCTCATCGAAGAGCTCGGAGCAGGCCGTGTCGAGGGCAATGCCGAAATCCTTGCCCGGCTGATATCCAGCCTTGTCGACCGCGTCGAGAATGAAGCGGATGGCTTCTTCATTATCGAGGTTCGGCGCGAAGCCGCCTTCGTCGCCGACGTTCGTGTTATGGCCCGACTTCTTGAGCACGCTCTTGAGGTGATGGAATACCTCGGCGACCATGCGAATGCCTTGCCCGAAGGTCGTCGCCCCGACCGGCACCACCATGAATTCCTGGAAGTCGATCTTGTTGTCGGCGTGCTTGCCACCGTTGATGATGTTGGCCATGGGGACGGGCAGACGCCTGGCATTCGCACCACCCAGATAGCGATAAAGCGGCAAACCGTGGGCGGCTGCGGCAGCCTTGGCCGCGGCAAGGCTCACGCCGAGGATCGCGTTGGCACCGAAATTACCTTTGTTAGGCGTGCCATCGGCCTTGATCATCGCCTGATCCAGCCCGATCTGGTCGGTTGCGTCTCGCCCAATGGCGAGTGCGCGGAGCGGACCGTTGACGTTGGCGACTGCCTTTGCAACGCCCTTGCCCAGGTAGCGAGACTTGTCACCGTCACGAAGCTCAACGGCCTCGTAGGCACCGGTGCTTGCTCCCGAGGGAACGGCCGCTCGACCGAGCGTTCCGTCCGCCAGCACCACGTCGACCTCGACCGTAGGATTACCGCGACTGTCCAGAATCTCACGTCCAATGACGTGCGCAATCGGCGCGATCGGTTTGCTCATCGTGCTCGGACTATAGTCCCTGGGAATAAGATTTCGCCCCGCGCAGGATGACGCAGGCGGCGAAAGTCGCGCGAGAAGAAGCCGAGGCTATTCGTCGCGACGTTATCGAGTTTGGCCCCGTGCACAAGATGGGGTCAAGAGGAACGTGTCCATTCGCGAGGCGGTCCCGCCCTTCGTTGTAACCCTCCCAGGTGGCTCATCTCGAGGGAAGAGGCGGGGACCGCCGCGCGGGGGCGGCCTCTCGGGGTGCCAGTTTTCATGAGCGTTGAGCGCCTGCGAGGTGAGCTTTCGCGCACCTCGATTTCGCGCTCGTTGGAAACAAACGCCCGGTCCGGGGTCTGGGAGATCCCAGGCCGCGGACCGGACGCTCGGAGGTCAATCTTGCACGCTCGGCCATCGGGCGACGTCTGGCCGCCCTGGTTTCACCAGAGCTGCCATCGCCGCCATCCGCTGGCCAATACGATATCGACCGGGCGGGAAGCTGGCTTGATCCCGAGCCACGATTCAAGTTTTGCTGGTGGTTGGAGAGCGCAACAATGGTGCGACGTATTTTCTAAGAAACCTCGGCGAATCCGTTCCAAGATGACCGCCGAAGTGACCCGCGGCGGCCATGGACGGACGCCAGCCGACATGCCGCAAACGCTTGTAAGCATGCCGCGCGTCTCCAGTCGACTCCTTGGGCGCCTGGAACCGCACGAGCCCCGCGCTTGCGCTTTTGACCCGGTCGATTGTGCCGAAGATTTGCGTACCTGCGCCGAGCACGATCACGTCCAGCGGCGACCAGAAGACGAACACGTCGCCACGCACGGCCTGAAGCGCCTGCGAAAGGTCGTAAGTTGGGGAAAGCGCAGGGGCGAGTAAAACCACGGATTCGACCGTTTGTGGGGGAAGCTGCTCGAGGGCGCGGACAATCACCCCGGTGCCGCCGGATTTGCCGACCAGAAAAATGGGTGCGCTGGGATGTTGGGCGGCGAACATGGCAACCGTCTCAGTCGCCAGTCTGGCCATGCGATCGCGATTGCCGACGTCGGTGAGATCCTTGTACCAACGTCCAAGGCCGTGCCCCCAGCGAAGGTTTTCGAACGCGTATGAAAACCCCTCGGCTGCGAGTGCGTATTGCAGCCCGACGGCGCAGAGATCGGGCCCGCCGACGCCATCGGCAACGAGCACAAGTCCCTGGGGATGTTCGAACTCCCAGCGCGAGTGCCCGAGCTCCTCCAGCGGTGGACCGTAGAAGAGCCGATACCAGGGCTCGAAGATCGCGGCTGTCAGCAGGGACATGAAGTCGACTTCACGCGGGTGCGGGTTCCGTCTCCACATCCTGCCACTTCATGGCGCGGGCGTGCCGCATGGGGGCAATTCGCAGGATAACCTCGCCGCCCTGGAAGAGCCGGACTGTGCCGTTGGACTGACTCACGACCACGGCGACTGCCTGTGTGGCCTCGGTGATGGCAGCCGCGGCCCAGTGCCGCGTACCCAGGCCCTTGGGTAGCGAGAGCCCGGTCACAGGCGCATCGATCAGGCGGCAGGCAGCCTCCACCGTACCGTCACGAGCGACTACGAATGCACCATCGAGCTGGGCGATTTCCTTGATGGCTTCTCGAACCCGTGGGTCGCGCAAGTTGCGTTCCTTGCGTTTGTAACCACGAAAGGGATCGAAGCCCAGCGGGCGCGTGCGGGCGAGAACCCTGCGTGCATCGCCCACGACGATCAGGCTGCCGACCGCCTTGCCCTCGCGCCCCTCGCGCCCGATTTCCACCGCCACGTCAACGACGGCCTTGAGCGTCTCGAAGGGAACCGATGTCTCCAGCGCACGTAAGTCGCGCGAGGTCAGACGCTCAAGGTGCTCGCCCAGTCGAATGACGGTGATGGAGTCGAGATCGTCGACATCGAATCCCGAATAGACGGCCACGACTCGAGCACCTGCCACGAGCATGTCGTTCGCCACGGCCTCAATGAGAGCCAGGCTGATGCGCTCGGCGATGGAGACCTCGGCGGGCTCGAGCTCGATGGTGGAAAACCCGGCCTTGCGGGCAGATTCGAGGTGGCGCTCGGAATCGGACGCCACGAGAATTCCGAGCCCGTCGCACTCCAACCGCGCGGACTCCCAGTCCATCGGGCTTTCGGGCAGAATCAAGACGCTGGCGGCGCCCAGTTTCCGCGCAAGCTCAAACGCGAGCACCAGCAAGGGTGGACACGCGGCAGCTCTGGTCAGGGCGCCTGGGGTCACAAGCTGGATCCTTGAGCGAATCGCGACGGAGCGCCGTGAGCGAACCGGCGCGGGGCACGGGGCCGCTTTCGAACGCGACGTGAGAGAAAGGACGCACCGCGCCGGCGGATTCAGAATAATTGATTCTGGTATCGAGACCGGCGCGATTCAAGCCGAGAATCCTACCAAACTTCAGGTGCCCGACGACGAACCGTCTCGAAAGCCGCTACTCCGCCGGGCGTATGAAGTGCTGGATCAGCCTACTTCTTCGTGGCTGCTTCGGTCTTCGCCGCGGGAGCTGGCGTCTCGGCCTTCTTGGCGGCCGGAGCACCCTTGGACTTGCGGATCTGCTGGATGTACTGATCGAGCATGCGCGCACGCTGATCGTACCATTCCTTGAGGCCCGCGCTTGGATTCAGAATCCGCACGTCGTCGACGTAATTCACGCCTTCAATCTTGCCGTAACCCGTGAACCAGGCGGCGAAGACTTCCGGGCTGACGGCGTAGGGCTTCTTGGCAGAGGGGCCCTTGATCGCGCGGGCGTCGATCGCGCGGCCCGTGATCAGGATGTCAAGGATTGGGGGTGGATCGATCGAGCTTTCCACGAGCCCTGCATCCTGAGCCGCCACAATGGCTTCCGCCACGGCCTTGCGCGCTGCCTCGAGCTTGGCTTGAACCTCGGGCGGGATCGGCGGTAGTGGCGCCTCCTTCGGTTCCTCCTTCTTGGGCTCTGCCTTCTTCGAGGCATCAGCCTTTGGTGCCGGCTCGGTCTTCGCAGCCTCGGCCTTTTTCTCGGCCGGAGCGGCCTTGGCCGGAGCCGCTTCCTTTGCCGTCGGTGCAGGCGCAGCCTTGGCTTCTGCTTTCTTTTCCTGCCCGTAGACGCCTTGTGTTTGTGCCAGGCCCAGCATCAGGGCTACGCACGCCGACAGCGACAATGAGACGAAACGTCGAACCACCAGCGGTTCTCCTTTCTGAATGCGACGGATTTCGTGCCGTTCCACGCCCCGGCGAGGAGCGTCCGTGCCAACCGCGCGGCCACAAGCGAACCAGGTCCGCACGAGACTCGCGGCCTACGAGGTTAATCAGTATGATGAGAGTGTAACGGCAGTGCGCTGGCTTCGCCAGGGTAGCACCGGCAGGGAATCCGCGCGCCTGCTGATGAGTGGGGTCCGCCGATCCCGCCCTAGCGTTTGTCGATCCTCCACACGCCTGCGAAACGGCGTCCCACCTCACGAATCAGGGCGAGCGTACCGTGAGAATACCCGGGCTCGGCTTGGTAATCGTCATCGCCTGTGCTGGCCAGGCCGCCGCGCGTGAGCCGGATCCAGGCCATGATCTACCAGAGGCAGTCGCAACGATCCTCGAAACGCATTGCGTGCGCTGCCACAACGACGACACCGCCAAGGGGAAGCTCTCCCTGACGCGATTGGCGGCCGCGCTTCAGGGTGGGAACGAAGGACCAGCGATCGTTCCCAATCAACCGGACCAGAGTCTGCTGCTCGAAAAGATCAGTGGCGAGCGGCCCGAGATGCCCCGCGGGAGCAAACCCCTCGGCCGCGCTCAAATTGAAACAATTCGCGGCTGGATCGCGGCCGGCGCCCCCTGGCCGAAGCAACGCGTGCTTCACGACCGCCGTTTCGCCAGCGAGACATGGTGGGCATTCCAGCCCTTGCGCAAGCCATCGGTTCCCACGGTTCAGGGCCGTGACTGGCTGCGGAATCCGATCGATGCGTTTATTCTCGCCCGGCTCGAATCGCAGCGCCTTCAACCCTCCGCCGAGGCCGATCGCCGAATTCTCATCCGCCGCGCCTGCTTCGATCTCCTGGGGTTGCCGCCGACACCCGAGGAGGTCGACTCATTCGTGAACGATCCCGCGCCCGACGCTTACGAGCGACTCCTCGATCGTCTGCTCTCGAGCCCCCATTATGGTGAGCGCTGGGGAAGGCACTGGCTCGATATCGCGCATTACGGCGATACCCACGGCTACGACAAGGATAAACGCAGGGATCACGCCTGGCCTTATCGCGATTACGTTGTGAGCGGCTGGAACGCCGACCTCCCCTATGACCAGTTTATCCGCGAACAGCTTGCGGGAGATGTGCTCTGGCCAGGAAGTCGGCGTGGGACTGTGGCCACCGGGTTCATCGTGGCCGGGCCGTGGGATTTTGTGGGCCAGGTTGAACTCCGCGAAGGAACCATCGACAAGCTCAAAACGCGCGTGCTCGATCGTGACGATATGGTCACGACCGCGATGGGCACATTCGTGAGCCTGACCGTGCACTGCGCCCGTTGCCACGATCATAAGTTTGATCCGATCCCCCAGCGTGATTACTACCAGCTCCAGGCCGTGTTCTCTGGGATTGAGCGTGGCGATCGGCGCGTTCCCTCGGCCGCGATCGAAGCCAGGCGTGGGGATCTTGAGGCAAGACGCAGCCAGGCGCGCGCACGTTTGGCCCGGATTGACGAAGCCATTGCAACCTTGACCTCGAGCACGCCCCTGCTCGCCCAGATTGATCGCGAGCTCAAGGAGCTCCGCGGCCATCACGCAGCGGATGGAGGTGGACCGATCACAAGTCCATCGAATGGCTACCACTCGGCGATCTACCCCGATGCCAATCACACGCTGTGGATTCAGCTTGATCTGGGCTCGAGCCGCGCGATCGACGAGATCGTGCTGGTACCTGCCCGCCCCACCGATTTTCCCGACACGCCCGGCTTTGGATTCCCGCCCGCCTACCGGGTGGAGCTTTCGGCTGACCCGGTGTTCGAGCACGCGGCTGTGGTGAGCTCGGCGACGGACGCCGAACCCGGACCAGGGAGCGACGAGCCGCGCGTCATTCGCGCTGGGGGACGGCACGCGCGTTACGTGCGCATCACCGCCACGAGACTCTGGAAGCGGCTCGAAGACTATGTGTTTGCGCTCGCGGAAATCGAGATTCTTTCCGGCGGCGTCAATCTGGCGCGCGGGGCGAAGGTCTCGGCGCGCGATTCGATTGACGCGGGCCGCTGGCGCCGTGATTACGCAGTCGATGGTTTCGACAGCCGGCACAGGTTGGCTGACCCGGCCGATGCCGCCGAGCGAGCCCGCTTTGAGCGCATCATGCGAGGCGACGAGCTCGCCGCGGAGCGGCAGCGCAAGATCCTTGAGATGATCGGTCCCGCACGGATCAAGGAACGCGTCTCGGCTCAAGCGGAACTCGAGCACGCCGAGGCCGCACTTGCCGCCCTGCCCCGCGGCGAGCCAGTTTACGCGGCCGTTCCCGTTTCACCGCGAACGATTCACCTCCTGCGCCGCGGTGACGTGGAACAACCTGGACCAATGGTCGCGCCGGGATCGCTCTCGTGTCTGAAGCCGCTCAATTCAGATTTCTCCGCGACCCGGGGAGACGAAGGCCGCGCCCGGGCCGCACTCGCCGAATGGATCGCCAACCGCGAGAACGTACTCACCTGGCGCTCGATCGCCAATCGCGTTTGGCATTACCACTTCGGCCGCGGGATTGTCGATACGCCAAGTGATTTCGGACGTAACGGCGGCGCTCCCACGCATCCTGAACTTCTTGATTATCTCGCCTGCCAGGTACGCGATGATCCCTCGCTCAAGCGTTTACACCGGCTGATCATGTCGAGCGCTGTGTATCGACAGACCTCGGCCGGCGACCCCGCGCGTGCTGCGATCGACGCTGACAACCGATTCCTCTGGAGACAAAATCGTCGCCGGCTGGATGCCGAGTCCGTCCGCGATGGCGTACTCTTCTCCGCCCAGGCGCTTGACACGCGCATGGGCGGACCAGGATTCGAGCTCTTTGCCTTCAAGGACGACCATTCCCCCGTCTACGATCACACCGATCCCACAAAGATCGACTATCCCCAGGCACGGCGGCGAAGCATTTATCGGTTCGTGGTGCGAAGCGTGGCGAACCCGTTCATGGAAGCGCTTGATTGCCCTGATCCCAGCATCAACACGCCCGTCCGCAGCCAGACGTTGACCGCGCTTCAGGCACTCGCGTTGTGGAACGACCTCTTTATGGTGCGGTTGTCGCAAGAATTCGCCCGTTCGCTCGAACAACAACCAGGCACCGTTGAGGCTCGCGTGACGCAGGCGTATCGCCGGGCGCTCGGCCGCTCACCAACAGAAATTGAACGCAAGGCGCTCGCAACTTATGCATCCCAGCGCGGGCTCGCAAACGTTTGCCGATTGATCTGGAACATGAGCGAATTCAACTTCATCGATTAGCCTGACCAGATGAGGCATTGCTGCCCATCCCGTACTGCCGGAGTTCCCCCGATGCTGAGCCTCGCCGCTGCCATTCTTGGGCTCTTCCAGGGGGCAAGCGATCCTGCAGTATCCGAGGCGGAGATCCTCGCGAAAGTCGAAGAGTACATGGCGGTGCGCACCAGCCGCGACCATTTCAGCGGCACAATTCTCATCGCACGCGCGGGCAGGCCAATCGTGCGCAAAGCGTTCGGCAAGGCGAATCTTGAGCTCGACGTGCCCAGCAGCATCGAGACCAAGTACCGCCTCGGATCGGTCACCAAGCAATTCACGGCCGCCTGTATTCTGATCCTGCAAGAACGGGGCAAGCTCAAGCTTTCCGATCCAATCCACAAGTATCTATCCAGCGCGCCCAAAACGTGGGATGCGATCACCATCGAGCATCTGCTTACCCATACTTCCGGCATTCACAATTACACCGATGCACCCGACTTTCCCAGGCGGATGACGATCCCACAGACGCTCGATGAGCTCGTGAAGAGCTTCATGGTCCCGCCGCTCGACTTCAAACCAGGCGCGAAGTTCCGCTACTCAAATTCGGGCTACATTGTGCTTGGAAAGATCATCGAGAAGGCGTCGGGCCAGTCCTACGAGGCGTTCCTCAAGAGTGCGATCCTGGACCCGCTCGGCATGCGCGATACCGGCTACGACCATTCCGGAACGATCTTGAAGGGTCGCGCATCCGGCTATTCCCGGCTGCTGGGCCTGGTCACGACCAATGCGGCTTACATCGATATGTCGTTGCCGCACGCGGCCGGCTCGCTCTATTCCACGGTCGACGACCTCCTCAAATGGGACCAGGGGCTCTCGCCAGGCGTGTTACTTTCAAAAGCCTCGCTCGATGCGATGTTCAAGGCAGGCCAGAGCGATTATGGCTTCGGCTGGTCGATCAAGAGGAAGCTCGGCACAACGTGCAACGAGCACGGCGGTCGAATCCCTGGATTCGTTGCAATGATAATGCGATTCCCGGCCGAGCGGCTGCTGATCGTTGTTCTCAGCAATCAGGATTCGACACCCATCGGGCGAGTGGGGGACGACCTCGCGGCGATCACGCTCGGCAAGCCGTACCTGGTTCCTCGAGCACCCAAACCAATCCCCGTGGCGCAAGAGATACTCGATCGCTATGCGGGGGAATACGAAACGGAGATTGTGGGCGCGGGCAAGGAGCGTTACACGGTCGAAGTGAGCTCGGGAAAGCTCCAGGTTGTAATGAAGCTGAAGGACGCAACTTCGCGTTCGAGCACGATCGCGGAAGCCCCCGAGCGTTTCTACATTCCCGGGCCACGGGACGAATCGATCGAGTTTACGCTCGAGCCCGACGGGCGAGTGGCGGGCTTTCGCTGGTTGCGTCGAAACCAGGTGATCGAGGCCAGGCGAGTCGCGCCCTCGAAGCCAGCACAGAAGGCGGCCTGATCGGTGATGCGATCAAGCCGCACAGAATCGATCGCGTGTTACGCATGAGGAGCCCTGTGATGCAGAAGCCTAACCCGAAACAGTCAGAGCCCGTTCTCGGCCGCCGCAGGTTTTTGGCGGCGACGGGGGGCGGTTTTGGGGCTCTTGCGCTCGCGCACATGCTGGGCTCGGAATCGTTCGCGGAGGATCGCGCCCGTGGCCCGCGGCCGAACTGGCCCCGGGGCGGCATGCATCATCCGGCAAAGGCCACGCGTGTTGTGCAGCTCTTCATGTCAGGCGCAGCGAGCCAGTGCGATACATTCGACTACAAGCCGCTGCTCGTGGCCAGGAACGGCGAGAAGTTCGACCCCGGCGGCAAAGTTGAGCTCTTCCAGAGCCAGCCAGGGGACGTCATGGCCAGTCCGTGGAGATTCCGCCAGCACGGCGGCTGCGGACGTTACGTGAGTGACCTGCTACCCCATCTCGCGCAGCGCGTGGACGATATCGCATTCCTGCCGGCGATGGTTTCCAAATCGAACGTCCACGGTCCCGCCACGTTCATGCAGAACACGGGTTTCGTGTTGCCGGGATTTCCCAGCATGGGGGCCTGGGTTTCCTACGGCCTGGGAGGCATGAGCGAGTCGCTCCCCACATTCGTGGTGCTGCCTGATGCGCGCGGGTTCCCGCCTAACGGTCCCGCGAACTGGGGCGCGGGATTTCTACCCGCCGCGCACCAGGGAACGATGGTTCGACCTTCCGCTCGCAATCCCATCCACGACCTGTTCCCCGTCCCCGAGGCAGGCCTCGATCCTGCTGCACAGTCCGAGGGGCTTCTGCTCCTCAATCAGCTCAATCACGATTATGCCTCGACTCGGCCGGATGATTCACGCCTCTCCGCGCGAGTGGCAAGCTACGAGCTCGCCGCGCGGTTGCAATTAAGTGCTCCCGAAGTGCTCGACATCGCGAGCGAGTCGCACGCCGTCCGTGCGCTCTATGGCCTCGACGAACCGATCACTGCCGACTTCGGCCGAAATTGCCTGATCGCCCGACGGTTGCTGGAACGTGGCGTGCGATTCGTGCAAGTCTGGAGCGGCGCGGACAATGGCTTTCCGCGCAGAAACTGGGACTCGCACGAGGATCTCGCGCGCGATCACCTGGACATGGGGACGAGCATGGACAGGCCCACTGCGGCATTGCTCATTGATCTTAAGGCACGCGGACTCCTTGATGAGACGATCGTCATCTGGACTACCGAGTTCGGCCGTATGCCCTGCAGTCAGGGCTCAAAGGGGCGAGACCACAATCCGTTTGCGTTTACTTCGTGGCTTGCCGGCGGAGGGATCAAGGGAGGCGTGATGCATGGCAAGAGCGACGAGTGGTCGTTCAGGACTGCGGAAAACGAGACCACATGCTATGACCTGCACGCGACCGTGCTGCATCTGCTGGGTGTCGATCACACCAGGCTGACCTACAAGCACAACGGCATCGATCGCCGCCTGACCGACGTCCACGGCCGCGTTATCAGCGAGATTCTTGCCTGAGCAAATCCAGAACTCGCTCGAGAGCAACACGAACTGCCCTGCGATTCGATTCGGCCTCGGGGCCGATCGCTTCCTGGACCTGTTGCAAACGGCCTGCCCAGAGTGCGCGTCCATGGGGGACGTGATCCATCAGCACGGCAACGCGTTCGGTGATCTCGCTCGGAAAGTGCGAGTCCGCGGGCCAGCGCTCGCGCAGCACCTGCTCCCAGCGGGAAAGAATCGCGTCAGAGGGTCCTTTTTTTGCCGTTTCACGCGCGATCGAGAAGGCGTGGCATGCTTCAAGGGCAGACCAAACTTCCGCGGATCGCTCCACGAATGGGATCTCAAGCAAGAGCGAGCGCAGCTCGTCATAAAGCCCAAGCCGTCGGCCTGTGTCGATGGCAAGGGCATCCCATGCCGAGCGTCTGGTTGGCTCAAGTGACTGGCGGGGGATATCTCGCAATTGGTCAAACCAGTGCCCTGACTCGATCTCTGGTGAACCTGGTTCGTACGAGATGGCATTGTGAATCGCCCGCCGCAGGGCACGATCCAGCCGTGCTTCCGCGGTGGACGACGGATCAGGACGTTCGTTCCCGAATTCGGCATCTGGGGACGACCCGATCACGTGTTGTCGCCTGGCAAGTTCGAGCAGGACTCCGGGCGGCCTTTGCGTGGGCTGAATCCTTGAGGAACGCGCCACGGTGGAGGCTGTTGCAGCGGTCGAATCGATGCGATAGAGCGGGTCGCCCAGATACACAAGCTTCCAGGGCCCGCCGAAAAGCTCTTGCTCGCCTTGACGAAGCGCGGCGATCAGCGGAACGCCTGCCTCGATCAGTGCGCTCACCAGCCGAGGCCGGCGGAAAGCAACGAGAAAGGGTTCGTCGATCGATCCAAAGTAAACAAATGCGCCCTGCGCGAGCCAGCGGCCGGCGATGGTGGCCTGGTCGCCAGGGTTCGAGGCTGAAAAGCTGTGGATCATGGCCGCGATGCAGGGCTTGCCCCAGCCTACATCCACGGAAAAGCCTGGGCCTCCGGGAATCAGGAAATTCTCTGGGCCGCCCACCGAATTGACCATGATGAGCCCCGCCGAGTTCAGCCCATCGAAATGCGACTGCCAGGCGGAGAGATTCGCTGCCTGGGCCTCTTGAACCAGCACTGTGGCAGCGGAACCGAGGCTGTGCCGGATTCGATCGCCGGCCTCGTCCATGCGATAATCTTTCCAGGGGCTTTCCCGCGACTCATAGGTATTCCAGAGAGTCGCGGAGTGTGGTTGCAGAAAGAGCGCAGCCATTGCGCGTGCCACGCTTGCGGCGGGATCCCCGAGCAGTCGTCCCGTGTAGGCCCACCGTCGCGGGGCTTCACGCCCGGTCGCCCGGGGTGGGCGTGTTTCGATCCGCCGTCCGATCAGATCATCCACAGCCAGAAAGCCAGACCTCGGTTGCCTCGGATCGACCTGGTAACGAAACGGCCAGTCGCAGGCAAGGGTGAGAAAATCACACTCGTCGCCAATCCGAGCATGCCGTGGGATCACCGCGGCCACGGTTCGCTCGACGGCAACCGCGAGCTGACTGGCTTCGTTGGGTGTCAAGTTCGTTCGATCATTCCAGGAGCCGGGGAGGGCTGGCATCCGAATCAGGGCCTGCCTGCGCCCGGCCGCAAGTGCAAGGGCACCCGCGAACATCCGCGCCTGAGGATCAGCCAGAACCGCACCCGGCGCTCGCGGTTGATCGTGCCCTGGTTTCACCGCCTGAATTCGGCGTTTCTCAGATGCAAGCCCCCTCGCTGTCGCCTCATCGGACCAGCGTTCCTTGAAGACCTCCGAACCCCAGGAGGCGACGACGGCGCGAACCGCGCGATCCCAGAGATCTTCCCGATCAGCAGCAGGGGCTTGCACACGCTCGTACCGAATGACACGAGCGGGCCGATACTCACGCAGAAACGGTAAAACCCAGGCGGGGTCATCGAAAAGAATCGGAAAGTAGGTCTGCTGATCCCACGTCGTGAGCGCCTCGAGAAATGCCTCCAGGTCATGCACAAGGTAGACCTGGTCGACCGGTTTTCGCTCAGAATGTCGCCCGCGATCCCAGACGGTCTGCGCCCTCTTGAGCCAGGCCAGGCGAGCGTCCTCCAGACCCCCAGGGTCTGTTCCCAGCCGCAGGATCGCGAACGGATCCCTCGGGTCAGTCGCCGACATGGCCCGCTCCATGGATGCCACTCGCACAGGCGCTGAGGCCACGGGCGTCGATCTGTGCAGCCACTCACTCCACGCCCACGCCGTGAGCACAACCGCTCCGGCCACAAAAAGGGAGACTCCGACGCGAAAGATGATCCGCCTCAGCTTTCTTGCCATCCCGATCCCCGTCCGGCCTGGCTTCATGCCCACAAGGGTTTCTCAACGAACAGTTTATGATTCAATCAAGGTGCAAGCATCGATCCTTCGCTCGGAACGACAGGTGGAGCACTCGACTGGTAAAGGGTATAATCGGAGAGGTTGAGGCTGCCACGACTTGCCCTGAATCGGCCTGGCCGGCATGAGGGGAAGTTTGCGGAACGCGACGGGTTGCAACAGGCAGTTCGCCGTCGCGCCAACCTTTGAGCATCCCCCCGGCCCCGAGGACACAAGCGTAATGAAAAAGGGCGGTATCCTGAATCCCGCGATTTGCTCGTTGCTCGCGGAGCTAGGCCAGGCCGACGAGCTCATGATCGTCGACGCGGCTTATCCCTTGCCCACCGACGGCCATGTCATCGACCTGACTTTAACTCCGGGAATCCCCCGCCTGCTCGACGTTGTGCGCGCAGTGAACGAGGAACTCGTGATCGAGGCAATCGCCGTTCCGGAAGAAATCAAGGACCACAGTCCTCGGATCTACCAGGAACTGCTCAAGATCGTGGGGGGCGTCGATGTCGACGAGGTGCCCTATCACGAATTCAAGGAGCAAGCGCTCGACGTCAAGGGCATCATCCGGTCTGCGGAATTCAGCCCCTACGCGAGCGTGCGAATTGTGGCGGGAAGCGCATTCTAGCGAGGTCGAAACGGCCGGCGCAGCGTTCGGGGTGAGGAATGCGCTCGTCTCGGCCTGATGGCGCTTCATCAGGTGAAAAGAAGAGACTCGTGGCGAGCGATATAAGCCGGATTCTGTCGAGATCCTGGCCTGGCGCAAGCGCCCGGCCGCGGGTCTCGGATGATCATTTATCTGGGACGCGGGTTCCCCCGCGCCTCGAGCGACCTACCCGGAAGTCTTGACGGATCAGGCGGATCCGTGCGTCTCGCGCTCCATTGGCTCGCGGCGAATCGCGAGATTCGCTCTGTGCCCAAAACGCGGGACGCTGCTCCCCTATTTGGTCTTGCTCCCGATGGGGTTTGCCAAGCCAGACCGGTCGCCCAGCCTGCTGGTGAGCTCTTACCTCACCGTTTCACCCTTACCTCGCCCAGGGCAAGGCCCCGGCCGCGGCGGTTTACTTTCTGTGGCACTTTCCCTATTCAGGCCTTGTGAGCCCAAACGGTGGGTGTTACCCACCATCGCGCCTTGTGGAGTCCGGACTTTCCTCCGCGGCATGTCCCGGGATGCCGAGAACGAAGCGACCTCGAGAACCCTGGTCGCTCGATCACGACACCCCAGCGCAACGGCGATCATCCCGCTCGCCACGAGCTTCCAGGATTATCATACGGCGACCAACCGCTTTGGACAATCGAAGAAACGCAGCGGAGCGTGCGACCAAGGGTACCAATTCCCTAGTTCTTCGAGCGGTCTGAACCAGTGACTGCCGTGACTTTTGAAGACGCGCTGGGGATCGCACGCGGAGGGATGGTGCGCAGGTGTTTCCCGCTTTTTCCCTCCCAGATGTGGATCGAGCCATCGGAGCAGCCGGCAGCGACCCGACTGCCGTCGCGTGCAATCGCGAGTGATTCGGCGTATTCCGAAGCCCCTGTATAACTGCGCCTGGGTGAGGGATTGTCGGGGTTCCAGAAGCGAATCGAACCGTCGCCAGAGGAGGCCAGGATCTCCGGCTTTCCTGCGACCCAGCGTACCGCGGTAACTGCCTTTTTCGGTCCGTTCAGCGTTCGAATTTGCTCGCCTGATTCGTAATCCCAGACCTTCAGAACCTGATCCGCCCCAGCCGACACGAGCCGTTTGCCGTCAGCCTGCCAGTCCACACCCAGCACGTGATGTGTGTGCCCTTCAAATGAGCGTACGAGCTTGCCATCGGCAAGATTCGAAACCTTGAGAAACTTGTCCGCCGCCGCCGAGGCGAGCCGGGTTCCATCAGGCGAGAAGCGCAGCCCGAGCACGGTGTCCGAATGGGTCGATTCAAGCTTTCGTACGAGGAGCCCTTTACCCACTTCCCAGATGGTGATTTCGCCGGACTGGGAAGGCTCGCCTCCGCCAGCCGCCAGGAGCTTTCCATCCGGGCTGAAATCGAGCGCAAGCACTCGGTCGCGGTGCGGCCCTACCATCCGCACCAGGTGCGCGGGGATGGGAACCGCCTGTACGAAGGCGCAGCGACGGGTCAACAGTGTCAGGGCAGGCCCTGCGCCTGGCAACGGAACGAGCGCACTTCGGGGAACGCCCAGGCCCGGTGTCCACTCCACAGTCGAAAACAGCAATACCTGCTCATAACCACCCACCGCCAGCAGGCGCTGGTCGGGGCTGTAGCGGAGAGATTGAACAACATCCTTGCCCCCCTTGAATGTGGCGAGCTGCACGCCAGAGTCAACGTCGTAAATCGACACCAGGTTGCCACGGCCTGCCGCGAGTTGCCGGCCGTCCGCCGTGAGGTCAAGCGCATACACCGCCTGGACGCTCGCTGGAGGTTCACTGAGCTCGACCGCCGCGATTGGCTGCGACTCGCCGCTGGTCTCGGCGGAATCGTCGCGCGCTCCCTGGTCAATCCAGAGCTTGATCAATCCCAGTTGGTCCGGATCGAGCGGCCTGTTTGCCGGCTTATCCGCAGGGGGCATGATGGGCTCAACACGATGGGCCGACATGCGAAAGAGCAGGCTCTCGTCGGCCTTGCCTGGAACCAGGGCCGGCCCTCGCTTACCGCCTTTGAGCATGCTTGCCACACGCTCAAGATCGAGGCGGTTCTCGGCAAGCGCCTGGCCGTGGCAGCCCACGCAATGATCCTCGAGTATCGGCGCAACCTCGCGCGCGAAGCTAACTGGATTCTTGCGCACCGGCGTTTTCACGGTAATCGGCTCAACCCCCGCGCTCAGTCGCGAAGGCGATGGCACGAAGGCTGCGATCACAGTGAAGATTCTGATCAGTGGAGAGAGCTTCATGGCGGTCGATCCGGCGGCAGGTTGAAGGCGTGGATCGCCTATTTGGCGATGGTGAGGGCGAGGGGTTCGGCAACCGTGACTGGTTCGCCGCGGAGGATAACCGTTGCGGACACAAAGACGCCCGCCGCAGCGCCCACGGGACTGTCGGCCGCGAGCTTGATCGCGAGCCTCGCCGAGTCCTTGTCCGCGGGGATCACGATTGGGGGACACGACAGCTTGAGCGCAGGGGGCGCGAGCAGCCGAGCCTCGACTGGCCCAGATGCGCCCAGTAACCGTTTGAGGGTGAGATCCACGTCAAGCGTATTACCAGGCTTTACTTGACCAGTGCTCTTGAGTGTCAGGCCAAGCGGCGAAGGGCGTACAACCAGCTCGATGGGATTCGAGGGTTCCGTGAGCGTGATATTTGGCTTCGACTTTGCATTTGGGTCCTTGCTAAACGGAAACGGCCCCGCGCCCCGCAAACCGAAGGAGTAAACCCCAGTGGGAACCCCGCGTGGAATCACCAACGTGAGCGTGCCCTTGGCCTCGTTCTTTGGGATCGTGACTGACGAGGCGGGAACATTCGGCGGTAAGTCCGCGCATGTCACAGCGACGGCCTCCGCAAAGCCGGCCTTACGCGTGACGGCGAGGGCGAGTTCCACTCGGCTTCCCTCGGCGGCGACGATCCGACCTGGTAACGCCTCGAGCACAATCGGTGCAGGGTCGGCCAAAATCGCTGCCACCAGTCCGTGATACGCCCGCGCCTGGGCGAACTGGCCTGCCTGTGGGTTCGGCGGGCTCGTCATACCGCCGGCGAGTGCTTCGCGTTCGAGATCGACCCCCAGGCTCGATGCGCCTGGAATATAGTCGAGATCGTCCTTGCGGTCCCCAAAGCGCGATCGACCCACCAGCCGCACCGGCCCTACCACGGCCCGGGCATCGGCGTCCGCCTGGAAGACCACCGTCGCTGCCTGCTGATTTGCGCCGATCACGACGGGCTCGGCATGCAACCCCGGCGGCAACGCGAGCGGCTCGACACGGATGCTGCCGCGGAAACCTTCCCGGCGGATCGCCAGCACGGAAGCCGTGGCACGCCCCCCCGCCCGAATCACGAGGGTACCGTCCGGCCCAATCACCGACGGCGTCAGAATGAGTGCGAAGTCCGGCTCCTCGCGGCGGATCACAAGCCGATAGGTAAGACCCGGACGCCCACGCTGAGATCCATACAGGTCGCTCACTTCAACCTGGTAAAGACCATCCTCAGCCGGCTGCCAACGCACATTCGGATCAGCCGATTGCGTGTTGAACCGTGCCCCAGCACCAGCGTCGGGGGAGTCGTCCCCGCGCGACAAGTCCACCGTTTTACCCGTCTTCTCATCCACGCGCTGAATCACGAGCGATGGATCGGCGAATGATCCCCCCTGCTCCGCGACGCCCGCGATCATCCAGGGCTCGCCCGCCTTCGCTCTGAAGCGAAACACGTCGACATCACCGGCGGGATGAAATGTACCCGAGATATCACACGGCAGCGTGATGCTCTGCGGATGTTCGACATCATTGGGTTCGCGCTCAACCAGCACGGGAAGCCTGGTGGCAGCTACAAATCGAGAACGAGACGCGAAGTTCGCGCGGCCCAGGGTCGCCGCCCGTGATAGAGCCAGCTCGAATCCCGAAAACCCAATCGCTGCCGAAGATGGCACCAGCATGCGCGGCGGTGCGGTTCCCGCTGTTGCCACCAGCTCACTCGGCTCAAGCTTCAGCATATGTTCAAGCGATTCATAGACCGGGCCGGCGACGCCAGCCGCTGGCTCGACGTCCGCACCGGGACCCAGGCCGCGGCCAATCAGGCGAAACCGGGTCTTGCTGCCAACCGCGGCCGCGGCAGGCAATATGGCGTCAAGATGGGGGCCAGTGTGAATCGTGAGCCGGTAAAAATGCTCGGGCGAGCCGCTGTAGATTGCGTCGTGAATCTTGACCGTGTAACGCCCATCCGCCGGCAGCACAAGATCGAGAAACGGGTCCAATCCATCGCTATCCCGGCTCTCGGCAAGCTCCACGCCCGTAGGGTCGTAGACGCGAATCGTGGCGTCGAGCCGGCTCTCGAACCGCTCGGCCGCGAGATCCAGAAACACACGCATCCCCCGCCGCCCATCAAACGCAACGAAGTCGATCTCGGTCGCCGCGTGGATCTCGCCGTTGATCACCTGGTCGATTGCGACCAGGTTGGCCTGCTCAGGGGAGTTATTCGGTTCCGTCTCCACGGTCTCGGGCCGGTCGCCCACAACCCATGTGCGCGGATTGCTCACGCCAAACCGGCCAACGACACGCACATCATGCCCGCCGAGCGGCACATCGGGCGCGGCCGTGACTCGAAAGACGTTTTCCTTCACCTTGACCGAAGCAATCCCCGGATGGTCAAACCAGAGCCGCTCCGCGTTCTCGAGATCCGCTCCTCGGATTGTCGTTTCGACCGGCTCGCCAACCCGGGAGCCAGCGCGAGACAAGCTTGTGAGCCTGGGCTGCGGGAATTGAGCCCAGGCTGAAGGCGCGGTGATCGTGAGCACGATCCCTGCCAACGCCCACCCAGATCCCATCCGCACTCGGCTCATCACGCTCCACTCCCGGGCCGCAAACCGCACGACAAAACACGCTGCCGTTCAACCCACGCCGCGGGGCCGAACTGATTGTTGAACAAGATTTTAACTTAGCGGTCGCTTCCAGGAGTGGCAAGTGCCGTTTCGACGGCGACGCGCGACGTTGCCTTGCTGCGCCGCATACGGCGCGAGCGCGGGCCAGGCAAGTTGGCGACTTGCTCTCGAACGATGGATTGGTCTGGCTGACGCAGGTGGGAGCGAAGCTGACCGATCGTAACCGGACCTAAACCGGCGATCTTTCCACGCGCATCGGCCAGAGAGACGATGGGCGCTCGCTCACGTGCATCGAGCACCCGATTCACAAGCGCTGGCCCCACGCCCGGAAGAGCACCCAGAACCGAAGCAGGCGCCGAGTTGAGCTCAACCTGGAGCCGGGGCGCGGCCGTCTTCCGCCGGCTGGCCTGACCTGGCAAAACGGCTAGTACCCCCAGGCCAAACGCCGTCACGAACGCAACGCACGCCAAAAACTGCCTGGCTGAATCCGGCCAGCCGTTCGCGGTACGATTTGCGTGCGCCGGCTCTCCTTCGAAAAGCCGTGCCAGCCGCGCCCGATACCGGCTGAACAAATGTACCATAAACCGAGCTACCTGGAGAAGTTACGTCCACGCTCAGTATACATGAGAAGGATGACCAAGGGACAATGACCCAGAGTGGAGATTCGGACGAGCGCGGCTTTTGATGAGCGATTTCGAAGTGCCGCGCGATCCCTGTTAAAATAGAGAGGTCGGGACCGCCCCTGGCGTAGATCGTTCGCGAGAAAGTAGACTCATCTGGCGTAAGTGGTGATATTTGCAGCAGCGATTCGCGGCCTTGTTTCTCCCCAGGCGCGGGTCCTCGGAAAGCGGAAAAAGATGACCGACGAGCGTACGGAGTCGTCATCGCAGGACGGTTCTGAGAGCGTTCGGCGCACCCGATCGGATCGGCTGCTGGCGGTTCTTGAGCCTTTCCGCCGGGTGGTCGTTGTCTCGCACGTCAATCCGGATCCGGATTCACTCGCGAGCATGCTCGGCATCAAGGCGCTTGTCGAAGCCAAGCAAGCGGGCAAGCCTGTGATTCTGACGGTCGACGGCATGATCGCCCGGTCGGAGAATCGGGCGATGGTAGAGTTGATCCCGATTCCGCTTGTTCCGGTGGAAGACGTCGAGATTGGTCCTGAGACAGCACTTGTGATGGTCGACACCCAGCCGCGGACAGGCAGGAGGCATAGCGAGGCTGCATTTCCGCAAGTGATCATCGACCACCACGAGACAGGGGGTGATACCGAAGGCGCGCTCTTCCGCGACATTCGAGTTCACCTCGGCGCGACCAGCACCATGGTGACAGGCTATTTGCTCGAACAGGGAGTGCCCACGTCGGCGGAACTGGCCACTGCGCTTTTATACGGGATCGACTCCGAGACCACCGGCTATCCGCGCGAGGCCGGCTCGCTCGACGACGGAGCTCTGATCTGGCTGTTCCCCCGTGCTGACAAGGATCTACTGGCACAGATCAAAAATCCAAAGCTGCCTCAGAGCCACTTCGCCACATTCCACATGGCGCTTTCGAATGCCTTTCTTTACGACGACCTGATCGTGAGCTGGTGCGGTGTGGTGGCCCAGCCCGATATTGTCGCGGAGATTGCCGATTTCTTCGTTCGGTTTGACCAGGTAAACTGGTCGCTCGCGGCTGGCGTGTTCGACAACATGCTCAAGCTCTCGCTCCGCGCCAGCCAGCTTGGTGGGAGTGCGGGCGAGATCCTGGCCTGCGTGGTTCGGGGACTTGGCGGCAATGCCGGGGGGCACGACAAGCGTGCGGGCGGCGCAGTCGTGCTACCTGACTCGGCTCCCGAGACAATCGACCAGCTCCTCGCCACGATCCGCGGGCGCCTGCTCGACAAGCTCAAGATCGACGAACAACAGGGACGAAGAATCCTGAACGGCGGCACCTTCATCCCACCCCCCTGATTCCAATCGAGACCTCATCCATCGCGTGATCGAGCTTGCCACTTGAGAATGACCCTCAAGCGCAAGCTATGTTGATTTCAGGGATTCGCGCTCGCCGCCGATGCCCAGTACGCGTTATCCTAATTCGAACGGCTTGGATTACTTGGGCCCGAGGGACGGGTGACATGTTCAATTCCCGCCACGCGCTGCGCGATACATCCGATATTCTTAGTCCTTCCCTCCTGATCTACCGCGATCTTGTCCTGCAGAACTTGCGAACCATGATCGAAACCGCGCGGGGCGCGGATCGACTTCGACCGCACGTCAAGACGCACAAGATGGCCGACATCGTGCGGCTCTCAGAGTCGCTCGGGATCAAGAAATTCAAGTGCGCGACCATCGCCGAGGCGGAGATGGTCGCCGCGGCGCAGGGTCCGGATGTCCTGCTCTCGTATCCGCTCGTGGGACCGAACCTGCATCGATTCGTGCATCTGGTTCGAGGTTACCGCAACACGATCTTCCGCGCGACGGTGGATCACCCGGATTCCGCTCACGCGTTGTCGGAAGCGGCGGCGGGGCTGGAACGGCCGATTCGCGTCTTGATCGATCTCGAGGTCGGAATGGGCCGCACGGGCATTGATCCGGGCGATCCCGCGGCCGAGCTCTATGCGCTTGTGGACCGCTTGCCGAATCTTGCCGTCGATGGCCTGCATGCCTATGACGGCCATGTGCGCGACAGTGATCCTGCTGCGCGAGCTGCCGCCGCTCGTCTGGGTCAACAGAAGACGATCGACCTGGCGGACCGGCTCATCCGGCAGGGATTCTCGGTGCCCCGGCTCGTCATGGGCGGGTCGCCGACGTTTCCGATCCATGCCGCGCTCGAGCGCGCGGGCGTGGAATGCTCGCCAGGCACGACCGTCTTGCACGACGCGAGCTACAGCGAGAAGTTCCCCGATCTCAAATACACGCCGGCTGCACTTTTGCTCACGCGAGTGATCAGCCATCCCCGAGCGGACCGGATTTGCCTCGACCTGGGCCACAAGGCCGTGGCCGCCGATCCGAGTGGTCCGCGGGCGCGGATCCAGGGTCTGGAAGATGCCGAGGTTGTCAACCATAGCGAGGAGCATCTCGTTCTCCAAACGCCGCGGGCGGGAGACTTCGCCATCGGGCAGGCATTGCTCGCGATCCCAACCCATATCTGCCCGACCGTAGCGCTCCACCGCCGCGTCTACGTCATTGAGGACGGACGGGTTACGGCGCAGTGGGATGTGACGGCCCGGGACCGGGTCCTGGGCGTTTAGCCGCGATCCGCCGTGACGGTGTTCGAAGCCGGCTCGATGTCCGCGCTTCGTGCCATCTCGCCAGCGTGGTAGCTCGAGCGTACAAAGGGGCCGCTGGCGACTTCCTGGAAGCCAAGCGCCCGTGCCATGCGCCCGAGCTCGTCGAACTCGCTGGGGTGCAGATAACGCACAACCGGGAGATGACGCGTCGAGGGCTGCAGGTATTGCCCCAGCGTAAGGAAATCGCAGCCCGCGAAACGCAGGTCGGCGAGAGTTTCGAGCACTTCCTCGGTGGATTCGCCCAGACCGAGCATCAGCCCGCTCTTGGTTTTGATCTCAGGAGCGGCTTTCTTGACGTGCGCGAGCACGCTCAGGCTCGTGGCGTACTGGCTCTTGCGTCTCACGGCCTGCTGCAACCGAGCGACTGTTTCCAGGTTGTGGTTGAAGACGTCCGGCCGTGATTCGAGCACGCGGTCAATCCGCGCGGGAATGCCGTCAAAGTCGGGGGTGAGTACCTCGATTGTCGCTCCTGTGCGAGCGCGCACGGCGAGAACCGAGCGGCGAAAATGATCCGCCCCGCCGTCGGGCAAGTCGTCGCGGGTCACGGACGTAATCACCACGTGCTTGAGCCCGAGCCGAGCGCAGGCTTCGGCAAGACGGTCGGGCTCATCCTCGGCCACGGCTTCGGGCTTGCCGCGTGGCACCGCGCAGAATCCGCAGGGGCGAGTGCAAACCTCACCCAGGATCATGAACGTGGCCGTTCGGGCGGTCCAGCATTCGGAGCGGTTCGGGCAGCGTGCGCTTTCGCAGACGGTCTCGAGCTTGAGCTCGGCGACCAGGTCGCGTGTGAATCCCATGCCGCCGCCGGCGGGGATGGGTCGTTTGAGCCACTCGGGGAGCCTCCGCGTGCGGGGCGCCTCCTGTGATTCACCTGCGGGAACGATCGGCAGCAGAAGCGACCCTTTATCCACGGCTTGCGACATGCAGATTCCTTGGCGCCTGCCGGCGCAGCATGGGATGGCTCGTGTAGAAGTGATGGCTCTCGAGCCCGAAGGCGTGCTCGAGGTAGCGAATCAGAGCCTCGCGGACCTTGGGCATGGGCGCGGGACGTTGGCGCCGGGATTCCATCGACGTCTGTCGCACCGGCTGCGCGCCGGTCCCGGGCTCCGAGATGAGCTGAAAGATCTCGAGGAACGGCCCAACGTTCAGTGTGATGCCGTGATAGGCGATGTCGCGATTCACGGCCACACCGATCGACGCGATCCGCGCCGCGCCGGAATACACACCCCCAAGGTCCGCGCGCGGTGTGCTGGAGAGGTCGAACTCGGCAAGTACGTTCACGACGATCTGGCAAAGTCGATTCAGATATTCGTTCAAGCTCACCCCGAGCGTTCCCAGTGGTGCAGCAAGGTAAGCGGCAAGCTGCCCAGGCGCATGCAAGATGCAGCCTCCCCCACGGTTCACCCAGTGAACCTTGATTCCAAGCGCGCGAAGGGTGTCGTCGTCGGCTGCGATATGCGCCCAGCTTCCCGCCCGCCCCACGCTGATGGTGAGGGGATGCTCGCAAAGAATGAGCACCGCGCCGGGTTGTTCGCCAAGGTCGTACACCATGCGCCGCTGGAGACGCTGAATCTCCAGAAAATCAACCACGCCAAGGGTGTAGATCTCGAGCGGCAGCATCTCGGGGACGCCCTGTCATCGACGCACCAGGTCGATCGGGGCGACAACCCCGTTCGGCGGCTTCGCCCCACGGGCGAACGACACCTTTAATTTACCTCGCAAAATCCAGAGCCGACAAGGTCACCTCGACAGCGGTAGAAGCTTCAACAACCTCACCCCCGGACAGACCTGGTATCGCACATCCGCTGGAAATCCCCTGAATGGATCCATGCTGTGGCGCCCAGACTCGAGCGCAAGAAAACCCCTGGTCGAACGGAACTAGCGGGATGCCAGTGCCGACCAGGGGTTTCCCGGCGAGAGTTTCTTCTATCCCTTGGGGCTAGCTCGAAATGGTGATCAGGTTCTCGACCTTGTGGACCCCGGGCGCGGACCAGGCGGTGCGCTCCGCCTCCTGGCGCTCGGCCCAGGAATGAACGTCTCCTTTCAGTGTCACGCGGCCGTCATGGCTCTCCACCTGAATCTTGTGCGCGTCGAGCTCTGCGCTCCGCAGGAGCGCTGCCTCGATGCGCGACTTGACCTCGCTCGCCGAAACACGCGGCTCAACGGCGATCAAGTTCGTGACTCCGCGCACGCCGAGCACATGGTGCACCGCTTCCGCGGCTGCGTCTTTCTGGTACTGCCAGTCGACCTTGCCATCAAGCGTGACCCAGCCCTTTGTCACCGTGACTTGAATACCCCCCTCAGGCGCGAGCGCTTTCCATCTCAGGATTTCGATCGCCTTGGAGGCAACTTCCGCGTCCGACCGCTGGGCTAGACCTGGGAGATGCACCTCGATGTCGTTTGCAATGGCTCGCACGCCCTTCACGCGTCTGGCCGCGCGTTCAGCGGTGAGCTTCTCGGCATAGCTCTTCACACACCCCGTGAGCGTCACCACGCCCTCGTGGGCCGCCGCGCCGATTTCAGCAGCGTCGACGCCCGGCTCCCACTCAAGTTCGTCGAGGACGTCGCGGCGAAGTTCGGTATTGGCGTTCATCTCCCCCTCCTTCACAACGAGAGACGGCGCGGGGCGTCGCCTCCGATTTCAAGGACGTTCACAGCAAACCGAGTCAATCACAGCCGCCCCGAGCCATCTCGGCCCGTCCCGGCCTGATCTGACGCCAGGCCGGGATCTTAAGGCCAGTTGGGTTACTTCTTTTCGCCCTGGATCTCGAGCCTGCGCGCCCTGGGCAGGTGGGTCTCGGGAACCGGCACTGTCACTTCGAGAACTCCGTCATGGAATTCGGCAGTCGCCCTGGCCGTCTCAGCGCCCTCGGGCAATGGGATGGCACGATAGAAAGCGCCGTGGGAGCACTCGTGGTAGCTGTACCCCTCGTGTTCCTGGGTCTCCTCGTGTTTCCGTTCGCCCTGGATCGTGAGGAACTGGTCCGTGATCTCGACCTTCACGTCGTCGCGGGCGACTCCCGGCAGATCCGCCCGCACATACACCTTCCCCTGCTTTTCCACCACGTCGACCCGTGGCGACCATTCCGCCGGCACAAAGCCAACCTCACGCCGGAGCATCTCTCGACCTCGAGTCAGGAACTTCGGCATCCACATTCCCGTCTCGAGCCCGAATTGCTCGAATAACTGATCCATCTCCCGTGCGAAGCGACGCAGAACCGGCATTGGCGCCCTCTCCCCCTTCACAGGCGCCTGGATCTGCGCACCCGCCGCCATCCGACCGTGGCCATCCTCCGCCTTGGTTTTGGGGGCTTCTTTGACCGTTGTCATGGCTTTCTCCTTCGTGGTCGAAATCCACATGGAGACCCGGTCCACGCGCCCGCGCTGCGGGCACGCGCTTCGCTTAGCATCACCGGTTCCATGCCCCATCTTCAAATCGGATCATGCCGCAAACCCTCAACTCCAGCACGGCCTCTGACCGTTCGGAGCAATCCCACGCGGCAGCCTTTACCATTCCATCGAAGCGCTTCCGAGCAGAAGGCTCCGAGCGTCCGACCGTAAGACGTGCAAGGCACAAAAAAACCCCACTCATGCTTCGCATGGCGGGGCCGCCTTAGCCTCGGGCTTGTGACCCTTCACGAGCCACTTCCACCTTCATCGTATCTACAGTCTACAATCATGTCAAGACATTCTGTTCCAACTTTCTTGAGGCGCACGATCACGCGTCCCTGGTCCCGGATTTCCCTGGCGGGACCTTCTCACAAGCGGTCGAATCGATTATAAAATGAGTTAATGCCCACGTGCCTACGACAGGCACGGGCGCTGGGTTTTGAAGGCCCGCTCGATCGCACCCGCCGGTCGAGCGGGCTTTTTTTTCGCGCGGGGCGGTCGACTTTATCGATCGGCGGCGGGAGGGGAATCATGTTCGGTTCACGCTGGCGGGTCATTCGCCTCCTGGGGATTCCCATTTCGGTGGATCCAAGCTGGCTCATTACGCTTGCGCTCTTGACACTGAGCCTCGCGACGGGTTTCCCGGCGATGTTGCAGCAGTATTTCCCAGGGACGAGCCGCGGGCTTTCGCCTGTGCAGTACTGGCTGCTCGGGCTGGCGACATCGCTTGTTTTCTTCGGTTGCATTTTGCTGCATGAGATGGGACATGCGGTCGTTGCACGGGCGCGGGGGATGAAAATTCGAGGGATTACGTTGTTTCTATTCGGGGGTGTCGCCGAACTGGGGGGGGAGCCGCCGTCCGCGGCCACGGAATTCTGGATGGCGATCGCGGGCCCAGTGGTGAGCCTGGTGATTTCGCTGTTCTTCTGGCTCTGCGCCGCGGCCGCGTCGTATGCAGGACTTTCGCACGTCGTGGTGCTCGTGCTCGGCTATCTTGCAGGGATCAACGCGCTTGTGCTTGTATTTAACTTGATGCCTGCTTTCCCGCTCGACGGCGGCCGCGTGTTCCGCTCGATTCTCTGGAGCGCAACCGGCAACTTGCGCAAGGCCACGGCCTGGGCGTCGCGGATGGGGCAGGGACTGGCGTGGGTTCTTTTTGGGCTCGCGCTTTTGCAGTTCTTCGGTGGCAACTGGCTGGGAGGAATCTGGATTGGGCTCATGGGGCTGTTCCTCGACCACGCCGCGCGTTCCAGCTACCAGGATCTGCTCGTCAAGCAGGTGCTGGAAGGAGTCGCCGTGAGCAGTTTCATGACTCCTTCGCCCATTGCCGTGCCGGCCGAGCTCGACCTCGCAACCTGGGTTGATGATTATGTGTTCCATTATCATCGCAAGCGATTCCCGGTGGTGTCGCACGGGCGGCTGGTGGGGCTGGTGAGAACGGCTGCGCTGGGGCGGATTCCGCGCTCGGAGTGGAGTCTGCACACGGTGTCGGATGTGATGGAGCGCGACCTCGAGTTCCTGAGGATTCCACCCCGGACCGATGCGCTCGATGCGCTTGGCAGAATGCAACAGAGCGGCGCGACCTCGCTTCTGGTAGCCGAGGGAGACCGGCTCGTGGGCGTGATCAGCCTTTCGGATTTGCTCCAGTACCTGGATCTCAAGCTTGATCTTGAGGGGGTGGACGATCTGGGTGAAGGAATCGCGGCGCGGGACGACTGGCATTCACCCGTGGGAGCCGGGCGCGGCTCGTAGGTCAGGAATCAGCCGATGCGGAGCACCTTCGCCCCGCGGATCTTCCCCCTCTTGATCGCGCGGAGCGCCTCGTTCGCGTGTTCGAGAGGGTATTCCTCGAGCTCGGGCACGAGCGGGATCTCAGCCGCGAGCGCGAGCATTTCGCGCACGTCGAGCCGCGTGACGTTCGCCACGCTCCTGAGCTGCTTCTCCAGCCATAGATGCGCAGGGTAGTCGATTCCCAGGAGGCTTTCCTTGTCCGCGTTTTCCTTGCGGATGGCGTTGATCACCAGTCGGCCGCCGGGCTCGAGATTCGCCAGGGCCGCCACGACTGGAGTCCATGCGGGGGTCGTATCAATAATTGCGCGCAGGAGCTCCGGCGCTTGCTCGAGCGTGTCGCCAGCCCAGACCGCGCCAAGCTCCCGCGCAAAGGCACGCTCGGGCTCCGAACGGGCGAACACATATACCCGCGTTTGCGGGAAGCGATGGCGTACCATCTTGATGACAAGATGGGCTGAGGCGCCAAACCCGGTCAGTCCCAGATTGTCTCCGTCCTGGATGCCGCTGAGCCGCAGCGCGCGATAGCCAATTGCGCCTGCGCACAGCAAGGGTGCCGCATTCACGTCTGAAAGCGCGTCGGGAATTCGATGGACAAACGAGGCAGGTGCAGTTAACAGCTCAGCATAACCGCCCTGCGCGTCCCGGCCAGTCGCCTGGAAGTCGGCACAGAGATTTTCATTTCCGCGCAGGCAATGCGAGCAGGCGCCACACGCCGAAAAGATCCAGGCCACGCCGACACGATCGCCCGTCGCATGATCGCTTACGTTTGCTCCCGTGGCGACGATCCGACCCACGGCCTGATGGCCCAGAATCGCCGGGAGTTGCCGCGGCGGCAGCCGGCCCTCGATCTCGTCGAGCTCGGTGTGGCACACCCCGCACGCCGAGACCCGGATCAGAACCTCGTCGGCGCTAGCAACCGGATCGGCCCAATCGACCAGTTGAAGTGGACTGGGCTTTTCCGCCAGTTGGGCGATTTCGTTGAGGATCATCGCTCGCATCGATTCCAGTCTCCCCGCGTGCGTGAAGTGCCTGAGAGCGCGCATGGATGACAAACACGAATTCCGCATGCAAGGGGGTTGTGGCGGTCGCGTTCCGGGGCGATTGCGCGCACAATAGGAATCCCTTGGAATCTCCAGGGCCGACCGGTGAAGGCGGGGCATGAAGTGAGTCGAGAGGCGAGGCGCGCACCATGAACTGGGGACAGTACGAGCAAGAGGTGCGGCTTGCCGCGACAGCCGCGGCGCGTGCGGCGGTGCTTTGCCAGGCGGTGCGGGCTGAGCTTGTTGTGGAGGCGGTCGCCAAGAGCGATGAGAGCCCGGTCACCATCGCCGACTATGGCGCCCAGGCAATCATAGCGCGGATGATTGCTGAGCGGTTTCCGGATGACCCCGTGATCGCTGAGGAAGATTCGCACGAGCTGCGCCGACCGGAGCGTGCGGCTCTTCTGGAAGAGGTCAGCCGCCGGGTCAATGCGGCCTGGCCAGACCCAGGTGGATTCGGTGGTGCGGACGCGGTCCTCGCCGCGATCGATCGGGGCGCTTCCGCCCAGGGGGGTGTTCGCTTCTGGACCATCGATCCGATCGACGGCACCAAGGGCTTTCTCCGCGGCGGCCAGTACGCCATCGCGGTCGCCCTGCTCTCGGCCGGTAACGTGGCCGTGGGCGCCCTCGCCTGCCCAAATCTGCCTGTAACACCAGAAGCGGATGACATCGGCGTGGTGTTCGTCGCCGCGCGAGGCCATGGCGCGTGGGCCTTGCCCCTCAACGCCATCGATGCGCTCGACGCCCACACCCTTGCAATTCACCCCAGCCCCCATACCGACTTGCGCGACGCGCGTTACACGGAATCGGTCGAATCCCGCCATAGCGCCCAGGACGAGTCTCAGCTCCTCGCGAACCGCCTCGGCATCGTCAAGCCTCCCATCCGCATCGACTCACAGGCCAAGTACGCACTCGTGGCACGCGGTGAGTCCGATATCTACATCCGCATGCCAACCCGCAAAGACTACCACGAGAAAATCTGGGATCACGCCGCGGGAGCTCTCCTGGTCGAAGAGGCCGGCGGCACCGTCACCGATATCCTGGGCCGACCTCTTGAATTCCAACACGGACGAGAACTCCTCGCCAACCGCGGCGTCCTCGTCACCAACGGGCCATTCCACCTCCCCGTCCTCACCGGCATCGCCGCCGCCTCCGCCTGAATTCTCCCAGCAAATCACAGCCAATCTCATTTCCTGCCCAGACCGTCAGGACGCGTCACGCACATCATTCTTCGAATTCCCTGGGACTCACTCCCCACTTAAGTCAATATACGGTATCTGGTGAAACTGGATGGAGTTTATTGAGCCCCCATTTTGCGCAGGCTATATTAAAGGGGCTTTTCCGTCCTTCGGCGAAGACAGGTCGAATCTGCTGGCAACAGTCTTAATAAACTCATTGAGCTTTGCTCTCGGACCAGACCTGACACGTAGAACGCACCGACAAAACACATTGATGCACCCATGCTATTTTGGGCAAGATTGTGTAATCTGATTGCTTCCCGGGCGCGGGGTGAGAGAGATCAGGTTGGTTCTGAGCGACGGGTGTGCGCGCGGGGCCGGGCGAGGCGAGTTGCTTTACGACGAACGGCGGAGTGAGACGGAGGTGGGGGATGGGTTTGAAACGCCGGGGACGTCGCCCGAGGGTAACGCGGTCAAATCAGCGGCGTTTCCTGCTCGACTTTGAGCGCATCGAGGAGCGTTTTCTCCTCACCGTGTACACCGTTTCCAGCACGTCAGCCACTGGGACGGGAAGCCTGAGCGATGCGATCACCAAGGCGAACGCCGCGAGCGGAGGGACGATCGAGTTCAGCATTCTGACGACCGATCCCGGCTACAATTCCACCACGAAGACGTGGACCATCTCGGTTCCCTCAGCGCTTTCGATCACGAAGCCGATCACGATCGACGGCACGACCCAGCCTGGAAGTTCAAGCGCAAGCGGCCCCGTGATTGTGCTCGCTGGCCCCAGCAACAGCACGACCGATGGGCTTGTGCTGGCCGCGGGCTCGGATGGCAGCAGCATCAAGGATCTTGCCTTCGTCGGATTCATGGGCGCAGGGATCCATATTGAATCAAATAAGGATCTCGTCGTCTCCTCCTACCTTGGCGTGGCGTTCTCCAGCGGAACGACGCTCGATACTGGCAACGGGGTGGGCGTGCTGATTGATGGCGGCGTGAGCAATACCATCGGCGGCTCGACTTCAAGCGACGCCAACTTGATCGGAAATAACAGCACGGCTGGCGTGCAAATCACCGGCACGACCGCCAAATCGAATCTCATTCTGGGCAATACCATCGGCGGCTCGATTTCCGGCCTGGCGGCTGGGAACGGCGTGGGCGTGCAGATCTTCAACTCGTCGAGCAACACCATTGGCGGCACGGTCACGGGTGCGGCGAACACGATCGGCTCAAACGCGAATCAAGGCGTGGCAATCCTCTCTGGTTCGGGGAACTTCGTCCGGCAGAATCTCTACCAGGGCTCGAATGGAACAGTGACTCCGGTTGAGGCCAACGACATCACGCTCGGGCCCGGGGCCAACAGTTACATCCCAGCGCCCACGCTTTATGCCGCCGTGTATGATCCGACCACGTCCAACTTGACCATCTCGGTGAACGATACCGGCGCCACGGTCCCCGCGGGCACGTCGGTCACGCTCGATTTGTATGAGATCGATTCGACAAGCAGCCCGTTGCAGCGAACGTTTCTCACGAGTCAGACCTTCACGACTGGCGCGACCCCGCAAAGCTTCACGCTTTCGAGCCTGGCAGTGACGAATGGCGACGTGATCGCGGCCACGGCTTCCATGACCGCGTCGGGTGCGTCTGGAGCGAATGGCACCTCGGCCTTTTCCGCGGAGGCGACCGTTCAGCTCCCCTTCGTGGTGAGCAACACGCAAAGCTCGGGGCCAGGCTCACTGGCGGCGGCGATCACGGCCGCCAATAGCGCGAGTAGCGAGCAAACGATCACGTTCGACATTCCCACGACGGACGGCGGATACAACAGCGCGACGAACACCTGGACGATCCCCCTGGACTCGAGCTTTCCCAACATCTCGGCCCAAGTGAACATCAACGGCGCGAGTCAGCCGGAATATCAGGCGGCGGATGGTCCGGCGATTCTGCTCGAACCTGGCTCATCGGGGCCGACGAATGGGCTCGTGCTCGCAAGCGGCTCGACCGGCAGCTCGATCACGGGGCTCGAGCTCCTCAATTTCACAGGCGCGGGGATTGCCGTCGCTTCGGGGCAAAACACGATTCAGGCGGATTTGTTAACTGGCAATTCGATCGGAGTCTCGGTCACCGGATCATCGAACGTGATCGGCGGTACCGGAACGAACGAGCCTGATACCATCACCAACAACTCAGGCGACGGCGTTCTGATCTCAGGCGCCTCGGCCACTGCGAATCTCGTCTCCGGCAATGTGATCACCGGCAATGGCAAGCTGGGGATCGCCCTTGTGAACGGCGGCAACGGCAGCCAGCCCGCACCCACACTCACAGCCGCGGCGACCGAGGCAACCAACCTCACGATTGACGGCACCCTCGCGGGCAAGGCGAACAGCAGCGAAACGATCGAGTTTTTCGCAAGCTCCAGCGGCCAGAGCCCAGCCGCGGTCTACCTGGGCTCTACCACGGTGTCCTTTGGCAGTTCCACGACGGCCTCCTTCGTGACAACTCTCTCGCTGAACGCGCCTTTGGTCTCGGGCCAGCTCATCACGGCCACCGCCACCGCGTCGGACAACACGTCCGAGTTCGCGACATCGATCGCGCTGACATCACCCTTCGTTGTGACAAACACGTTTGACAACACGGCCAGCCCGCCCGTGGGCTCCCTGCGGCTGGCGATCGAAGACGCGAACCTGGTTACATCGGGAACCACCACGATCTCCTTCTCAATCCCGGCGAGCGATCCCGGGTTCTCCTCGAATAACGGCCTCAACACCTGGACAATCACCCTGGCCTCGGCACTCCCCTCGATCATGGCGCCAGTGATCCTTGAGGGCGCCAGCCAACCCAGTTATTCGCCCGTCTCCGCGATCCCGGTGATCGTGCTCAACGGAATCGGCGGCGTGAAAACAGGGCTTGTGCTGGGCAACTCCGGAGGCGGAAGCCTCATCCAGGCCCTCGATTTCGTGAACTTCTCCGCGAACGACCTCGAAATCGATACCAGCGGCACGACGGCTGTTGGGAACTACCTTGGCATTTTCCCCGATGGCAAGCAGGGATCGACAAGCGGCAACGGCATCGCGATCGCGGGTTCCAATAACTCGATCGGAGGCTACGGCGCCAGCTCAGGAAATGTCAGCGCGTTCAACCTCTCCGGCGCTGGGATTGTGGTGACCTCGGGTACCGGCAATTTGATCCTGAGCAATTCGATCTACCACAACAATCAGGCGATCGTGCTCGACAGCGGCGCCAACAACAACCAGCCCGCGCCCACGCTCGACGCCGCCATCTCTGTGGGATCCACGGCGTTCGTCTTCGGCCAGTTGCTGGCAAGCAGCGGCTTTCAGCCCGGTGTGGATTACGTTCTCCAGTTCTTCGGCAGCGCGACCGGCGATCCGGATACCCAGGGCCAGGCCCACGTACTGCTTGGCTCAGCGCTGATCACAATGCCTGCCACTGGCGATCTCCAGTTCGAGGAAACGCTCTCCGGCGCAACTTACTCCGGACAAACCGTGGTCGCGACGGCGACCAATTTTTTCACCGGCGACACGTCTGAGCTCTCGACCGGCGCGACTCTCGGCAACACCTTCGTGGTAAACACCACAGCCGACAACGGGTCGAATCAGAATCCCACGCCAGGCTCGCTCCGGGCCGCGATTTTGAACGCGAATGGGCATCCTGGTTCCCAGATCACATTCAACATCACCGGAGCGCCAACACCGATCGTTTTCACGCCCAACGGCCCGCTGCCGCCCATCTCAGCCCAGACCTTCATCGACGGTACCTCGCAGGCGGGCTACAGCACCACCAACAACCAGCCCGTGATCTGGATCAATGGCGGTGGTCTGGCCGGCGCAGGGCTGACCCTGGCTTCCGGATCGAGCGGTTCGGTGATCAAGGGGCTCGATCTTTACAACTTCGCAGGCGCGGGATTAGCAATCCAATCGAGCAACGACGCCGTGATCGACTCCTATCTCGGCACAACCGCATCGGGCAGCGGGTTCACCGCCGGGCCAGGCAACGAAACGGGAATCACGGTGAGCGGCTCCAACAACACGATTGGAGGCTCAACCGCCGGCGCGGGGGATGTGATCGCATTCAACACCGCGGCCGGTTCCGCCGGCGTCGGCGTGCATATCCTCTCGGGATCCGGCAACCTGATTACCCAGAGTCTGATCTTCGCCAACGATCAGGAAATCGTGCTCGACCAGGGCGCCAATAACAACCAGGCCCCGCCGCTCATCACCGGTGTAAACTCGATCGCCAGTACCACCTCCACAATCGTGCAGGGCACGGTGACCGGCTTCTTGCCCAACACGGCTTACACCTTGCAGTTCTTCTCCAGCGCGGCGGGAGATCCCTCCGGACCAGGTGCGCCACCGCAGGCGCATGTGTACCTAGGATCATACGTTCTGACCACCGATTCGAACGGAAACGGTGCATTTCTTGTCACATTTTCAGGTGAATATGTTCCTCCTGGCCAGACGGTGACAGCGCTCGCGTCCGATGTGTCGAATAACACATCGCCCCTGGCTGCCGCCGCGCAGGTTTCGTCTCCTTATGTCGTCACAACCACCAGCGACTCGGGCGTCGGTTCGCTCCGCCAGGTGATCCAGAACGCCGATGCAAACACCGCCAGCGGTCCGGTTGACATCAGCTTCAACATTCCGGGCACTGGGCCGTTCACGATCCAGCTCTTCTCTCTCTTGCCTGCAATTACGCAGCCGGTCGTGCTCGACGGCGCAAGCGAGCCCGGCTTCGCGGGCACGCCTCTGATCCAGATCAGCGGCGCGGCGATCGGCGGCGGCCTGGCAAACGGAATCGTGCTCGGTGCCGGCTCGAGCGGCAGCACGGTTTCGGGCCTCGTAATCAGCGGATTCTCGGGTGCGGGAATCGAAATCGACAGCACGGGTGATCTGGTCAAAGGCAACTGGCTCGGCGTCGACACCAGCGGCACCAGGGCCGGACCAGGCAACGGCGAAGGCGTGCTCATCAACAATGACGCGTCCAGTACGATCGGGGGCACGTCGGCCGCGGCGGGGAATCTCCTGGGATTCAATGGCACGGCGGTCTCCATCGGCGGCTCGGCGGCGACCGGTACGCTCGTGATCGGCAATCAGATCGGGATCAACATCACCGCGGGCAAGACGATCGGCAACATCACCGGCATCGTGATCAACAGCCCAAACAACACCGTCGGCGGCTCGGCAGCGGGCTCCTCGAACACCATCGCCTACAACCTCTTCGATGGCGTCCAGGTTGCAAGCCCAGCCTCGGGTGTTGCTGCCACAGGCAATCTGATCTCGGAGAATTCGATCTATGCTAATGGATTGTATCCGATCGAGCTGATAAACGGCGGCAACGGCTTTGTGAGCGGGCAGGCGATCACGCTCAACAACGCAACGCCCATGGCTTCGTCTGGTACGACGCTGGTGCAAGGCACGCTCACCAACTTCGTGTCGGGCACCTACAACCTGGAGTTTTTTGCAAGCGGCCCGAGCGACCCGCCCGGCAACGGCCAGGCGCACACGTTCGTAGCCGCGGTGCCCTTCGTGTTCAACTCGGCAACGCCCGACTTCACGATTACACTGCCCGTCCTTGCAACACCGGGCGTGCGCTACAGCGCCACGGCCACGCTGCTGAGCACGGGTACCGCGACCAGCATCAACAACACATCCGAACTCTCCACCGCGGTGACAGCCTCGACCTCGCTCGTGGTCTCGAGCACGGCCGATAGCGGGCCAGGCACGCTCCGGCAAGAGATCTCTACCCTGGACCAGTATCCTTCGATCGGGACAATCACCTTCGCACTTCAGGGCGCGGGGCCCTACGTGATTGATCTGCAAACCGCGCTGCCGCTGGTGCAGGCGCCGGCCGTGATCGATGGCACCTCTCAACTGGGCTATCAAGGAATACCGCTCGTGCAACTGGCGGGCATGGGCGAGATCCAGGACGGCATCGTACTGGCTCCCGGGTCAGATAACTCGACCATCGAGGGACTAAGCCTGATCGGCTTCACGAACGCAGCCATCCATCTCGAGTCGAGCAACGATCTCATCACCGCCAATCTGATTGGCGAGCTCATTCCGGGGCAGCAACCGAATCCGCAGTCTCCCGCCGGCAATGCGATCGGCGTCCTGGTCGACGGCAATGCGCTCGACACGACCACCCAGGGCGCCACAATTGGCGGCACGGTCTCGGGCGGAGGAAACTCGATCGGCGGCAACTCCGCCGCGGGAATCTCGATCACCGGCTCGGGCGAGTTTGGGACGCTCGTGATCGGCAACGTGATTGGCGTCAATCTCACGAATCCGGCTGACACTTCCCAGGCAAACACGATCGGGATCGCAATCACCTCCGCGCAGGGTGTCACGGTCGGCGGATCCGCGGCGGGATTCGGCAACATCATCGGCGACAACTCGCAAGCGGGGATCCTCGTCAGCGGCACCATCGCCGGCACGACCCCAGGCGAGAACGCCACCATTCAGGGCAATCTCATCGGGACCGACCCAGCCGGCGATCATCTGGGCAATGGCGAGGGCATCCTGCTCTCGGATTCCAACGCCAACCTGATCGGCGGCCCGATTGTCTCGCTCATCGATCCCGTCATCCTCAGCGGGCCAGGCAACGTGATTGCCTTCAGCATCTATCAGGGGATCGAGATCTCGGGCCCGAACGCCACGAATAACGCCGTGCAGGGCAACTTCATCGGGACCGACTCGGCCGATGATCGGCTCGGCAACGCGATCGGTGTGCAGCTTGATACCGGAGCGTCGAATAATCAAATCGGTGGTGCGAATACCACGATCGGTGGCACGTTAACCGCCACTGGCAACACCATCGGCGCCAACAGCCTTGCGGGCGTCATGATCCAGGATCCCGCCACGACCGGGAACACGGTGGCAGGCAACACGATCGGTTTCGATCCATCAAAGCCCAAACTCTCGAGCCTCGGCAACTCGATCGGCGTGCTGGTGGAAAACGCCGCGGGAAACCTCATCGGCGGACTGAACTCGACGACGACTGCCGCAACGTCGAGCGCGGCGAATGTGCTTGGATATAACAAGGCGGCCGGGATCGAGCTTTACGCGTCCGCCCTTGGCGAGGGGAATGGTGAGACGACCAGTGGTAACGTGGTCGAGGGCAATCTCGTCGGCGTCGATCTGGCGGGCGACAGCATTGCCAACGGCGACCTGAGCAAGAACAGCGGCGCGGGAATCCTGCTGCTGGCGACCGCGAGCCCAGGCGCTTCCAACCTGGCCCAGGCGTCGGTCTCCCAGAACACCATCGGCGGCGTGGTGCCGGCCGGCGCAACCGGATCGGTTGCGAACATCGTGGGAAACAACCCTGTCGGCATCGAGCTGGCGGCAACGCTCAGCGGTTTTCTCAGCGGCACGGTCGCGGGTACAGCGGCGATCGAAAGCAATCTCATCATCGGCAACGACGTGGGGATTTCACTCGCCCAGACCAACCTGGCGAATCAGACTGGCGTACTGCTGCAGGCGAGCGATTCGACGCTTGGTCCGGAACAGGGCCTGCAAGGCCCGCTCCAGGGTCTTGGCGGCTTTGCATCGGTAACCAGCAATACCATCGGAGGCACCACCCCAGGCGCGGCGAATGCCATCGATTTCAACAGCGCAAACGGTATCGAGCTCGGCGCAACGCTGGCGACACAGTCTGGCCCCAACGCTGGGCTCACGAATTCTGTCTCCGTGACCGGCAACGCGATCGAGGGCAACACGATCGGCTCGAAAGCTGATGCCACCGCGGATTTGCCCAACGGCAATGGGATTCTGATCACAGCAACAGGCTCAGCCTCAGGCGCGCTCGCGGTGAACAACAACACCATCGGCGGCGCACTCGGCACGACCACGGTCGGCGGTCTCTCTCAAAACGCCCTCGGAGACGCGGCCAACGTCATTGCCGCAAACGCCAACGAAGGGATTGTCGTCGACATGAGGGCCGTCACCTCGGCGACAAACGCCCAGAATCCCAGCGGCCAGTTCGCGAACCTGATCGAGGGCAACCTCATTTCCCGCAACACGCTCAACGGCGTACACGTACTCGGCGACCTCACGGGCGCGTTCTCCTATGGCGCGATCGTCGACAATTTCATCGGCGTGACACGCGACGGCAGCAGCGCCTATAACCTGTCGCAGAACCCGCCCAAACCGCAAGGAAACGGCCTCTCGGGTGTCTTGCTTGAAGCGGTGTCAGGCACCGTGCAAGCTACGACGACGGCGGTGAATGTGTACGGAAATCTCATCTCAGGCAACGGCCTCTCGGGCGTGACCATCCAGAGCGACAAACCATCGACCGTTCCTTATGCCGATGTGAGCATATCTGGTAATTTGATCGGACTGGACGTGACGGGCGAGATCGCCGTGGTGACGGGCAACCTGCCGCTGGGCAATGTGCTCGATGGCGTGCTGATCAACAACGTGCTGGGAGTGACGCTTGGCGGTACGGCCGCGGCCGGGACGGTTCAGGGGGCGGGCAATGTGATCTCGGGGAACCTGGGCCGCGGCGTTGAAATCCGCGGCGGTCAACTTCCCGCGCCCGCAAGCCCGGCAAGCGTGGGCGATCTGGTGATCGGCAATAACATCGGCACCGATCTCACCGGGAGCAAGAACCCCACGGGGGCAACCTATCTGGGCAATCTTTCCGACGGCGTCTTCATGCTCGTGCCGCCCAATGTGTTAGTCACGAATAACCTGATCGGCGACAACCGCGGCGCTGGCATTCACGTGGCCACGCAGACGAACTCGAGCTCACCCACACAGGCGGCGAATGGGCTCGTCACGATCCAGAACAACTCGATCGGCGCCAATGCCGCGGGAGTCAACCTCTTCAACGGCTCGGATGGTGTGTTCATCGATAGCCTGCAACCCACCAGCGAGGCAGTGAGTGCCGTGGCGATCGTTACCGGGAATCTCATTGCCGGCAATCACGCGAACGGCGTCGATCTGCTAAATTCCGCCAAAATCGCGGTGACCGGGAACACGATCGGAGGCGCGGTAGGGAACGCAGCCGACGGCGTCTTCCTGAACACGTCGAGTGAGGCCACGGTCGGCGGTACGACCCAGGCCAATCAGAACATCATCTCCGGCAATCAGGCGAGCGGAGTTCTGATCAGCGGCAATTTGCCAACCAGCTTCACGGGCCAGGTCACCAGGGGCAACCTGGTCATCGGCAACATGATCGGCGTGGACGCCACGGGCCAGACGGCCTTGCCGAACCAGGTCTCGGGGCTGGTGATTAGCTTTTCCGTCGACAACACCATTGGCGGCAGCACCGCGGGCACAGGGAATGTCATCTCGGGCAATCGGCTCGAGGGAGTGCTCCTGGCCGGTGACGCCGCGACGGGGAACCAAACGTCGGGCAACATCCTCTGGGGCAATCGCATCGGCGTGGGCAAAGACGGGTTGTCCGCCGTGCCGAACTCCGCCGATGGAGTCTTCTTGCTCAACGCCTCGAAGAATCAGATCGGAGGCCCCGCTCGAGGCGAAGGCAACATCATCACCGGAAATAGCAGCAACGGCCTGCGGATCTTCGGCTCCGGCTCGCAAAACGACCTGGTCGAGGGCAACTTGATCGGTGTCGGTGCGGACGGCGACACCATCATTGCCAACCAGGGGAACGGCGTTCAGCTCGACTCGGTCGGCCCTGGCAACATTATCGGAGGATCGAATCCGGGTGAAGGGAACGTGATCTCGGGTAACGCTCAGTCCGGCGTCTTGATCCTTTCCTCCACCATGAGCACGACCGGCGGCGTGCAGGTGCTCGGCGACGAAATCGGGGTGAATGCCGCGGGCGATCAGGCTCGACCCAATAACGCCAACGGCGTACTCATCTTCGGCGCCAGCGGAAACAGCATCGGCGGCACGCAAGCTGGGTCAGGCAACGTGATTTCCGGCAATCTGCAGTCGGGCGTAACGATCTTCTCGCCGTCGGACACAGCACCCGCCAGGGCGAACATCGTCGCCGGCGACAGGATTGGAGTGGACGCAACCGGGTCCTTCGCAATTGGCAACGGCGCTGGCGTGCAGCTCATCGACGCGAGCAACAACGTCATCGGCCCATTCGACGTGATCTCCGGCAATGCCGGCGGCGGCCTCCTGATCCAGGGCGTAACCACGCACGCAAGCGGGAACGTCGTCCTGGGCGATCTCATCGGCGTCGACATCACCGGCCAGTACGCCATCCCCGGGCAGGCAAACGGCGTCGCCATCCAGAACGCGTCTGGAAACCAGGTCGGGGCCGTCCTCTCCGGAGCGCCGCTCCTGGGCGCACAGGTTCCCAGAATCTTCTCCAATGTCATCTCCGGCAACCAGCAAAACGGCGTACTCATCGTCGGATCTTCATCCCAGAATCTCGTTGTGGGCAATGCCATCGGCGTCAACCCGCAAGGAAACACCGCGATTCCCAACACATTTGGGATCCTGATTCAGGACCTCTCAACGTCGGCCAGCAACGATACGGTCGGCGGCAGCACGGCGGGCGCAGGCAACCTGATCTCAGGCAACAGCGCCACCGGCGTGCAGATCGAAGGACCCTCCACCACGGCGAATCCAGGGCTGGGCAGCACCGTCGAGGGCAATATCATCGGGCTCAGTTCAACCAACGCCCCGCTCACCAACTCGATCGGGGTTCAGATCCAGGATTCCGTGTCGAACACGATCGGCGGGCCGTCGGCCGCGGCCGGCAACGTGATCTCTGGCAATGTCTCCATCGGCGTGGATATCTTCGGCCAGGATTCGTCGGGCAACCTGATCGCGGGCAACAGGATCGGCAGCGACACGAGCGGCTTTGCGTTCCCAGCAGGAACGAGCGAGGCCAATCCTAGCCAGCTCATCGGCGTGCTCTCCAACGGCGCATCGAACAATGTGATCGGCGGTCTCTTGCCCGGTGAGGGGAACGTGATCTCCGCCAACAACATCGGCATCGAGATCGCGGGGCTGAAGTCGTCCGGATCCAACCAGATCAGCGGCAGCCAGAATTTTGTCCAGGGCAATTTGATCGGGTTGAACGCGGCCGGCAGCGGCGCCCTTTCGAATCTTGAAATTGGTGTTTACATCAATAATTCTCAGGCCAACGTGATCGGGCCCGGCAACGTGATCTCGGCCAACGGGATTGCGGGAATCGAGCTCCTGGCTCAAGGGTCGAGCCAGAATGTCGTGAGCGGCAATCGGATCGGTACCAACGCCGCCGGCGCGGCGGCCTTTATTCCCAGCCCGCACCTTCAACCGCTGGTCACGTCCGGGGTCGAGCCGGGCATCAGCGTCTACCCCGGCGCCCAGCTCAACGGCATCGTCATTCTGGGCGCTTCGAACAACCTCATCGGCTGGACCACCAACGCGGGAATCGCCCCCAACAACATCAGCGGCAATGCACAAGTTGGTGTTTATATCACGAGCCGGGACTATTCGAATCTGCTCTACCCCGTTCCCGCGGGGAACGTGGTCTCGGGCAACGCGATCGTGCGCGACGGTATCTACGGCGTGCTGTTCTACAACGCACCCAACAACACCACCCCCCGCTTCACCGGCCGAGGCCCGACCCTCAGGCCGAACCGATTCGCGGGATCACCTACCCCGTTCCGCAATTACATCTCCTCGTTTGATGGCGGAGCGACGCTGCCCAGTCCAGGCAGGAGGAGCGCACACACGCGCGGCGCCCATGCACGCCAGGTCTCCCATGCCGTGATCGACACCCGCAAGCCACGCGTGCCCACGCTGTTTGAGCACAGGCCAAAGCGCTAGCAGCCGCTGGATCCTCTCCGCGAATCGTGGCTCACAGGGTCGGCGGCGGGGTGATCGGGATCATGCTCGCGCGGGTGCGGCCGTAATAGACGTTGAACAGAATCGCGGCCTCCGAATCGAACGGCCTCGGGCTGGCGACGGAAGTCACATAGGCTAACGTCAGCACCGACGATCGCTGAAATTGAATGTTCAGCCCGAACGTGAGATCAACCATGTCGGGCGTGCCCGCGATGTCGAACCGGTTGAAGACGTCGCGGTGATTGATCGGGTTGTTGACGTGGACCTCGAACGCGGGAGCAATTGCATTGATGAACTCGCGCGGATCTTGCGACTTCTTGAGATAGTAGCCAATGCCAAAATCGTTGTAGATCATCGAGACGTCGTTCACATTCGCCGCGAAATTGAAGCCCGTGAAGCCCTGCAGATACCAGCGGTCCTTGTTGTAGATGTAGCCCAGAAAAGGCTGGAAGTAGACGCCGTTGATCCCAAAGAGGTAAGGCGCCCCCGCGAACCGGCCCGGCCCAGTCGGCATGACCATGGCGAAGCCGGCCGAGACCAGGCTGCCGGTCTGCTTGTTCTCCGCCAGGATGTACTTCGAAAAGATGCTGAGATTCCCCATGGCCGTGGAGGTGGGAGTCGCGACGACGTGATTGAGGCTGTTCGCCGAGAGGTTCTCGATCGGAAGCCGCACGCCAATCGAGCCCATGCCCTGATTGAAGGTTTTCTCGAGACCCAGCAAATAGCTATATGCATTCATCTGAGTGATTGGTGACAGGTCGCGGCGGTTGAGGGTGTTGTTGACATTGCCGTAGTAATTGAAGTCGAAGAAGACGCGATCCTGCGGCCTGGGGGACTGGTTGTCGGTGACCTTGAAAGCACGAACGGTTTGCAAGACCGGCGAGCCCGCGCGTGACCCGGGCGGATGCGGCGGCCCGGGAGGTGGAACCGGCGGCGGCACTGGCGACGCGTTGGCATGTCCTTCGAAGGCACGGAACGTGAAGGGCGCCAGATCGCCGATCATGGCGAACGGAGTTGCGGCGGCGGACTCAACGGCCGTGGTAAACCCTGGCCCAAGCGCATTCGCAGCCGCGGCGAAGTCAGGTCCCGCGCCCGGTTGTCCCCCGACCGCACCGGCCCCTCCAGCGCCCGGCATAACCGTGCCACCCGCTCCGCCCGCACCCGTGGCTGCGCCGGCGCCGCTCTGCATTCCAGGTGGCACACTTCCGCCAGCTCCCGGCTCCAGCCGCGCTTCAGCCGCCCTGGTCCCTGCTCCCGCACTCCCCTTGGCCGTACCAACCTGCGGACTTGCCTGGATGGATGATGTAATCTCATCCCCCTCGATCGCCGCCACAATCGGTGGCCGCGCAGGAGGGGGGATCATCTGCGCACTGGCCTGCTCGCAATGGGCAATCGCACCGACGAAAATCGTAGGCGCGACCCACAAGACCAAGCGCGATTTCATCGAAACACCCCTCCTGGGTCCACGCGAGCGCAATCGTCCCGCTCCAAATACGGCCGAGAGGAAATCTCCTTTTGTATCGGTCAGGCAAGATCGATCGCTTTTCCGGATTTTTTGGATTTTCCGGATTCTTCCTGAGACCGATCGAGGTACCGCGAGTTGGCTTTCCGAATACCACGCCACGGGCACAAGCAAAAGGGCCGCCGTGACGATAAGCATCGCCACGAACGGCCCTTCTCTCAGTCTGGATGGGATGTCGCGTTTCTGGTCTCACCAATCTCCGCCACCGCCGCCGCCCCAGTCACCGCCGCCGCCACCCCAGTCGCCGCCGCCACCCCAGTCGCCACCGCCGCCGCCAGCGTCGCCGGTATCGCCCCAGCCGCCACCGCCGCTGTCGCCGTTATCCCAGGACTCGCCGCGGCCGTCGTTATCGTCGCCGCCGATGATGGCGTCGCCACCCTGGTCTGCTTGTTGCATGGGATCCTGCGTGAACGACTCGGCCGAGCTCATGTGGCTGTGACGTCCCGAGAACTGGTCGTAGAGCCAGTTTCCGGCCAGCGCACCACCGAGCCCTCCGAGCATCCCCGAGAAGAAGCCACCGCCGCCGCCGCCGCCGCCGTATCCCGGTCCGTAATAGCCTGGCCCGCCGCCGGGAGGACCCATGGCTCGGCCAGGACCGCCCCCCATGCCCATCGGAGGATAGCCTGCGGCCCTGCCGCCAAAGAGCCCCCCCAGGAGCCGCACCACGAAGAGCACCGCGAAGATGCCCACGATAATCAGAAAGAACGTTCCCAGCATCGATTGTGACCTCGCGCCACGATGGAGCTCGTTGCCCACCGCGTGCGCGGGCGCCGTGGCTGCGCCCGCGAGCGCGTGCTCGATCGCCTTGACCCCGCTCTCCAGTCCGCCGTCATAGTTCTCGTGGTCGCGGAATTTGCTGACAAACGCCTCTCGAATCGCCTGCCGTGTCTCCCTCGGCAGCAGGCGGGCGTAGCGTTCGCGGACCAGGACGTTCGAGGCCACACGGTCGCGCTTGGAGATCAGCAGATACATTCCCTGATCGTTGATTTCGCGATCGCGCTTTTCCGCCTCGCGATTGATCGCCAGCTCGCGCGCCGCTCGTGATTCGCCCGCCTTGAGCCCTGGGATCGACTCGATCGTTTCGATGACGATCGGAATTCGCGACGCACGCTCAATGCGCGTCAGATCGGTTTGTGCCTTGCGCACGACATCAGCGCTAAACAGGCCCGCCTGGTCACGCACCGTGGCCGACTCGGCCAGCGAGCCCAGACCAAGGGCCGCGATCAGTGTCGTCAAAGTCAACAATCGTCTCAGGTTCGCCATGGTTTTCATCCTCGTGAAGCCGCCGCCCCATCGCGGGAATCGTCGCGCCGAGTGCGCCGCCGTGATTCCTTCTATACGGACGAACTGCCCCACATGGTCACTAGTCGCATGAGCTATTCGCTGCGCAATCCCTTTTCTTGGTCCAGGCCTGGCATCCTCCAGGATTCCTGGTGATCTGATCGCGATCCTCAGGAGGACGCAATATCGGCGAATTGGGTGATCGCCACCACATCATCTTGCCGCACCAGCACCCGCGCTCGATTGCGGCGGATCCCCAGGCGGGCCGAATCGTAGACATAGAGCTCTCGCGTCGCGGTGCTGTCTCGAAAATCGTGCAAATCCGCGTCCGTAAGCTCCAGGAATTGGTCATCAAACGAAACCAGCGTCCCAAGGCATACGAAGCTGGATTTCAGATCCAACACCACGATATGCCCGATCAGTTGGGTGAGTCGTTCTGAGGGCGCCCAGGATCTCATGCATGCATCCTAACGCGTGCTCGTTTCCCATGAGCCGGGGGAAAGGGCTCGCCCGCCTCGTTCTCAGGAAATCACCTTGACGAATTCTAGGGTCCACACTAGCTTCCCGCCACCATTTCCACCAGTTTCTCACTCTCTTCATTTTACGGTGAACCTGGCCGGACCGTTCTGGAGCCGGCTGAAAGTTCCCAGGCGGAACGAGGAATGCCCTACTACCATGGCGCGCGGGTTTTGGGCGGAATCATGGTCCTGGCGATGGCCCTGGCGACCTTCGTCAGGGGGGATGATGAACGGCCTCGGGCCGAGGCGGTAAGCCCCGCTCCGACCTCAGCCCGCTACATGCTGTTGTCGAACGGGCAGCTTCTCTACGGCACCGTGGAGGAGAAGGAAGACGCCTTCATTCTCACGCAACGAGTCGGGACGCTGAAGATCCCTCATTCGCGCGTCGAGGGGATCTTCGCCACGGTTGACGAGGCGTTCGAGTACAAGCTCGAGCAGTTCCCTGAAGGCGATTCGAGCGAACGGATCAAGCTTGTCCACTGGTGCCTGAACCAGGGGCTTCGTGAACAAGCACGCAAGCAGCTCGGGATTATTCTTGCCAAGAATCCAGCCGATCCGGAGGCCAAGGCGATGCTGGTCTCGATGGATCAGGCGGATGCCCGGCTGGCGATGCGTGCGCGTGATCCGGAAATCCAGCGCACGAAGGCTGATCCGGAGTCGCTGAATCCGCGTCCTCGCACGCTTGAGCCTGGTGTGATCCACGTTGCGCAGACAGCGATGGGGATCCAGACGACGCCTGTGATTTTTGATTTGCCGAAGCCGCTTGCAATCCGCCGCGGGGAGGAATTCACTCGATTCGTTCATCCGCTGTTGCAGGTGTATTGCGCCAAGTGTCACAGTGAAAACTACGAGGGGAGTTTCCAGCTTGTGCCCGTGCGAACGCGGGCTCAGCGCACGCCAGACGCCCTGCGTGCGAATCTGGACGCCACGCTGCGGCTGGTGGATCATGAGAATCCCGCCAAGAGCGTGTTGCTCTCGAGCGCGCTTCGCCCGCACGGCAATGGGCCCAACAAGCGGCCGATCTTCCCCGGCTCGAACGATCGCGCCTACCAGGTGCTTGCCTCATGGGTGAACAAGCTGGGGGCATCACCGAGTGATGGAAAGCCAGCGGTAGAGAGCGGCCGGCCGAATTCCGTGCCGGAAGAGATCTTCGCCGCGAGTCGAAATCGAGCCATGCAGAACGCGCCTCGATTGCCAGGGAATCGGGGAGCAGGCAGGAATCTCCCCGCGCCTGCGATCGATCCCACCCGCCTGGGGTCTCGGCAGCCGGGTCCAGGCCTGGCTGCTCCGGGCATGATCGAGGAGGACGAAGACGAGGACGACGGAGACGCCGACCAGTTCCCGCTCCCCTTCGCGGTCACCGGCAAGATGCCCAAGCTTCCAACCCAGCCGCACGAAGTCACTCCCGGCGCGGTTGGCGGCAAACCGCTCCAGAACAACCTTTCGCCCAGCGATCCGCGCGTTCGGCCGGCTGGGTCCGCCAGGGAATCCAGGATCCCGCCGCCACGAACCATCGACTCCAGGCCCAGTGCCAATCTCAAGGACAAGGACAAGGACGACAAGCCCAAGTCCAGGCCCAAAACTCCGTCCAGGCCGCTCAAGATCGACTCCTCGGTCTTCGAACGGGCGCTCCAGATCCGCAACGGCGCCGGCGGCGGCGAGTGATTGGAGAACCTGGCACGCTTGACCTCGCTCGCGCCCGGTCTACAAAAACGTCTGTGAAGGACGTTCCAGGGCAACCTGGCGGATCGAGGTCATCATGGCCGGCCAAACCATCCTGATCACGGGCGCAAGCGGAGGCATCGCCCAGGCGCTCGCCAGGAGGCTCGTCCTGGCGGGCGATTCGGTCCTGCTCATGACCCGGAATCCAGCCAGAATCGACTCCCTGGCCGCCGAACTCGGCGAAGCGGCGTCGATCCTCGCTGGCGACGCGGGTACCGAAGCCGATCTCAACCGCGCCGTTCACGAATGCCTCGGATGGCAAGGCCGGCTCGACGGCCTCGCCCATTGTGTCGGCTCCATTCATCTGAAACCGCTGCACGCCACCACGCTCGACGAGTTCTCACGCACGATTCACACCAACCTGGTGACCGCGTTTCTCGCAAGCCGGGCCGTGCTTCCTGAAATGCGCAAGGCCAGGCGCGGCTCGATTGTGCTCATGAGCACGGCCGCGGCACGCCAGGGGCTGAATAACCACGAGATCATCGCGGCGGCCAAGGGCGCGCTCGAGGCCATGGTCCGCTCGGCCGCGATCACCCACGCCCGCTGGAATGTGCGCTTCAACGCGGTCGCTCCCGGCATGACCGAAACGCCACTCACCGCGCCCCTGCTCCAGGCCGAGGCCAATCGTAAGTTCAGTGAGGCGCTTCATCCGCTCGGCAGGCTGGGTACACCCGAAAACGTCGCCGCCGCCGTTGCGTTCCTGCTCTCGGACACAGCCGACTGGATCACGGGCCAGGTTCTCGGTGTCGATGGCGGGCTCTCGTGCGGAATCATGCCCCCGCGGGTCACGGCCTGAACGTCCACCCTCCCCGCGCAACACCCAGGGAGGCCGCGGCGATGCAATCGCACACGTCGACGAGGATGCCGCAATCTGAATCCCTTGCGATCACATTTCAAGAAATGGCACTGGCAACAGAAACGCGTGTTGCTCGTACAGGCTCTGGACGCCGTTCCACGACGTGTATTGCGAGAGGAAAACCACCAGAACATAGAGCAGCGCGGCGGGGATGATCGCCAGGCGGCCGATCCAGCGCAGGGTCCAGTGCCGCGGCGTCGCGCGGCGGCCAGCCCGCGCATAAGCCCAGCCGGTGAGCACGTGCGCAGGCGCCAGGAAAACCACAAACACCAGGCTCTCGAGCCACGCCGCCTCACGCGGGATCATCTCAACCTTGAGCAAGTAGAGCGGGATCGAGGCCAGGAGCAGCACCATCAAGGAAAAGGCAAACGCCCAGGGTGCGCGTTTCCAGCGCTCGCGGATCTCGCGCCGGGAATAAAGCGCCCGCAACCGGCCCTCGACCGCGTAACGGATCTGCAAGAACGGCAGAAACGGCACCACGAGCGCCAGCAGTATCAAGCCAAGCACGCCCACCAGCGGCATCTTGAGCCCCTGGTGGATCAAGATGGCCGGCGGAATCAGCCAGACCAGGGTGCCCAGAAAGCCCACGAGCCCAAGCCGAAAGTAGTAGAACAGGCGGAGCCGCGCGGCGAAGCCCCAGAGTGCGTCTCGCGAAGCGGCGTACAATCCCCCCTCCTTGAGCCGTCTGCGCAGCCAGAAGGGGTTGCCGATGGGGATCAGGAAGTGCCTGAGCCGGCCGCCGCGGAGACACGCCACGGCGATATGAACCAGACTCAGCCCGAGCACGCCGAGCGCTGCCAGACGCCAGAGCCGGGGCGCAAGCGTGCCAGGAGCGACCAGCTCCGACGAGCGGGCGTAGCCCGCCAGCAACCAGGTGGGCGTAATCGAGATCCAAAGGCCGATCGCAACCGAGCCGATCCGCGCCGCGGGCCGCACTCCGATGAGCCCATCCCGCAACCGACCCGTGCGCGCCACGCGCGCGGAGGATTCCAGAAAGTAGCCCAAACTGAGAAACTGAAGCACAGGCGCGGCCGCAAGCATCGACAGGCCGACCACAAGCGCCACAACCCCAAACACCCACTCCGCCGCCCACCCCACAAATCGCGCCACGGCGGCCACGGCCCGCACCCCGATCGGCCTGCGGACAGGCGGAGGTGCGGCCGGAGGCTCGCTCGCCGGTGCCAGTTCGAGAAGCGCGGGTTCCATGTCCACTGATACTCGCCGCGCCTCGCCGGCGTTTCAATGGATTCGGAAACGAAGTCGCATGGCGAAGGCCACGCGCTTCGCGGTTCGGAGCCCCACTCAAATGGGGCAGGTATTACAACCCCGCGGCGCGGGCGACCGGCCAGTTGTCGCCTCGGCGCGCGGCCGCTCGCTGGAGCGCCAGCTCACGCTCCAGCCGCGTCTGCACGAAGAGTCCCTGGTAGAACTCCTCCTCGACAGCGCCGAACGAGCAGCCCCGCCGCGCCGTCACGATTCGCGCAGTCTCAAAGAGTTGCCCCAGCGGGAACCCAGGCGCGATCCGGCCGTAATGCACCGTCGTAAACGACGGCACGTGCTTCGGCAACAAAATGCCCGCGGGCAAAACGTTGCACATCACCCCGATCGACGTGCCGGTATTGATCATGCTCCCCATGCCGGTACGCGTGTGATCGCCGATGAAGCAGCCAACCTTGGCCATCCCCGTCGCCAGCGGCTCGCCATGCAGCGGAACATGGACCTCGCCATAATCGTTGCGCAGGTCGCTGTTGGACGTAATCGCCCCCAGGTTGACCCATTCGCCCACGTACGCGTGGCCCAGAAAGCCCTCGTGATACTTGTTCGAACGCCCGTGCACGATCGACGCCTCGACCTCGCCGCCGATCCGGCAATTCGGGCCGATCGAAACTCCACCACGCAAATTGGCGCGAAAGAGCTGCGTCCGAGGGCCAATCCAGCACGGACCCTCAACCCGCGTGAACGGCTGCACCCACACCCCGGCTCCGATCGTGATCGGGCCGTTCGTGGTGTCGAAGACGGTGTAAGGGTCGATCCGCGCGGACTCGTGAATCGATAGCCGATCCGCCGGACCCACAAGCGCGAGACCCGTCAGGTGGCGGTTTGTGACCCCCTGGCTCGCCTGCGTAGCGAAATCCTCCTCGAGAGCCCGTTCATTCGCCGCCACCAGATCCCAGGGATGATCGATCCAGCGCCCGCCGACCTCGGTCCCCGAGGAACGCGAGAGCATATCGTCAAACCATCCATCCACGCCGCCCGGCTCAAGCTGAACCGCATCATCCGGCAGAACCTGGGCAAAGGCCGGCCGGCCCTCGCAAAGTCCAAGCCAGGGCACTCCCGGCGCGGGGGGCTCAAATCCCACCGGCGGTACCCAGCGGCTGTTCGCCACCACCACCGGACCTCGCGCCAGCCAGTCCCGATTATTCGCCACAATCCGCCGCTCGGGCGTTTGCTCCAGCAGCCCAAGCAGGTGCGGACGTACCACACAGCTCGTCTGCCACGGACCTGGAACCACTCCAAACGCACGACACAACTTGCTTGCAAGAGTGCTTGAGCCAAGCAAAAGCTCATGCGCTGCCCGAGTCAGCGTGAGTGGCTCCAGACCGCTCGCCGCATGATCTTCCACCAGACAGAGACGCATGGTTCCTCCGCTTCAGACGAGAATCGATGGTGTCTCCGACGCCTGCACTCCTTGGGGCGTTCGAGATCAAGCGAAGGGTGCGAATCAAAGTCAGCCGCTCGTCAGTCCCCGCGAGCGAGCGGCATCCTACATCCAATTCCAAAACCCGCCTAGGCCGGTCGCGCCTCACGCACGCTCGTGATCGCGAACAAACCCCTTTCACGAATCGGCTTACGGCGGAACAACCAGGATTCCCGCACGCCAGAACCGCGCGGCTGCTGGCCGACGTCCCGTTTTGTTGTTAAAATACAGGATGTTGAAACAGGCGCGAGCCAGCGAATCGGCGTGAACAACCCGGTTCGTCGCTGTGTCTGAGTCAGCGATTGTCCTGCCGCATCGGCAGGGCATGCGGCACGGGTGCGAGTGACGCCCGGCCGCGGGACGAATTCGCCTCACATGTGCCCCACGGCGTTGCCGCGCGGGCCGGCGAAAGGCGTTCCAGGCTTTTCCCGCGTAGCGCGGGGAGGTGTTCAATGTCGATGGTCATGACCAAACCAAAACGGCGGAAACAGAATTCGTCCGCCCCAGCCTCGAAACGGCACAAAATGCGCCCGGTCGAGGCCCCCGAAACCGCAGTTATCAAGGGTGAACCGCCCGAGAGCCAGGCACTGAGTTGGGCCGAGGCGCCTGAAGCAAACGCCGACGCCGGCCATTTCCTTGGAAACGTCTTCACACATGGTCGAAGCAAGAGTTGAGCGGCCGGGCCAGGAGGCGAATGCCCGCCCTGGGGGCCCCACCGCACGGCTCTAACGGCTGGCTGACATCCTGGCCCAGTTCATCCCATGGGAGAGCGTCTCGGGGCTTGCAAAATTCCCCGGGCTCACGCTCTCCCCTGCGTTTTATCCAACACCCAGACGAAAACCCCGCCACCCCTCGAATTCCGACCGCTTTGCCTAATTTGCGCCACCCGCTCGTTCCACTCGCCAGACCCGAGAAGACGCACCTTTGAGCGGTTGTGTCTTGTCCGAACCTCAAGTTCGTCCTACCATGTGCGAAGAAATGATAAATGGAACGTGGCCTCAGCGTGAATCATCCAGGTTCGGGACGTCCCATTCCGGGGCGTAGGCTAGTGAGGTTCTCGTGATCGTACAGCGCTCACCCGAGCAAGGACGCAAGTTCAAGCCATTTGACTTTGGAGCATCCACCCTCTGGCTTGATCGGCAACGGCGTAAGTTCACCGGCCGGCTCGGCCTCAACCAGCGCGAAGACGCCCTCGTCGAGCGGATCCGTCGGCTGAAGCGCGAATCAGGCTCGCATTCGCCGAGCGCATGGACCATCGCCAAGCTCATCCCCGAGCTCAGGCTCAAGGTTGATGCCTGCTTCCTGTCGAATCCTTACGCGACCAAGCTCTTTCTCATGCACTTTCACCGCGAGGTCATTCGGCCTCGGCGGTTGCGCTCATTGCTCGAGCTCTATCCTTCCCAGAATCGCGTGATCGCGGGCAAACTGGGCTACGTGCTCGACCTCGAGCCAGAGTCGATCTTTGTGGGCAATGGCGCAGCCGAGATCATTCAGGCCATTCTGCATCGGTTCACACGCGACACCATTCTCGTCAACTTGCCGACCTTTTCGCCCTATTACGAATTCGCCCGGGCGGATACCCGGGTGGTGTTCAACGTGCTCCGCAAGGAAGATGATTTTCGGCTCGATCCTGAGGCGTACCTGAAGCTCGTGCGCAGGGAACGCCCGGACACGGTCGTGCTCATCAATCCCAATAACCCCGACGGCGGCTATGTGGCTCACGCCCAGATGGTTCGGCTGATCGAGTCACTCAGCGCCGTGCCGACCGTGATCGTCGATGAAAGCTTCCTCCACTTCGCCTGCGAGGGAGAAAGCTTTGCGATCCGCAGCGTGGCGGACCTGGTGCGCAAGCATCCCAACCTGATCGTCGTCAAGAGCATGAGCAAGGACTTCGGCGTCGCCGGCATTCGCGCTGGCTACGCCGTGATGTCCCCCGACCGGGTCCGCTCGTTGCTCGAAAATGGCTTCCTCTGGAATTCCTCGGGCCTGGCGGAATACTTCTTCGACCTCTACTGCCGGGCCGACTTCCAGGCCCAGTACGACCGGGAGCGGATTCGCTTCATCCGCAATACCAGGCGCTTCATCAAGACGCTGAGCAGTATCGACGGGCTCAAGGTTTATCCCAGCCATGCGAACTTCGCCCTGGCGGAGATCACAAACGGTGTACCCGCCGAGGAGCTCGTCTTCCGCCTGCTGATTCGCCGCGGGATTTACACCCGCACCTGCGACGACAAGAAGGGGCTCGAAACCGGCCGCTTCGTCCGCATCGCGGCGCGCAGCCGGGTCGAAAACAGCTACATCATTCGCTCGATCCGCGGCCTCATGGATTAGGCTTCTTCGCGCCCGCGGCGCCATTCGCCCGGGCTGCGGGTTGACCCAAACCGCGATCGCTCGCCAGATACGCGAAGAGGTCGCGCAGGTCGCGGCTCTTCAGGCTTTCGAGCTGCCCCTCGGGCATCATCGACACCTCCGCGCGCTTGATCGAGTCCACATCCTCGCGCGGCAGGGTGACTGTCTCCGTCGGCGTGCGGATCACCACCGCCGCGGGGGTCTCCGTGCGCAAAATGCCGGAGACCAGCCGGCCGTCGGTTGTGACCACGGTCGTGAGCAGATAATCCCGGCCCACCGATGCACTTGGATCGAGCACGTTCTCGAGCCAGTAATCCACGCTCGAACGATCCGCTCCCGTGAGATCCGGGCCCACGTCGCCCCCCTGGCCGAAGAGCCTGTGGCAGGTCCCGCAGGTCTGCATGAACAGCGTTCGACCGTGCTCCAAATCGGGCGCGGGGGCCGTTTCCGCCAGCACCGACTTGTACCGGGCCATGAGCCCCGCCTTGCCCTTCGAGGTCGGCCGAAGCGTTCCCCAGACCTTACCAAGCGTTTCGGAAAGCCCTGGCTCGCCAAAGGCCAGGATCTGCCGCGCGACCGTGGTACTCAGCTCCCGGCGCGCGACTGTGCCCTTCTCGACGGCCTCGAGTAACCGCGCTGCCCACTCCTTGCGCGAGGCGAGCGTGGCCACCGCGTCTTCACGCTCGACGGGGCTCAAGCTCGGGTACGCCGCCAGCACCGCCGCAGGAGTGCCAGGATCGCGATAGGCCGCAAGCGCGCGCAGAGCCGAAGCACGCATCGCGGGATCTTCCAACAAGCCCAGAAGCACGCCGGCAAGACCCGCGACTCGACGCTCAACCAGGTTCCCAAGCGCGTACTGCCTCGCTGCCTCCCCAGCCTTGCGATCGAGCACCACCCCCCGGAGTGTCGCTTCCGCCCGTGAATCACCCAGCACAAGCCCAAGCGCGGCCGAGCGCGACCGTATGTCCCCGCGCGCGCTCTGCTCAAGCATGTCACGCGCGCTGGCCCACTCCTCAGGCGCGCTCAGCCGTTTCCGCCCCGCCAACCCCTCCAGAGTCCCTTCGAGCACGCTCAGACGCTCCTCGCCGTGATTCTCGGGCAAATCCCGCAGAATCGGGCAAAGCGCGGCGAGGCCAGCCTCCGGCTCGTCGGCCACGAGCCTGCGCGCAACCAGACGCGCCAGCATCGGCGCGGGGCCCGCGGTCAGCACCCGCGACGCGAACGCCCGGTCACGCCCCACCAGCGGTTCCAGGCCGTACCAGAGCAAAAGCACCTCGTTCGCTTCGCGCATCTCCCCCGAACGCGCCGCGAGCGCAAGCGCCAGCCGCCCCCGCGCGTCGAGCGGAATCTTGCCGAGCGCCGATACCAGATAGAGCCGTGTATACGCCGCGAGCTCTCCCGTTCCCCCGCGCGCAAGCTGCTCCATGCGCTCAAGCGCCTGCCCAGGCGCGGAGCCTTCACCCGTTAGCAGCCGCGCCGCCCACGCTTGAATCTCAGGCGTGCGATCGTCGAGAAGCCCGATCAGTCGCGCTTCATCAAGACCCCCAATCGCCCAGAGAGTCCAGAGCGCACGCAGCCGCCGCGGCATCGCCGGCTCGCGCGCCAGCAGTGTCTCGAGCACCTCACGCGCACCAGCCAGGTCCTTGCCGCTCGCCGCACGCTCCTGCAAGATCCGCCGGGCCGTTCGCGCGTGCCACTCGTTCGCGTGCGTCTGGAGCCGGGCCAGCGCGCGATCGTCCAACCGGGCTAGATCGACCGGCCGCGATCGCACCGCGCCATACGTCACCTTGAAGATCCGGCCGTTCTCGCGATGCGCGCCGTCGGCGTCGGTCTCGTGGCACTCCCCCTGGTCGGACCAGTCGGTCAAATAGACACCGCCGTCCAGCCCATATTTGAGCTCGAGCCCTCGAAACCACGGGTCCGCAGCCTGGAGAAAATCCGGCCCGTGATGCGCGACCACCCCGCCCGTGCGCGCGTCCCGCTCGAATCGATCGTTGTTCACACGATGCCCATGAATGTTGCACGTGAAGAGCGAGCCGCGATACTCAGCCGGCCAGTTGTCCCCCAGGTAAATCATCGCCCCCACGTGCGCATGACCACCCCCCAGCCGCTCATGCACCGCCCCCACGCGGGATTGCTGCCACGTTTGCCCCGACCACCAGTGCAGATGATCTGCACAGGTTTTCATGAGCTCATACGCATGCGGGTTGAAGTCGTTGCCGAACATCCGCTCGAACCGCGCGCCTGGAATCACGCGAAACATGTGCGCGATAACGCAGTTGGTGATGAACGCCTCGCCCCGATCGTCGAAATCGAGCCCCCAGGGATTGGTGGTGCCATTCGCCACAACATCAAACACCCCGAGCGTGGGGTGATAGCGCCAGACGCCGCAGTTGAGCGCCACGCGCTCGTTTTCAGGCGTGCCCGGCTTGCCCACGTACGACGTGGCGGTGATGCCGTTGAGACCCCAGAGCCAGCCATCCGGCCCCCACTTGAGGCCGTTGAACAGGTTATGCTGGGCCTTTTCGCTCCAGCCGTCGAGCTTGATCTCGGGTGCGCCGTCGGGCCTGTCGTCGCCATCGCGATCGGGAAAGAAAAGCAGGTTCGGCGTCGCGCACACCCACACGCCGCCAAAGCCGATTTCGATTCCCGTGAAGTTCGTGCCGCGATCATAAAACACCGTGCGGCGATCGGCCTTGCCGTCGCCATCGGTATCCTCAAGGATCAAGATTC
>DAIDHX010000094.1 GCA_027451885.1 Planctomycetales bacterium
TAACATGCCGGTTTCGATCGGGATCAAGGGCCAGACCGGCGGCCGAAGCGCCCCGAGCGTGCTCAACACGGTCTACGGCAAGACGATGTTCTGGGACGGCCGCGCGCCTTCGCTCGAGGGGCAGTCGCAGGGTCCGCCCCAGAACCCCATCGAGATGGGCAAGCAGACCTACAAGGACATCGTCACCCGCCTCCGTGCCATCAAGGGATACAAGGAGCAATTCGAAAAGGTCTTCGGCACCGACGTCACGCTCGACGGCATGGCCAAGGCCATTGCCACCTTCGAGCGCGTGGCCGCGCTGTCGGGCGACTCCCCCTATGACCTCTACGTCGCCGGCGATCACAAGGCCCTGAACGACAGCCAGAAACGCGGGATGATCCTCTTCGGCCTCACGCTCAACACCGAGGATGAATTCAAGACCGACGCCGTGCGCCAGAAGGCCAAGTGCAGCCTCTGCCACCAGGGCTTCAACTTCACCGACGAGCAGTTCCACAACCTGGGCGTGGGCTACGACCCCAGGACCGGCAAGTTCGCCGACCTCGGCCGTTGGACCATCGACCCCATCGGCGCCAAGATGGACGCCAGCCTGGGCGCCTTCAAGACGCCGACTCTCCGCGACGTGGCCCGCACCGCTCCCTACATGCACGACGGCAGCATGTCCACGCTCGCCGAGGTCATGGACCATTACGACAAGGGGGGCACACCCAATCCCTCGCTCGACGAGGACATGAAGAAACTCAGCCTGACGGCCCAGGAAAAGACGGACGTCATCGAGTTCATGAAGGCGCTCACGGGCAAGACGAAGGCGCTCGACGAGCTGCTGCCCAAGCTTCCCGCCGGCCCGGACGGCAAGAGCCCAGATCCGAAGTCCGCGCTCACGCCTCCGGCGAAGATGGTCGCGGGCATCCTGTTCCACGGCCGCGCCATGAACTGAACGCCCGAGCCCGCGCCCCGGGGCACCGCCTCGGGGCGCGCTCGCCGTGATCCACCGCAAGACGCCCTGGTCCAATCCAATGCCGCAGCCTGAGGCTCCGGCTCAGGGCACAAGAGTCTTTACCCAGCCGCGAATCGCCTGGCGATCAGCTCAGGCAGAAACCTCGGCAATCGTCACCCGCCCGCCACGATCCACCGCCTCGCGTGCGAGCAAGCCCACGCAGACCGCGTTTCTTGCCTCTTCGAGCGTGATGGGCGGCGCGGTCTTGTTGCCATCCCGCGCTGCACCCAGAAATGTCTCGAGCGCGAGCCTGGTGTCGGCGTGCACTCCAGGGCGGATGGTCTCGCGACCACGTCCCCGCTCCCGGTAAGTCAGCGAGCCCGTGCCAAAATCGAGCCCGCCCGCCTCTCCCATCAAACGCAGTGTGGTGCCAGTGAAGGCCTGATCGGCCGGCATGGCCCAGCTCTGGTGAAACGACGCACGAAAGCCGTCGGCCCATTGGAGCTCGACGTCGTAATGGTCGGTCACGTCTCGCTCACGGTCGACCGAGGTAAACAGGTCGCGCCTGCCCCAGCCGGTCGCCGCGCTCGGTAGCGAGCCCTTCGCCCACAGGAGCACGTCCCAGATATGCACAGCCTGCTCGACCATCCAGTCGCCCGAGCGAGCCCTGCGGCCCAGCCAACCATCCTGGCCCATGAGCGGCCCATTGCCCGAGGTCCAGCTCGCGCGGGCCTCGACCAGGCCGCCCAGCGTGCCGGCGTGGACGCGCTCAATCGCTTCCTGGAACCGGGGGTTCGAGCGCCGCTGGAAACCAACATGCACGGCGAGGTCTGGGCGGCTCGCCGCGGCCGCGATCATGCGGTCGCACTCCGCGAGCGAAAGGCCGAGCGGCTTCTCGGCGTAGATCGCCTTGCCCGCCCCAAGCGCTTCCAGCGTAACCTGCGCATGCAGGTCGCAGGGCAGGGCCGCCACCACGGCGTCAACCTCGCTGCGGTCGAGGACTGCCCGCTCGTCCCGCACGCCCAGCGGACGCTTGCCCGTCGCCTTCTCCACGATTCCAAGCGCACGGTCGCGATGCCGCTCAACCGGGTCCGCCACCGCCACAATCGCGGCCCCGGGAATCTCCAGCAACGTACGCAGAAGGGCTGTACCCCGGCTCCCCGCTCCAATCAGGCCCACGCGCACAACGCGGTCCACGCCCGCCGCGGCTTCCGCAAGCTCGCCCTGCGCAAGCGCAATCCCCGCCGCCGCGGAGCAGCTCAAAAATCGCCGCCGGTTGACTCGCACCTGCGCCATCGAAACACTCCCGGCCGCGGGGCTCGACACCCCAAGCTCCCAACACTTCCATTCTATCGCGCACAAGCCCGGTCGACGAGCACCCTTCTCAAAGCTCGCTCCATGTTATACTACTTGGCTTGGACCAAAGCATACAAATGAACAGAACCTGGGACAGAGCGCGGATGGCCAAGCATCTTTTTGTGACGGGCGGTGTGGTGAGCTCGCTGGGCAAGGGGCTCACCTGTGCCTCGATCGGCATGTTGCTCGAACAGCGCGGGCTGCGCGTCCGCCTGCAAAAATTCGACCCATACATCAATGTTGATCCGGGCACGATGAGCCCGTATCAACACGGAGAGGTCTATGTGCTTGACGACGGCGCGGAGACCGATCTCGATCTCGGCCACTACGAGCGATTCACCCAGGCGGTGCTCACGCGGGACTGCAATTACACAACGGGCAAGATCTATCTCTCGGTGATCCAGAAAGAGCGCGAGGGCCGCTACTACGAAGGCAAGACGGTGCAGGTGATCCCGCACGTGACCGACGAGATCAAGGCCGCGATCCATCGCCTGGCCGAGGACGACGTCGACGTGGTGATCACCGAAATCGGCGGCACCGTCGGCGACATCGAGGGCCAGCCTTTTCTGGAGGCCATTCGCCAGTTCGCGATGGACGTGGGCCGCGAGAACTGCCTGTTCATCCACCTGACGCTCGTGCCGTATCTGAAGGCCGCCGGCGAGCTCAAGACCAAGCCCACGCAACATTCGGTGGGCATGCTGCGGCAGATCGGCATCCAGCCTGATGTGCTCATTTGCCGCTCTGAGCATCCGATCTCGCCCGAAGATAAGGACAAGATCGCGCTTTTCTGCAACGTCGACCGCAAGGCCGTGATCGAGGAACGGGACCGGCAATACAGCATCTACGAGGTCCCGCTTTCGCTGGCCAATAACGGGCTCGACGAGATCCTTGTCAAGCAGCTCAAGCTCAAGGCAGCGCCCCTCGACCTGGCGGGCTGGAGCGAGATGGTGGATCGCATTATCCACCCCAAGCATGAGGCCAGAATCGCCGTCGTGGGCAAGTACATGAAGCACCGTGACGCCTACAAGTCGGTCTACGAGGCGCTCGATCACGCGGGGATCGCCAATCGCGCGCGGGTGCTGCTCGTGCGCGTGGAGGCCGAGGAGGTCGACAACCGCGGGGCCGAGGCGCTTCTCGACGGCGTCGACGGCGTGCTGGTGCCCGGCGGCTTCGGCATGCGGGGCATCGAGGGCAAGATCGAGGCCATCCGCTACGCCCGCACCCACAAGATCCCCTATTTCGGCATCTGCCTGGGAATGCAGTGCGCGGTGATCGAGTTCGCCCGCAGCGTGCTCGGGCTCGAGGACGCCAATAGCACCGAGTTCGATCCCACCGCCGAACACCCCGTGATCTGCCTCATGGAAGAGCAGCAAATGGTCCGCGAACGCGGCGGCACCATGCGCCTGGGCTCGTGGCCTTGCGCGCTTGCCGGCGGCTCACGCGCGGAGCATGCCTATGGCGCACCCTTGATCCACGAGCGCCATCGCCATCGCTACGAGCTCAATAACGCCTACCGCAATACCTTCGCCCAGCACGGCCTGCACCCGAGCGGACTCTCGCCCGACGGCTCGATCGTCGAAATCATGGAGCTTCAGGACCACCCCTGGTTCGTCGCCGTGCAGTTCCACCCCGAGTTCAAATCCAAGCCAATGAAGGCTCACCCGCTCTTCCGCGACTTCGTCGCCGCTGCGCTCGCCAGGCGAGAATCAACCCGCCTGGGCCACGAACGCTAGGCGGCTGACACGGAGCCCTGCCCGTGAAGCTCACTGCCCGCCTGATCAACACCAGCGCCCGCGTCGCGATCGAGGCCGAGGCGGGCGTCATCACCCGGCTCGAACGGCTCGACGAGCCAGGCCCGCGCGCAGAACCCTGGGTCGCACCTGCATTCTGGGATCTCCAGATGAACGGCCGCTGGGGGATCTCGTTTTCTAGCCCCACGATCACGCCCGACGATGTCGCACGCATCATCCTCGCCCAGCGCCCGCTGGGCGCAGCGCGGGTTTGCCCAACCTTGATCACCGCCCCCGTCGATCACCTGATCCACGGGCTTCAGACCATCGATCTCGCCTGCCGTACGCATCCCGAAGTCGCCCGTATGGTGCCCGGCATCCACCTCGAGGGGCCGTTCATCTCCGAGCTCGACGGCTACCGGGGCGCACACCCGCTCGACGCCGTCCGCGACCCGGACTACGCCCTCTTCGAGCGGCTCCAGGACGCCTCCGGCGGGCGAATCGTTCTCGTCACGCTCGCCCCCGAACGCCCCGGCTCGATCGACTTCATCAAGCGCGTCCGGGCGTGCGGCATAACGGTCGCGCTCGGCCATACCGCCGCCGATCCCAGAACGCTCCTCGCGGCCGCACAGGCGGGCGCGAGTCTGTCCACACACCTCGGCAACGGCATCGCCGCGACCTTGCCCCGGCATCCCAATCCCATCTGGGCCCAGGCGGCCGACGATCGGCTCTCCGCCTCCTTCATCGTCGACGGCGACCATGTTGACCTGGCGACCCTGCGCGTGCTCGCGCGGGCCAAGGGGCCCGCTCGCACCATCCTGGTCAGCGACCTGAGCCCGCTCGCAGGCTTGCCCCCAGGCCGCCACGACGCCTGGGAGATCCTCGACTCGGGCACGATCATCGTCGCCGGCACGCAATACCTGGCAGGATCAAGCCAGCCGCTCGAGGTCGGGCTTCGAAATCTCCTCACCGCCACGGGCTGGAGCCTCGACGAGCTGCTGGCGACCGTGACCACCAACCCAGCGCGTCTTCTGGGCCTCGAGCCGCCGCGGCTCGACGTCGGCGAACCGGCGGACCTGGTGCTCTTCCGCGCGGCGGCCGATGTGCCCTTCACGCTCGATCAATGCTACCTTGCGGGCGCCCCGGTCCTGGCGGCAGACGAAGCCTCGTCGTGAATCGCCCCGTCACTTTCCGCGGAGCGTCTCGGCCTTCCAGAGATACAGATCAAACACTCCGAGCTCGGTTTCGACCGCGATCTGGGCGTCGGGCTTGATGTCGGCGATGCGATGCGCAACCGAGATCACGCGTGCCCCCGCGGGCAGCTTGCGAAGCTGCGGCAGCAGCCGCTCGTTGAGCCGCGGCAACAGGTAGAGCGTCACAACCGTCGGACCATGGCTCAGGTCGAGTGTGAAGATGTCGCGCTTCTCGATCGTCACCAGCTTCTCAACACCATGTCCACGCACGTTGGCCAGCGAATCCTTGATGCGTTCGGGGTCGATATCGAAGCCTCTGGACTGGCAGCCGTAGACACGCGCCGCGGTCACGGGGATGCGTCCATCGCCACAGCCGAGGTCCCAGAGCACGTCCTCGCGCGTGACCCGTGCCAGCCGCAAGAGCGCATCCACCACCTGCTGCGGCGTCGGCTCGTATTCCACATCCGGGATCGGCCGCTCGCCCGCGTCACGCAGGTCGATCGATTCAAAGTCGCCCGGGCGGACTTCAACACGGCTCGTGACCGTGCGCGGGCCCTTCGGATCGGGGATGATCGCCTTGATGGTGTACGTGTATTTTCCCGGCGGCAAAGGCGGCGACAGAAACTTCCGCTTCGTCCCCTTCGAAAGCGTGTCCTGACCCTCGATCAAAAGCTGGGCCTTCTCGGGCACGTAGATCTCGAGCATGACCCGCTTGAGCTCATCCTGGCCAGGTACCCGCGCTGGGATCAGACACGCGACGAGCCACGCCGCCAGAATCGCTTTCCGCCACATCGGAGTACGCCGTCCCCCGTGGAATCGAATGACGTGGAGTCCCAGCCAGGTCCACCCCACCAAGCCTAACACCTCGTCGCGCGCGGCGACACCGGGTGCCCGATGAACCCAGCGGAAGCCTCTGTTCCACCTGAACGCCACCCCCGCGCGACCTCATCATCGGAACAGCCCGATCCGCCTGGCTTGCAGGACAGGCGAATCCTGGGCAAACCCGCACGAGCTGAGTACCGACCGAGCTGAGTACCGCCCGGCGGAGGAGACTCGCTCACGGCCGGTCGTCTTGCCCGACGCGCGGGCAGCGTGCGGCGATCTTCACTCCCTTGATGCGAGCCACATGGCCTGCTATTTTCCCTGAATCACTACGTTCTCGCCTCAATGGATGTTGTCCAGGCTTCGCTCTCACTCTCCCGTCCCATCAAGGAATCGAGAATGATGCACATCAGAGGGATAGTACGGGCGTGTCCTGGGCCATCCGGTCCGAGGTTGGAGCCCGCAAGCGGCCCGTATCGCGGGCGTCGCGGACGAGCCGGCTGGGTGATTGTCCTGGTGCTCGCCGCGACAGGGGCTGCCGTTCTGGCGTTTTTTGGGTTCGTGCGCCCCCTCGGGCAGGCGCCTCAGGGGGTAGCTCAGGCAACGGGCAATGGCTCGCAAGCGGCGGCAACACCGCCAGGCGCGCCCGCCTCGGCACAGGGTCAGCCGCGCGCGGTGTCGATCGCTCCCGACAAGGCGGAGGTCCGTACTCGGCTGGTCATTCTCCGCTCCGGTGAAGGGAGCAACACCAGATCGGTCGTGGCACTGGGGCGGCCGGAAGTCAGCCCCGAGATCAAGGACCGTCTGGGTTCGCGTCAACCAATCCTGGAACGCGAGCTCATCCGCCAGGCGATCCTGAGCGCAGCGCGGGACGAGATGGGGCTTTCCACACGCGACGAGCTGCTCGACGACGTCCCCCCGGGTGCCAGCGAAGGGCCGCCGCTGGAGATCGTCACCCTCTTCCGCCCCAACGAATGCCACCTCCTCGTCCGCCGCGGCGCGGGTGAGAAAGCCGAGATTCTTCTCCAGCACGACCTCGGGACCAGGCCCGACAACAGCCGTTACACACCTGAGCTGACGGCCCTATCGGAGACCCTCGCCCGATCCGAATTCCCTGCGCTTCTCAAGCGGCTCGGCCTCAAAGCCCAGCCGAATCAGAAACGAGACGACGCAACCGTTCCGGCCGAGGCCGAGGAGCGACTGGATCAACTGGGCCTTGTAGACAGTTACGCCGCGGTGCGGGCGCTTCACGAATCGATCCGCGGTGACGGCGAATCGCAGGCGAGGCTCGCCGCGCTCGCGCGGGCGTACGCCCAGCTTGGCACGCTGACCGAGTATCAGTGGAGTCCCGCGCACCGCGTCTTCAAGGCCCGCGCGTTGCTCTACGCCCAGCGGCTGGCGGCCAGGAATCCCAGCTCTGCCGCTGCGCTGCGTGGCCGTGGATTTGTCTGGGCCCTGGTTGGACGCCACGACCTGGCACTGGCCGATCTCGAGGCGGCAAACCGCATGGCCGGCGAATCGAAGGACGCGTCCCAGGCGCCCTCCTGGCTCCCGGTGATCGACGCCTACCTCAAGGCAGACCGCGAGCAGTTGGCAAAAACCGAGGGCCGGCACTCCCGGCTTGCCGCCCTGCTCGGCATGATGTCCATCCAGTATCCCCGCCGGACCCGGCTGCTCGCCACAACGGCGGTCGACCTGGCCAAACACAACCCCGATTGCACGCTCGCCTACGACGCCATCTTCCAGAACGGCCAACTGGGCGAGCTGCACGTTTCCACCGTGGCGGGTCCAGAGGCCTTCACAAAGCTCTTTCCCGACAGGCTGAAATGGCTCAAATCGCTGCCCGAGGCGGTAAAGCAGGCCCTCGACCAGGGCCGCGCGGAGCCAGACCTGGTCGCCGCGCTCGACCTGGCGGGGCGTCATGCGGCGGATCAGGGCGAACCAACCTGGGGCGTCCTGGCACACCTGGCGCGTGAAGCGCGCTTCGTCCAGGCTTACCAGCGGCTCGATTTCATGGCGAACATGTGGCACGTGCCAGCCGGCGACGCCCTCGAAGGGTTCCGGCCGCTTGTCGCCGGGCACCGCTTCTTCCCCTATCTGGAGTACATCGTTCACCCGCGCCGAGGGGGTGCCAACGCACTGAACAGGATGGCCGAACAGCTCGACCTGGCCGAGGTGGAGTTCACGGAGCGGCCGCTCATCGACGCGCTTCGAGAGATGAAGCTCCCGGCCGGCGAGGACGCCGCGCGCGCGTCGCAGCTTCATATCAGCATTCTTGTGCGAGATGTCTCCGAGCGGCTCCGGCAGACGAACGCCACGCGGGACCACCTCGCGCGCATCCTGCTGAACATCAGCCCCTTCTCATCTTACGCCATGGGCGTCCTCGTCGAGGTCGCCTGGGATCAGGTCAAGGCAGATGTCCCAGCCTGGCGCAAGCAGGTCGGCGATGCGCCCGCCCTGATCGCCGATCTGGGCCGCAAACATGCCGAGCTCAGGGAGTACGACGAGGCGGAGAAGGACTTGCGGCAGTACATCGCGCTCTCGCCCGACCCCTGGGCGTACCGCTTGCTCGCGGACTGCTACCGAGCCCGCGGCCAGGACGATCGCTGGCTGGCAACGCTCGATGAGTTCCTGGCCAGGACAGAACCGGCAGGGCTGGAGCGCGCCAGGCTCCAGGTCGACATCGCCAACGACCTGATGAAGCGCGGGCGCTTCGAGCAGGCCAGGAAATACGCCGAGGACGCGGCGGAAACCTGGGCTGGCTGGGCGCTCATCTGCGCCTCGGAATGCAACGAGAAGCTCAAGGACTGGGAGCGGGCGGAGTTGTGGGTCAAACGCGCTGCCGAACGCTATCCCCGCGCGAACGGGACCAGGTGGTATCAGTTCTGCAAGCGGACGGGCCATGGCGATCTCCAGGCCGCACGCGCCTTCGCCGATGCCGTCATGCCAGGCGCAGCGGATCGCCCGGACCCCGCCAGGCTTGAGGAGGACGGATACGCGTTGTGGGCAAATGGATCGGCCAAACAGGCTCTGGAATCGCTCGAGCAAGCAGCGCGCAACAAGCCATCCGCGGCGAACGCGATCGCGGTCTTCCTGCTGGCCGACGAACTCGGCGAAAAGCCGCGCAGGGATCAATTGCTGGAAGAACTGTGCACGAAGCTCCAGCGCGAGCTGCCTCGGATGGTGGCGATTGCCCGGATGATTCGCGACTCGCTCGCCAACGACGGCAAGGGCGAGCTCGACCTCGCCAGGATTGACAGGATCCTGGGCGATATGCCCGCGAAGGCCCGGGCCAATGCTGAGTTCCTCGTCGGCCGTTTCCTGTTCAACCGAGGCCAGCGGGAATCCGCACGAAAATACCTCCAGCTCGCGGCCGATTCGAGCCGGACCGACCCGGGGCTCCGGCAGATCGCAATCGATTCGCTACGCCCCCCGGAGGTGTAGACGCCGCTCTGGCTCGAGCCGCTCGCGCCCCGCGCTCGTCGTCCGTGCGGTGCTCGGCGGGTGCGAGACGCAATCTAATGCACGCACGCGCTGTTACAAGTGTCTACTTGCGCGCACATGTTCTTCCTAATGCGCGTAAACGGGATTGCTGTGCCGGAACTCGGTCGGTTGTATTATCGGGAAGGTCGCAGAGCCTCGTCCGGTCTCCGGCCCCGAGCCATTGCTCGTGGATTCAGGGCTTGGTCGAGGGGGTTCGATGAGCTGGCGAAACTCGGCTCGATCCTTCAGGATCTCAAGGTCGGGGTCGCCGGGGGCGTGCTCGCGATGCTGAGGGTCCTTGGAGAAGCCAAGCTGCTCTGCCCGTTTCAGCCAGTTCAGAGACTCGGCAATGTACGATTTGACCAGCGCGTCCTTCCGAGAGTCTGGAAGCCCCGGATCATTCCGTGATTTCAATGCACAAAGCGCGTACAGCCACCCGAGATCGTAACAAGCCGCATCGCTCAGCCCCCGGGCCGATTTGACCTTGCGGGCCTGGTCCGGTCCCTGCTCGATCTTGCCGTCGTGAACCATGTCGATTGCCGGAGTGACGACTTCGTCACCGGGAACGGGCTGGCCAGAGATCTGCGTGCATTCCTGCCATTCCTCCATGGTTTTCACACGGTCGCCCGCCTGGTAGAGGGAGAGTGCTCGATTACCATGCAGTTTCGCGGCGTAGTCACGCGCTTGCGGATAGTTCGGTTCGCGCTCGAGGAAGGGCTCGACCATGCGCAGGCCCGCTTCAGCCCGTTCAGCGGATTCCTTGGATCGGAACGCATGATAGAGCGCTCCGCTCCAGTTCAAACAACCTGTGCCGCTCCGACGATTCGAAAGCTGGACACAGGGACAGCAGTTCATCAAGGCTGAGGCCAGGGCTATAGACATCCGAACGGAGATCGCAGCGCCCGTCGAATCGCTCTGGTGCGATGTATCGGAGCGTTCCCGGCACGTCGCCGGTTTCGGTGAGGACTTCGGCGTCGGAGATCTTAGCGAGTCCGAAATCGGTCACTCAGACGTTTCCATGGACGTCCAGAAGCAGGTTTGACGGCTTGATATCGCGATGGAGCACTCGCTGACAATGGGCGTAATCCAGCGCCTCCGCCACTTGCCGGGCGATGCGGGCGATGCTGCGACACCGCGTCCTGAGCACGCTTGAGGACCAGCTCGACGAGCCGGGTCCCGGATGAGACGCGGGGTTAGACGGGGCGGGCTCGCGGCCGTGATTTGTGACGTGAGAATCAGCGCCTCGCTCGCCTGCTCACTGATTGCCGATGCCCGATCCTGGGACTCGCTTGGATGATCATGTTTTCCCGTCGCCAGGGATTCGGCGATCGCGGCAGCGGAGGGCCCGGGATTGTCCGTGTGATGGGAACCAACCGGTGGTTCGGAGCCACCGTCTTCACTCGTCTCGGCGCTTCTCGCGGTGGAATGCAGCATGGGGGCGCTGGGCCGCACGAGTCGGCGCAGCTCGTCCCGGATCTGATTCAGCCCTCTTCCTTCGATGAACTGCATGACATAGATGTGCTGGTCCTCCTGCCTGCTCACGCCGAACACGGGCACGATGTTGGTGTTGTGCAACCGCCCCGCGGCCCTGGCCTCCCGTTCGAATCGCTGGGCCTGCCTTGGGTCGTGGGTGGCCGATCGCGGCAGAATCTTGATCGCAACCCGGCGACCGAGTAAATCCTCGACGGCCTCGTAAACGCCGCCCATCCCACCGCGACCGATCTCGCGGGCGATCCGGTACCCGGCGAGAATCGGAAACTGCCTTGCTTCCTCGCTCACACCAACCGCGCTGCCGTCTTCCAGAATCGAACAGAGCGGCCAGGCCGCGGCCGGCTGCTCGTTTCCGCGATGGTCCTCGTTCGCCGTCGGCGGAGGGATCGATTTCAGTTGCTCAAGTGGTTGCGCATCGCCCTCGGACCAGAGGGCGTTCCGCTCGCCTTCGGACAAGGGGGCGTTCCGCTCGAAATCTCTGGGCAGCCCCGAGGTCGAGGTCAGCCCCTCGATGACGCTAACGCACAGCGGGCAATCCTGGATGCGGCTGGCGATGGCCCGGCTTTCAGGGTCGATGATTCCGCCCAGGATCTACCACTCGATTTGCAACTCGCTGGGACAAGGACTCACGGCCTGGCCTCCATCAGCCCGATGGATACGGATCGTCAGAACGGACCGACTCACGTCGCCGATGGATCAAGGTTCCTGATTTCCGCCTTGAGGAGCGCGATGACACTGCTTTTGGCCACGTAGATGTTGGAGGCCGGCATGCCCAGCTTTGCCACCGCTTCGGCTCCCGAAAGCCCCTCGCTCGTGGTCAGACGAAAGCCACCCCAGGTCTGGGGGGGCGATCCGAGCGTGGACACGCGCATGCGTGAGCTTGAGTAGCTCGAGGTCGTAATCTTCCTCCAGGCGTCGGGCCAGGTCCTCGCGGGTCTCGATCTCGGTCAGAGCTCCTGGCAGTGTCTTTTCGCCTCGCCTGAGCACATCTAATTTCCTGGCGATCAGGTCCTCGATAAACTCCTGCACGATCTTGCGAAGGAAGCCACGAAAACGCTTTGACGGATCGTAGTCGAAGAGTTCGCCGGCGAATGACAAGTCTGCACAGCACGATCTGAGATACGTCGAGAGTATCCGCGTCCTGGAACCCGCAGGCCCGGCACCATCTGATAATCCGTGGTCCGTAGCGATCAACGAATTCACTCCAGGCGGCCTGGTCCGGCGGCGACGCCGCCAAGCGGCCTGGCAGGGTCTGGCTCGTCTTCGAGTCATCGCGCATCGGCATGATATCACTGGGTCGAGAAAACTCCCCAGTCCCAGATGACACAGAGCGTTCCGCGGGAACGTTACACTCGCTACCAAAAAAATCTCCCACTGGGCTTCGGTCTGATGGAGTCACGCTGGATAGATATGTTGGTCCCACTGAAAAACCGCGTGAACTCAAGCACTCATTTCCAAAAGAACGCAGTGGAGAAGCCTCGACCCACTGATTCAGAGGATTAGCTCGAGACCAGACTGGAATCCAGCTCCGACTTCACGAATCTCATGGCAGGGAAACCAGGCTGTTTCGCGGTCCAATGCGATCGCCGTGCGCGGGTGGATTTCCGACAGGGGCTCGAATCGGCGTTTGGCTGTCGAGCTGCTCGAGTCTCGTCACCTCCTCTTGAGGGTGGACGGGGCGAATGCGGCTGAGGGTTCGTGAAAGGTGGGGAACAACTGGAGGACGGGGAAGGCCCGGGCGGAACGATGACTCGGTCATTACTGTCAAGGGTGCGACGCCGCCGACCACGCTCGACTCGGCTGTCGAGTCGGTCACCAGTCTCACGGGCTCTTATCCCATCAGCATCACCGCGCCCGGATCGGGGTTCCGCACGCTCGAGGACCTCAGGCGGTATGACGAAAACGGGACAATCGCTCACGGCGAACGATTCGGGGGGGCGCTGGACGGCACGAGAACAACAAGAGGTTCCGGGCACAGCCCATACGCCAAGTGAGTCACAATAATCAGTCTGCCTGGAATCATCAAATACGGTGGAGGAACTGGATACAGGCCGGATGAAAACCGGTCAGGCAGCGTCGTTAACATCACATTCGAGAACTCGAGCTTTTCCCCGAGAAAGCGGATCGTTCGATGTGTTACAGAGCCAGATACCGCATTCGCCCCGTACTGGATCCGCTCGAAGGTCGAGCCCTGATGAGCGCTTGGCAACCTGGCTACGACCGGTGCGTCGGCAACGACCAGTGCATGGCAAGCATGGCTCTCAATTCCGCCCACTCGGGTTCGAGCCATGAAACCGAGGCCTCGGCCCGAGGCCTCGGCACCGTCGATGAGCCGAAAGCGTTTGTAATTGCGAATACCAAGTCCACGGAGAACCGGTTCCGATTCGAAGGTCAGTACAAGTCGACCGAAAGAATGCAGGCCACTCTGTCCGACAGTGCCCGATCAGTCGCGCCGGCCTTCGTTCCCATGTTTAACGGGAGCAATACGGCTGGGTGGTTCAATCCCTTCAACTACGGCCGAGTCCGCACCAGGAATGGCCAGATCCTGCTCTCGAGCGACAGGACGTTCTTCCTCGTCTCGGACAGGACATATTCAAACTTCATCCTCTCCGCCGACATTCTACTTCCTCCCGGCGGCCGTAGCGGACTCGAGTTCCGCATGAAAATGACTCGCACTTACGTGAATGGCTATAAAGCCGATGCCTACATCGGAGCCAACATCGGAGATGGCGGGCTCTGGTCCCAGAGCGATGGTTGGCTGGCGCGGCCGCCGCGATGGGTACATGCCGTGTCCGGCCACTGGAATCATTACGTGGTCGAGGCAGTCGGCGACCACATCACGATCCTGGTGAATAATCACGTCACAGTAAACATGGACAGCAGACTCTTTACACAGGGGTATATTGCCTTGCAGTGTCACGGCGATCCCAACGGGGTTTACCACTTCAAGAATATCGAAATCGAGAATTTTGCCAACTGAGCAAACAGGCTGACACACCTGCCGCTCGCGAGACAGGTTTTTACACTCAGGAATCCAATTGAGACCGATTGCGTTGTTGCTTCGGTTCTCTGCTCAGAGTAGCGCTTTGCACAGTCGGGTTTGACCGGCAGGATGGGGGATCTCGATGATTAGCAAACGATTCGTTGCACGACGGTGGTTCTGTGCCTCTGCCCGGCCGCGGATTGCCACTCGAACAAAGCGGGGGTTCCACGGGTTCTCTTTCCAACCGCTCGAAGAGCGGTCACTACTCTCGACCGGAAGCTCCGTCTGGTTGAATCTGATGCGAAATGACGGAACCGTCGCCGAGGTTCGACACATTGAATCAGAGCCGAGACCTCGAGGACACGAATCGCCGCCTGCACGGATCGATCAAGCTCGGACCAACGTGTCCAATAATCCCGCCATCTCTGGATCATGGACTCCACCAACACCGTTCAGACCGCCAGGAGCGAGGGGGCCTTATGTGGCGATCCACATGACCCTGCTGCCCAACGGCCTGGTGATCGCATGGCCTCACGACTACAATTATTTTCTTCAGTCCAAGCACGCCGCCCCCTATACTCCCGATATCCTGCTGTGGAATCCTGAGACCAACGCGTACGTTGCGCTACCACGGCTTAATACCAACATCTTCTGCTCTGGGAGTGCATTCTTACCAAACGGAGACCTCATCATCCTGGGTGGACACGGTCCGGCGGCCACTTCGATATCCGGTCTTCAGACGCATTACGGTAATCATTTCGTGGAGATTTATGATTACCAGACAAATACCTGGTCGCGGGGTGCGAATATGGCCGCTGGCCGCTACTACGGCAGTGCACTCACGCTGGGCAATGGACAGGTGATAGCAATCGGCGGTTACAACGAGTATGGGGTCAATAACCCCTTGATTGAAATCTACACACAGGGCGAGGGCTGGCGGATCTTGCAGTCGGCCTCCACCGAATCGTACCCTGACTGGTATCGCAACATTTATCAGCTCAGCAACGGCCTGGTTTATGGAGCCAGTCCAGGCCGGAAGACGTTCTACCTCGATCCGTACGGTGCGGGACAGTTATGGAGCGGTCCGCCAATGCGGTACCCGCGGCGGTTTTATGGATCGTCGGTCATGTATGCGCAGGACCAGATTCTGGCCATCGGCGGTGACTCGGCCAGGGGGATTCCTCCCACGGGGGGGTCGAGCCGAAACATCACCAATACCTGCGAAACAATAAATCTCGACTCGCCTAATCCAACCTGGCAATACACCGGTTCGATGCACTACCATCGATACTTGCTCAATGCGACCCTGCTTCCAGACGGAACGGTTCTCGCGACCGGGGGCACCTCGCAACAGGATAATCAAAACGGAAATGCCCTCAAGGGGGCTGTGTATGCCGCGGAAATCTGGAACCCCCAGACTGGACAGTGGACCACCATGGCCTCGATGAAGGTGCCTCGGTTGTATCACTCCACGGCGATCTTGCTCCCCGACGGGAGAGTACTCGTCGCTGGCGGTGGCGACCCAGAAAGCACAGGTGAAGCCGCGGGCACCAT
>DAIDHX010000095.1 GCA_027451885.1 Planctomycetales bacterium
AGACGCAGCCGCCCTGGCCGATGAAACGATGGCGTGAACGGGCGGCCTGGCTCCCGTGCGAGCGCGGTGGATTTCCCTTGTTCTTCGGCCCTGGAGCGCGAAAATGACGACCCCTCAAGATCGGGACAGCACGTTGGTGGAGGCCCGGACGTCGGCATCGGAAAGATCGGGCCACGCGCGGCGACAGGAAGCTGTTCCTCTCACGATTTCGTTCGGGGCAGGACCGTTGGTTCTTCGAGATTTGTCGGGGTCCATGAGCGGGGTCTTGCTCTCGCCCCGCCGGCCGATGACTGTGATTCTGATCTCATTCGCTTCGAGAATTGCACAGACTCTTCGCCAGGCGTGATGGATGCTCGAGGTTGAGCGCGGATCCGGTTGCACTCCAGCACCGCGGCCTGCGAAAAAAGCGAGGCTTGTTCAAACATGGGCAGCTTGATCAGGAATGCCCTGGTTCGCGGAACCAGGCGACTTGCCGGTGGTTCGATCTGGACTCAGCCGAACATTGCCCGGACTTTCGGCTGCCGGCCGGCGTACCAGGCATCGTTCAAGAAGACATGGCTGTCACTCATGTGGGGCGGTGCAGCGGGAAGCCGGCGGTTACGGGAGTCGATCGCCGTGGCGATTTCGGCGGCGAACCAGTGTTTCTACTGAACGTCAGAGCATTTGCTCTTCCTGCAGGCTGCAGGATCCGATTTCGACCGAGCGCATGACCTGGTCGACGCCGTCGTGGAGGCGATGCGTGCCCCTGACGAGACGCAGTCGACCGGAGATAATCCTATTCCTGGCCATGATCGTGAACACATGAGCATTCCATGTGCTTCTGATCGCCGTCGGCTGGATCCGAAGCGGATTGCGGATCGTGTCGAGGGTGCGGGTTGTGCGCGGCATGAGAGCCTGCTGGTGGCGTTGGCTGCGCATGCGACGGTCGCGTCGCCGCTCGGGGAGGTGGATCTGGGCTGGATCGCCGCTGCCGCGGCCCGAGTCGACGACGCGGATCTCCTGCTCGAGGCGGCGGGCGTGGTGTTTGCGTTCAACTTCATCAATCGCATCGCCGACGCGCGCAGGGTGCGGCTTGAGTACCGTTTCCTGCGCGAGTTGAAGCAGACACGGGCCTGGATCGAGCGCAGGTTGGCGTCCCTGATCGGGCTTCTCTATGACCTGTCTTACAGGCACGAGCCTGGTCGCTCCTCGGCCGAAATGCTGGATCGAGCCGGTTTCTTGTTTGATCGTCTGGGCGCGGCGGAGGTACCCGAACTCTTCACGTGGTTGGCTCGATCGCCAGCGGTGCTCGAGGGAGTCCTTGAAATGCTCGAGGTGAACGTCTCGAGCGCGCGCGTCCGCATTGACCTGTGGAAAGAGGCGGCGGCCATTGCTGTGGGATCGCGAGCGATGCCGGGTTCCGGTCTTGGCAGAGCGGTCGGGCCGTGGCTATCTCAGGAATCGATGTCCGATTCGAATGCGCGCGGAACACGCACCGCTCCGGCCGATTTGGCATCCGATTCGGGACTTGTTTCCGCGTGTCGTCGCTACGCGTGGAAGGTGGCGAACGCGGCCTACACAATTACGGAAGAACAGATTCGCGCGATTGCCGCGCTCGGGCTCTCGGATGCGGAAATCCTGGATCTCACGATGGCCGCTGCGCTCTTCTCCGCGCTGGCGATCCTCGAAAGGTTCAGGGCCGCTGCGCAGCCGGGCGGCCTGGGTACAGGCGGAATCGTTTCGTATCTGGCGAATCATCCGGGCGAAGAGGCGGGGGTTGGGCAGCCACGCACAATAGGGCTCGTTGGTCCGGATCCAGGGCAGCTTGCGAGCAACATCACGGTTTGAATCTGGTCATGGAGATTACGATGAAGCGCAGTGGTCGCGGACCTTTTTCGAGCAACTTTGCGATCGCGATTGTCGTCGCCGTGGTCGTGCACGGTTTCCTTTCGCGAAGCGTTGCTGCCGACCCGCCGCGGCACGGTCCGCCGGCGGAGAAGGTGCCCGAGTTCGCGGAGATGCTGTGGGCCATTCTGATCGACGGGTCGAACATGGGCGCGGACTCCGGCTGGTTCCACCCGTCGGAGCGCCGCCATGAATGGGACTGGCTCGCGGCCCGGTTCGACCGCAACAGGAACGGCGAGGTGACGGCCGAGGAACTCAAGGGCTCGGCCCGGCTGTTCCGCGCGCTCGACCGGGATGGAGACGGGGCCGTAACCAGCGAGGATCTCGACTGGTCACCCCGCTCGCGTTATCTCCAGGCCCGCGCCCTGGCTCGCGGGCGCTTCGCCCAGATGGACCGGAATGGGAACGGCCGGGTGACGCTGGCGGAATGGGAGAAGGCGTTCGAGCATGCTGCGAATGGGAAGACGTTCCTGACGCAGGAGGACGTGGCGGCCCTGCTCTATCCCGCGCCCGCGTCTCCGAGGGGGGCGACGGGTGCGAAGGCGGCTGGTCCGGAGGGTCCGTCCCGTGCAACGCTCCTGAAGGGCCTGTTGACGGGCGAGATTGGATCGTGGACCGAGGGACCGCGACTGGGGCAGAAGGCGCCGGGGTTCACTCTGGAGACACACGACAGGGCAAGGCGCATCTCGCTGGCCGATTACCGGGGGAAGAAGCCGGTCGTGCTGATCTTCGGCAGCTTCACGTGAGGGCCGTTCCGGTCCCAGTTTGGGACCCTCGACGATCTGGCCCACAAATACGGCGACAGGGCGGAATTCCTGGCGGTGTACGTTCGAGAGGCGCATCCGATCGACGGCTGGCGGATGGAGTCGAACGATCGCGTCGGGGTCGCCGTGGCGCAGCCGAAATCGATGTTTCAGCGTACTGAGGTGGCCGGGCGGTGCCATGATCTGCTCGAGATGAACATGCCCGTTCTGGTGGACGAAATCGACGATCGCGTGGGCCGCCTGTACAGCGGCATGCCCGACCGGCTCTATGTCATCGACCGCGAGGGCAAGGTTGCATTCAAAAGCGGCCGCGGGCCGTTCCGTTTTAGCCCGGGCGAGATGGAGCAAGCGCTGATTCTGTTGTTACTGGAGGAGGGCCTTGCGACCAGGGGCGGAGTTCGCGGCGAACCAAACGCTGAGCGAGGAGGTCGGCCATGATCCGTACTGGTGTGAGGGCCTTGTTTCTGGCCGCCGTGGCCGCGTGCGGAGCGGTTGCTGGTGCGGAGAGCCCAGAAGGCTGGCGTCTGGATTCGAATGAGGAGGCATGGCGGCACTTGCCGCGGGCGCTCGCGGGCCGAGGGGCGAGGCTTCCTTCATGGGCCAGGGCCAGTGCGCGTGATTTGCCGCGAACGACCGCCGCGATGCTCGTTCTCGACCGACTGCACCGGACGAAGAGCCCGCTTGGGCCTGTTCTCCGCGGCAAGATGCGGTGGGTCGCGGCCGACGCGAATCATTGCGAATACGCGCGCGCCACGGCCGCGTCCGACCTGCGGCGCGTGGGGGTAAGCGAGGAGGAGATTTCGGCACTAAAAGCCGGCCCAGAGCGCTGGCCCCAGGGAGAGCGCAGCGCCTTGAAATTCGCCCGCCAGATGACGTGCGACGCCTCGACCGTGACCGACGCCCAGGTGACCGAGCTGAAAGCGGTCCACGGCGAGGAGAAGCTTGTCGCGATGGTCCTGCTGATCGCGGCGGCGAATTTCCAGGACCGGCTGATCCTCGGGCTCGGCGTCGACCTCGAAGAAGGGGGGCCGCTGCCGCCGCTCGATGTGAAGTTCGACCCCGATGCGCAGGCACCGCCCGTCCCCGACCGCGCCAGCCCGGCCGGCAGGCAGGGGCCAGCCGAGCCCACGAAGGTTGATGACCCAGCGTGGCGAGAGTTCGACTTCGATGCCTTGAAGCGAGGGCTTCTTGTTCAGAAGGAAGTCCCCGGTCGCGTACGGGTACCTACATATGACGATGTCCTGGGACGGCTCCCCAGGGATTATCCGATACCCAGGACCCCCATCCGCATCCGGTGGTCGCTGGTGTGCCTGGGGTATCAGCCCGAGTTGGCCGCGGCATGGTCGGCCTGTACGCGTGCCTTCGGCGAGGAGGCCAGGCAGGATCGCGTCTTCGAGGAGAGTCTGTTCTGGATCGTGACCCGCACGATCCACTGCTTCTACTGAATGGGTCACTGCGAAATGCTGCTCGCGGTCGCGGGCCTGGACCAGAAAGCTCTTGAAGAACGGACTCGCCTGCTCGCGTCGAACGATTGGGCGGCGCTCCCCGCGAGTGATCGTGGCGCGTTTTTCTTCGCCAGAAAACTCTCAAAGACACCGTGGGCAATCGATGAGGGCGACCGCAGCCGACTGATCGCTCACTTCGGGCGCGCGCGGGCCCTTGATGTCATCTGGTGGGCGAGCCGGTGTCACTACATGACGCGTGTAGCCGACGGCTTTCAGCTCCCGCTGGAGCGAGAAAACGTCTTCGCGCCGACTGCCCCGTCGAGCCCCACTCCAGGAACGAAGTAGCCGCCATCTCGCTCGACTGTCGAGCTCGCCCTGAGCGTTGCGCTGCGCCCTGTCCACGATCAACCGGCCCGCGCTGAGCGGTACTCTGCTCCGCGATAACCCACCCCGCGCTTCTGGTCTGCGGCTCGTACGCCCCGGCACCAGCCCGGTCGGAAACAGGAAACGAGGCACGCACTCAAAGCGCAGGATGAATAAGTCTCGGCAAGCATGGATCGCTTCGCGCGGAGCGAGGCTAGTGCGCCCCGGCGGCGGCGATGGCCTCGGCCACGGTTTTGTTACCCAGGTTCTGCCGGGTTCCAAACGGGCCGTCCGAGCTTCCCGGCGGCCAGTCGGTCTGGTCGGCGTACTGGCCGTCGTCCTTGTAATGGGCTCTCAGGCGAGCGAGCTCGGCCTTGAGCTCCGCGAATTGCCTGGCGACCTCGGGCCGTTTGGCCTCCGCGGGGTCGAAGAGCAGGTTGTGCTGCTCGCGCGGGTCGTGGACGAGGTCGTAGAGCTCGTAGGCCTTCTTCTTCCAGTAATAGACCAGTTTGTGCGTCTGGGTGCGCACGCCGAGGTGGGCGCGGGTGTTGTGGTCGCCTGGGTCGTGGTAGTAACGGTAATAGAGCGAGGTGCGCCAGTGTTCGGGTGTGTGGCCGCGGAGCAAGGGCACGAGCGAAACGCCCTGCATCGAGGCGGGGATGGTCAGGCCGGCGAGGTCGAGGAACGTGGGCGCGAGGTCGATGTTGGCGGCCATTGCGCCCGGGGTGCTCCCCGGCTTGATGCCCGGTCCGCGCACGAGGAGCGGCATGCGCAAACCCGGCTCATACATGAAGCGCTTGTCGTACAGACCCAGGTCGCCCAGGTACCAGCCGTTATCCGCGCAGTAGAAGACGTAGGTATTGCGGGCCAGGCCGGACTCCTCGAGATAGTCGAGGACCTTGCCGACGGAATCATCGACCCCCTGCACGCAGGCGAGGTAGTCTTGCATGTAGCGTTGATATTTCCATTTGATGAGCTCCTTGCCTGTGAGCGTGGTTTTGGAGCCGTCGGGAGCGGTGATTTCAACCGATTCAGGTTTGGTGTTCAGCCACTCGGCTTTGGCGCGGCCGGTGAGTTCCTGGGGCGGGGTCATTTTGAGGTCGCGTCTGGTGAGGTCATGGGCGACGGTCTGGCGGTTTTCCGGGAGGGCGGCGGGGCGGGTGGCGTAATCATCCCAGAGCGTGTCGGGTTCGGGGATGGTTCGGTTCTTGAAGAGGGCCTGGTTCTTGAGGTCGGGCTCCCAGGGTCGATGGGGGGCTTTCTGATGGAGCATCAGGAAGAACGGCCGGTCGGCGGGACGGGTCCTGAGCCATTCGATTCCCAGGTCGGCGGTGATGGCGGTGCAGTGCCCCTCGATTCTGAGTGTGCGTCCTGGCACGAGGAACGAGGGATTCCAGTAGACCCCCTGCCCTGGCAGAACGATCCAGCGGTCGAAGCCGGTGGGATCGGAGCCGAGGTGCCACTTGCCGATCATCCCGGTGTGGTATCCGGCGGCTTGCAGGTGCTTGGCGACGTTGTCGCGTGCGCCATCGAAGCGGTTGAAGACGGGGACGCCGTTCAGGTGCGAATACTGGCCTGTGATCAGGGTGGCGCGGCTGGGTGTGCAGATGGAGTTGGTGACGAAGGCGTTCAGGAAGCGTGCGCCGCCGGTGGCGAGCCGGTCGATATTGGGAGTCTGGTTCACGCGGGAGCCGTAGGCGGAGATGGCGTGCTGAGCGTGGTCGTCGGAGAAGATGAAGAGGATATTGGGTCGAGAGTCTTTTGGATCGGCTGCGCGTGCGGGGATTGTCAGGAGCAGGAGCGTGGCGGCGAGAGCGTGGTGGAGCTTCATGGGTCGTCAATCCCTGAACGAGCGGGTGTTGATCAAGAGACGTTAGGGTGCGGGGTTGCCGGAGCGGGCGGCGTCGGCGGCCATTTCGGCGTGGAGTTTCCTGGCGATCGCGGCCATGGCCTGGACGCGGTCGGGCTGTTCGGCGGCCAGATTGTGGGTTTCGGCTGGATCGTCGCTTACGTGGTAGAGCTGGAAGCGTTCGAGCCTGGCGGTCGCGAGCAGTTTCCAGGGCCCTTCGCGGAGGGAGATGACCCAGGGTTTGCTGATCGCGCGGGAGTATTCCCAGTAGAGCGGGTGGGGGCGTTTGATGGGCTGGTTTTCGAGCAGGGGGAGGAAGTTTGCGCCGTCGAGCGGGCGGTCGTGGGGCGGATCGACGCCGGCGAGCGCGCAGGTGGTCGGCAAGAGGTCGAGGCTGCACACGGGGGTGTCGCTGGTTGCGCCCGGCGTGGTGTGGCCGGGCCAGCGCACGATGCCAGGCACGCGGTAACCGGCCTCGGTGATGTGCAGCTTCATGCCGCGGAGGGGCCCGGGCGAGCCGTAGCTGCGGTTCGCGCCGCGGTAGCGATTGAGCGTTTCCGGGCCGTTGTCGCTGGTGAAGAAGACGAAGGTATTCTGGCGCAGGCCGTGGGCGTCGAGGTAGCGGAGGATGCGGCCGACGGCCTCGTCCATCTGCGAGACGTCACCCCGGTAGTGCTTGCGGTCGAGGTTGGTTTCGCCGGGGTAAAGGCCGAGATACTGCGCGAGCGCGGCGACGGGTTCATGCGACTCGTGGAACCAGACGTTGAGAAAGAAGGGTCGATCGCTTTTTTGTTCGAGCCAGCGAATCGCCTCATCGGCCAGGATCGCTGACGATGCGCCCTGGAGTTCGCCCACGGGGCGGTTCTGGCGGACGAAGTTCGCGGGATTGACGTGGCTGGGCCAGGCGTTGTTCTGGGTGTACATCCAGGAGTCGAAACCGGCGTCGCCCGGGGTGGTCTCGGAGCCGTCGGCGCGGCTGTTGAGGTGCCATTTGCCGAGGTGGCAGGTGCGATAGCCTGCGCGTTTGAGGACCTGGGCGATGGTGGTTTCGCCTGGCCGAAGGAAGATGCCTGCGCGTTCGGGGATCCAGTCGTGGATGCCCAGCCGGGTGGGGCTGCGCCCGGTGATCAAGCCTGCGCGCGAGGGGGAGCAAACGGGAGACGCGGAGTAGCACGCGGTGAGCCTGAGCCCCTCGGCGGCGAACTGATCGAGGTTGGGTGTTTTGATGGTGCGGTTGCCGTAGCAGCCCAGGTCGCCATGGCCCAGGTCATCGCAGAGGAGGATGAGGATATTGGGCCGGGGCTGCGCTTGCTGAGCGCGTGCCGCGCCCGCCGTCATCATGAACAGGAGGGTGCAGAGTCCGCCGAGTGTGAGCCTGAGATTCATGGTTCTCGCGCCGAGGTGCTGGCAACGAAATCGACCCGAGCGCGGCAGGTTGGATCGGGTGCGATCGGGTCGCGACCTTCCATCAACATACGCCCCGCCCGGGCGCGACGCCATGGCCTGGCGGGGGCGGAGCGTTTCCGGCGATCCTGGGGAGCGCCCCGCGGACCTGATTGTTTCGCTGCCGTGGGCGGGCTAGAATCCGGGACGAAACCAGAGCGCGTGTCGTGCCACCGCGAGATTGTGCGAGCTGATCCAGGAGATTCCATCCATGAGTATTGATCAAGCGAGTCGACGCGATTTCCTTGGTGCTTTCGCGGCGGGAGTGGGGGCCCTGGGATTGATCCCAGCCGCGCAGGCGCGCGCTCTGGGGGAAGGTGCGCCCGGGGCGGGCAAGATCGGCGATTTCAAGATCTCGCTCGCGGAATGGTCGCTGCACCGGGCGCTCTTTGGGCACAAGATCGACAACCTCGATTTTCCGAAGATCGCGCGTGAGGAGTACGGCATCGAGGGGGTCGAGTTCGTGAACCAGTTCTTCAAGGACCGGGCGCATGATTCGGTTTATCTCAAGGATCTCAAGCAGCGTGCGCGTGACGTGGGGGTGACCTGCGTGCTGATCATGATCGACGGCGAGGGGGATTTGAGCGCACCCGCGAAGGAGGCGCGTGGGAAGGCGGTGGAGAATCACAAGAAGTGGGTCGACGCCGCGGCGGAGCTGGGCTGCCACGCGATCCGTGTGAACACGGGGGAGCACTACGGCCCGGACCATGTCGACACCATTGCCGAGGCCTGTGGCGCCCTGGCGGATTATGGCGCAGCGCATGGGATTGAGATCATCTGCGAGAACCACGGCGGGCCGTCGAGCAATCCGGCCGCGATGGTGGCGCTCATGAAGGCGGTGAAGCGTCCGACCTTTGGCACGCTGCCGGATTTTGGCAATTTTCCCCGCGATCGCCAGGGCAAGCACACGATCGACGTTTACGACGCGATCGCGC
>DAIDHX010000096.1 GCA_027451885.1 Planctomycetales bacterium
GCCTGGTCTCCTGCGACGGCACTCGCTGGAGCCGGGGTAAGTGGCGGCAGGTTGTGGGCTAATTTGACCTTCAATGTGCCAGGTGTGGAATCCAGTCCTTCGACTTCGGACGCGCCAAGAACCGCGCGACCTTAGCTCAGATCCTATGAAGGGATGCGGAGGGTGGGGGCGATGGGGATGGGGCGAGGTCACGCGGAGAGCTGGAAGAGGAGGAGGGCCAGAACTGGTGGCGGGTCGGAGCAGCGGCCCTCGCGCGCGGAAAGTGGCGACGTGCTCGCGCCGGGCAAGAGAAAAAGCCCTCTTGCCCGGCGGTCCGCGCGCCGCCGTGACACAAGTGTGGGCGAGGGCGGACGGGTGCTCCGCAGGGGGCTCCGGCTCCGGGAAGGAAGAGGCGTGAGCACGTTCTCAATGCCCTCACGCCCGAGGGAACGGAGAGACACAATGCCCACGCCCCAACTCCCGATGCAGACACTGTATGTCGCGTTCGAGCTGAGCGCAGCTCAATGGAAGCTGGCGTTCAGCAATGGCGAAAAAATGCGGCTGGTGAACATCGACGCCCGGGATCTGAAGCAATTGCGGACAGCGGTGAAGCAGGCACAGCAAAAGCTGGGGGTCCCGAAGGAAGCACCTGTGCACAGTTGCTACGAGGCCGGGCGGGATGGGTTCTGGCTGCACCGGTGGCTCGAAGGCGAGGGCATCGACAATCGGGTGGTGGACCCGTCAGCCATTCAAGTGACCCGGCGGGCCAAGCACGCCAAGACGGACCGGATCGACGCCCAGAAGCTGGTGGCGATGTTGATCCGCGAGGTGGGCGGCGAGCCCAGGGTGTGGCGGACGTGCCGGGTACCAACGGTGGCCGAGGAAGACGACCGGCAGCCGCAGCGGGAACTGCTGGCGCTCCAGGAGGAGCGCACGCGGGTGAGCAACCAGATCCGGGCGCTGCTGATGCGGTTCGGGATCCGGATCGAATCCGGGAAGTCGTTGCCCCGGGAGCCGGAGGGGCTCAAGCAGCGCAACGGGGAGCCGCTACCGCCGCGGACGCAGGAGCAACTGCGGCGGTCGAGAGAGCATTTCGACTTGCTGACGAGGCAGATCAAGCAGGTGGAAGACGAGCGGGTGAACCGGCTGAGAGAGGTGCTGCGGAGCGTGGCCCCGGAGGAGCCGCGGCTCGGCCAGGGCCGGGCGCAGGCTGCGGCGCCCGTCCGGAAGCTGCCGCCTGCGGAGGCCCGTGAACAGCGGGTCGCACGACAGGTGCTCAAGCTGATGTCGCTCAAAGGGATCGGGCTGACGAGCGCGATGGTCTTCGTCACGGAGTTCTTCGGATGGCGCCAGTTCCAGAACCGGCAGGAGGTGGGTGCCGCCGCCGGGCTGGATGGCACGCCATTCAACAGCGGCGAATCGGAGCGCGAACAAGGGATCAGCAAGGCGGGCAACCGCCGGATCCGAAGCATGGCAGTCGAGATTGCCTGGGACTGGCTGCGCTACCAACCCAACAGCGCCCTGAGCCGGTGGTACTTCGACCGTGTCGTCGTGGAGAGACGCAAGCATGTGAAGAAGAAGAATATCGCCGCCGTGGCGCGCCGGATGTTGATCGCGCTGTGGCGGTACCTTGAGAAGGGCATCGTGCCGGAAGGCGCGGAGCTCAAGCCGATGATTGCTTTGCAATAACTGGCAGGGAGGAGAACTCGAGCCATGTCGTTGGCCGAGAGCAGCTCGTGCTCATCCTGGGTCGGAGCCTCGTGCTCCCACCGGCGTCTCAGAGGGAGCGCTCTCGTTCAACACGTCCGGCCTTGCGCCTGGAGCGCATGACAGCATCGGGTGACCGGTCTTGCGCCGGCACGCATGGAAGGTGGTTCGGCGCCCAATGAGATGGCGACGAACGGTTCTGCTGGACACCAACGGCGGCTCGCTGAACGCAACTGGGTAAGTGGGTCGGCATGGCGGACCAGACCTGAACCTGCTCCCTGGAGCGGGACAATGGGGGTCTGTCCGACGGGGGGAGGCTTGACAAACGATCCCTCATGGAAGGATGAGCGGAATTCGCCGCAAAACAAGCACAAATACGCTCATCCTGAGCGAAGGTCGCGCGGTTCTTGGCGCGACCGAAGTCGGAGGACGGGGTTCCACGCCGGGTACACGGAAGCTCAAATGAGCCCACTACCCCGTGCGCTGCCTTCTCGACGTTCGTAGCATGGGAGGCGTGGAGCCCGACGTCTCGCCAGGACAAACGATCTCGACCGACGTCCCGGCGCGGCTGGATCGACTCTCGTGGTCCCGCTGGCATCTGCGCATCATCATCGCGCTGGGCGTCACCTGGATGCTCGACGGCCTGGAGGCGAGCCTGATCGCCAACCTGG
>DAIDHX010000097.1 GCA_027451885.1 Planctomycetales bacterium
AACGGCCCTGTGCGAAGCGAACCCAAGCTCGTCTGAATCGAACCTAATCCCATGTGCAGAGAGAAGTTAATCCCATGCGCGAAGCGAAGCCAACGGCCCTGCGCGAAGCGAAGCCAACTGCCCTGCGCAAAGCGAAGCCAACGGCCTGTGCGGAGCGAAGCCAGTGCGGGTGTGTGGGGCGGTGGTGATGAGGGGGGTAAGCATATGAGCGCGGGTCTGGGGATGGTAAGTCGTGCGGCGTGGCGCGGGGAGGGCGAGCGTCCGGGGGTGGTGTGCGCCCGTGAGCACCTAGGCTTTTGTGGGGTCGCTGGGCTGGGTGCGTTTGGGTCGCGATCGGGAGGCGATGATTGCACCGGTGAGCCAGAGTCCAAAGCCAACGGCGAAGGCGATGGCCGCGATCGAGACCGAGCCCAGGCCGGGGATCTCGAAGTGCTTGACCTCGCCCTTGCCGCGGTCGTTGAGGATTCCGAAGACGCCCACGAACTCGAGCAGGAGCCCCATCCTGCGAAGGATGGGGCCCGGAGAGAGCCGGATGGATCGAGGCGTGGGCTGGGATGGATCAGGCACGCGAGCTCCTCGCGAGGGGGGCGGTGGGGTTGTTCAGGCCAGGTTCGGCAGCTCGAAGCCCTTGCGGGGCTCGCGGCTGAGCAGGGCGTTGGCCTCGGAGTCGTTCTTGAACGTCTCGGTTGCCACATCCCACTCGAGCTTGCGCCCCAGCTTGTAGGCGATGTTGCCCAGGTGGCAGGTGTTGGTGGAACGGTGCGCGATCTCGATGTCGCAGGTCGGCCGGGCGCGGGTCTTCATGCATTCGAGGAAGTTGGCGACGTGGGCGGGCTGGCCGTCGACCCCCTTTTCGGACTCGGGCTTGAGTTCGATCTTGCGGAGGTCGCGCTTGCCGTGGACGAGCTTGATGCCGTAGGGGAGCACGACATGGTCGGGGATGACCTCGAAGCCGGATCGGTCGAGCATCAAGCTGCCGTCGGTGCCGCAGAAGAGGATGCGGTAGTCGTGGCCGTTGAACTTGAGTCCGTTCCCCTTGCGCATGGAGTAGGTGAGTGTGCAGCCGGGGAACTCGTAGATCACCTGGAGAGTGTCGGGCGTGTCGCGGTTATCGTCGGTGGTACGGATGCCCCCGGCGGCGTAGATCGAGTTCGGCCCCTTGGCGTCGAGCGCCCAGAGCACAATGTCGTTGAGGTGCACGCCCCAGTCGCTCATCATGCCGCCGGCGTAGTCGAAGAACCAGCGGAAGAGCAGATGGAAGCGGTTGGGGTTGAAGGCCTTGCTGGGCGCGGGGCCAAGCCAGCGGTCGTAATCGACGTGGGAGGGCGCCTCGCCGTCGGGATATGTGCCCATGCCCACGGGGCTGATGTTCTCGTAGTTCCAGGTCTGGATCCAGAAGACCTTGCCGAGCTTGCCGGAGCGGACGATCTCGACCGCTTTCTGGAAGTGCGAAGACGAGCGCTGCTGGGTCCCCACGGCCATGATCCGCTGGGTCTTGCGGGCGGCCTTGATCATCGCCTGGCCCTCGGCCACGTTATGGCCGACCGGCTTTTCCACATAGACGTCCTTGCCCGCGAGCACGGCCTGGATGGCGGGAAGGGCGTGCCAGTGGTCGGGCGTGGCGATGATCACGCCGTCGAGGTCCTTGCGCTCGAGCATCGGCAGGTAGTCGCGCCCGGTCCAGGGCATGTGGCCCTTGGTTTTCTGGACGCGTTCGGCGGTCTTGCCGGCGTGGTGGTCGTCGACATCGGCCACGGCGACGAGATCCACCTCCTCAATAGGCAGGAAGGTGTCGAGAAGCTGGTTGCCGCGGCTCCCCGCGCCGATGATCCCCAGCCGCACGCGTTCCGCCGCCGAGCCCCCCCGCGCGATTGCGGGCATGGCAAACGCTGTGGCAGCCGAGGCCGCCAGTGCTCCTTCGCCAAACGAACGCCGTGTGACCTTCGGGCCTTCCATCGCGATTGCTCCCGTCACAGTGGGTTGCTGGTGGCACGACCCCCGGCGGACCCGCCAGGGCTTCCACTCAAATCTAGCGATCCGCAACGTCGGGAACCAGTGTCCGTACGATCGAGACCAGCCTGACAAGCCGGATCGTGCCGCGAAACGCCTGCCCGCGCCAGTGAGTTGACGCGGCTTGCGTGCACGGATTAGCCTGGAATGAGTCTCGGAAGCGTTCAAGCTTCCGCGCCGCGAGCCTTCTTGCAAGCGGTTCCACGTTGCCGATTCCTGAGACGTGCCGCTCCCTGATTCAGGTCGTGATCCTTCTCTCTGGAGGCGATCCGCCGTGAAGCGAACGCTGGCCGGTCTGGTGCTTGTGCAGTTGCTTGCGCTGGCTGCGCGCGCCCAGGCGCCCGCGACGTCGGTGCGGATCGAAACCGCGCCCCTGGAGCTGGTGATGCCGGAGCGCTACTTCGTGTCGGAGGTGCTCGAGCCGATCCGCAAGGTGACGCTGATCGCGCCTCAGGATGGGGTTGTGCGCTGGCTGGATGCGCATCTGGGTCTGGCGGCCCGGCAGGGTGCGGAGCTGGCACAGCTCGATCGTACCGAGGCGCTCGCGCGGGTGAAGATCGCGGAGGCGGTGGTGAAGGGCAAACGGGTCGCCGCGGCCCGCGCGGGGGCGGGCAATGCGATCGAGCAGTGCGAGCTGCAAGAGGCGGAGGCGAGGCTCGAGCTGGCCCAGTTCGCGCTTGATCAATGCACGCTGCGGGCTCCCTTCGCCGGCACGGTGGTCGCCGCGCACGTCAGCATCGGCCAGTATGTCCTCAAGGGGACTGTGCTCGTGGAGCTGGCGGATCTTTCGAGCCTCAAGGCGCGGCAGGCGGTCGATCGCCGCAAGGCCGTGGTCGGCGGCAAGCTGAAGCTGGAGGTCGAGGATTCACAGGTCGAGGGCAAGGTGCAGGCAGTGTTGCCATTGCCGGATGATTATGTGTCGCTGCGTGAGCTGGCTGCGCCCCTGACGCTTGCGTGGGTTGCGGTGGCGAATGGCGACGGCAAGCTGGCGCCTGGGCTCAGGGTTCGCTCGCCGGCCGTGCCCCGAACGCCGGTGACGGTGGTGCCTGCGCAGGCGCTCAAGCATGAGGAGCGGGGCGAAGGCGCGCTTGTGCAGGTGATCCGCAATGAATACGTGGCCGACATCCCCGTGCAGGTGCTGGGCGAGCTGGGCTCGGACCGGGTGCAGGTGGCGGGGGCGTTTCGTGGGGCGGATTCGCTGGTGGTGGCCTCGTCGCGGCCGCTGGTGGCGGGCACGCTGGTTCGGTTTGGATCGGGCGGGCCGGGGCGTGTGGAGGGTGTTGCCCCCGCGCGGGGGATCGGCGGCGCGGAGGCCTCGGTACGCAGCCCGGACGGCAACGCCAATGCAACCATGTCGCGCGGCAGCCCGCCGCCAGGTTCCGTTCCACCTCCCAGCGGCGTGAGCGGGCGTACACAGGGGCGGCAGCCCAGGCCCAACGCGCCCAGGTCGAACGCCCCGTTCTAGGGTCGAAAGACCAGGCAAGTACACAAATATCCCGGTTCGATCGGCGAATATATTCCCGCATCGGGACGGCTGCGATGGTCGCGGGCGTCGATGCAGGCGCTCGGCTGGGCGAATCGTCGACCGAATGAGGCCCGGCGAGACGCGAACAGGCGAGCAGGAGAAGCTTCGATGGGTAGGGGTTCCGCGGCTGTGAATTTCATCTCGGGTTTGCTCTTCCTGGTTCTGCTCGCGATCGGCGCGGGGGTGACGCTCCTCGTCGGCCAGGCGCACGTGGGCGCGGCGGTGCTCATCGCCGTGGTCTGGGTGATCCTGGACTTCATCATCGCGTCGTCCATCCGGCTGACCGTGCAGTGGGAAAAGGCGGTCGTGTTTCGCCTGGGTAAGTACCACGCCGTGAAAGGGCCTGGGCTCTTCATGGTCGTGCCCTTGCTCGACGAGGTACGCACCATCGACACCCGCGTCCGGGCCGTGAACATTCCCAAGCAACAGGTGATCACCCGTGACAACGTGCCGGTGACCATCGACGGCGTGCTGTTCTACCGAGTCCAGAACGCGGCCGAGGCGATCATCATGGTGCAGGACTACCGCGCCATGATCGCCCAGTATGCCCAGACCTCGCTGCGCGACGTCATCGGCCAGATGACGCTCGACCAGCTTCTTACCGACCGTGAGGAGATCGCCAAGTCGATCGAGCATCATGTGGAGATGGACACCAAGGGCTGGGGTCTCGAGGTCACGGGCCTGCGCATGCAGGATGTGGACATGCCGGAAGAGCTCAAGAAGATGATGTCGCGGCAGGCTTCCGCCGAGCGTGAGAAGCGGGCCACGATTACCAAGGCGGAAGGCGACCGAGACGCCGCCGTCAACCTGGCGAAGGCCGCGGAAACGATGGCCATGAGCCCAGGGGCAATGCAACTGCGAACGCTGCAAACGATCGACGGCCTGGGGCCGACGGCCTCGAACACCGTGATCCTTGCACTTCCGCTTGACGTGATCGAGGGCCTGGGAGCGCTCAAGCACGCGGTCCCCAGCGCGGCCAGGGGGACCGCCAGTGACGCGACGGTCTCCTGATCAAGAAAGGGGGAATTCAACCCGGAGCGCCTGGCGAGCGCGGGGCGTTCCGGGCCTTGAGCGCGGAGAAGAGCGATCGCCCGGCCGTGGTCACTTGCCCGGCCAGCCGGGCGATCGTGGATCGTTCCGCCTCGGCCTGAAGCGCGCGCAATAGCGCGATACGCTCGACCCGCGGCATCACGCGGATCCAGGCTTCGCGCAGGCTGGCGCGAAGCTCCTCGGCCCGCGGTTCATGGGGGATGGGCACAAGCTCGAGCGTGCCTTCTGGAAGCGCGGATTCAAGCATCCGCACCCGGGCGTCGAGCAGCGATCGGCTGGTTTCCAGGTTCGCCGCGCCCGCGCCGCTGCCACGCTCAACCTGGGCGAGCAAAAGCACAGGCGGCGGCTTGCGTTCGGGGTGTTCCTCAAAGAACTTGCTCCAGGCGTGCGCGAACGCGAGCTCGATAGAGTCTGACCGAGCGAGCACGCCAAGCTCAAGAATGATTACGTGAGCATCAGCCGATGTGTTAATGCGGCGTGCGATCGCCCGGCTCTCACGCGGGTTTGCCGGGCCTTGCGCCAGCGTGCGCGGGAGGTCGAGTGCGATGCGGTCGGCCGTTGCCAGTCTGAGGAGCGGATCCGCGGCGTGGGCCTGGTCTCGGCGGGTGTCCTCGAGCATGGCGAGCACGTGTTTGAGGATGAGTGGGGGTGAATCCTCGGCCCGGGCGAAGACGGCGGCAAGCGCGATCGCGGGGGGCTGGTTCTCGGCCCCCGGGCGTGTCAGCCGGCGATAATGGGCAGCGCCCGCCGCGAGCCGGCCGCTGTAGAGCTCGATCAGGTGTACTCCCAGGCGGTTGACGTACGCGGCGAAGAACCACTGCAACAGATCCTGCCGGGTGGTGCGCCAGGCCGGCTTGACGATGAATTCACGGGCGCCCAGCCGAGCCAGCCCGCCCAGGGGATTGAAGAGCGGCATGAGATAGGAATAGAGGTCGTTGGCGCGGTTCATGTAATCGGCGGCAACCGACGCTTTGCGTACATGTGAGATCGTGAGCATGTCTCCGCCGGGGATCTGGCGGCAGAGGCCGGCGAGATCCTCCGAGGCGAGCTCGAGGGCGGAGAGCAGATCGACGATGGGCACGTCGTCGAGCGGCCGGGGTGAGGCGGGGTGATAGTGCCGTGCGAGTCGGTCGAGCAAGCGTTTGCCGGTGTCGAGGTAGGTATCGGTCCTTGTGAGCAGCTCCTGGTTCAGGGTTTCGCCGCGTTCGGCTTCCTGGAGCACGAGCCGCCAGGCGTCGCGATCGCGAGGAGCGAACGATTCGGGGGCGTCCCAGTCGAGCGGGGGGATGACAGCGCGTGCGGCCTTTGTCCAGCGCCTGGCGAGCAGGGCGAAGACAGCGCCCGCGAGCACCCAGACGCAGGCGGCGGCGGCCGTGGCAAGATAGCCTCGCTGCCAGATCCAAAGCATGCCGAGTGCGGCCTGCACGAGCAGCGGCCCGGCCCAGAGGCCGATCAGGATCCAGGCTCGCGTGCGCCAGTTCTGGGCCATGGCGATTCCCCGTCAAGGGGCTTCATGCCCGCAGGCGTGCGCCCAGGCGGCGGTGGCACGCAGCCACGACCGCTTCGACCGCACGCTCGACTTCCTCTCCAGTCAGGGTCCGTTCCAGATGCCGGAAGATCATACCGAAATGCACGCTTTCCTCTGCCTCGGACATCCCCGCGCCCCGGAAGGTGTCGAGATACTCGACCGCTTCCAGGATGGCCCCCGCGGCCTCGACAACCGTTTGCTCGAGCTCGCTCCAGGGCCTGTCGCGTTCGAGCACGAGCGAGAGGTCGCGTGCGACCGCGGGCTGGAGCCCGGGCGGCCTGAGCAGCGGCACGGGGCGGGCGTGGGCTTCCAGGACTTCGAGCGCAAGTTCCGCCGTGGAGCAGGGGCCCTTGAGGTCGAATTCCGCCCGCGACCGGCTGGAGATCTCACCCACATGGCCCAGCAAATCAGCGCCGAGCCAGAGCTCGGCGGATCGACCGCGTTCGAGGAGCTCGAGCTCGGCCGGCCGAGCGGTCACCCGCTCCGCGCAGTGGAGCCGGGCGGCGAGAGTCTCGACCACCCCCTTCATCTCGCGGAATCCGCGCCCGGAGACCAGGCTCACCCGCGGCGGCTGATCGGGCAGGGCGTCGCCGCGCGGCAGGTAGACCTGCGCGAGCTCGAAGAGCTCAGCCTCACCGCGCCCGCGGGCCTCGTTATGCGCCCGGGCGACGAGCAAGCTGGGCGCGATCGCCCTGCGCAGGTAGCTCTCGCGCTTGCGGCTCTGGTGCTCGATCCGAAGCGCGGGGCCGTCGGGCGCGCCCAGGGGCGCTGCCAGTCGCTCCTCGACCAGGCTGTAGGTCACCGCCTCGTCGAACCCGAGCGCCGCAAGGGTCTCACGCACCTGCGCCTCGATCCGCTCCCGGGGCGCGACCGCCGTGCTCACAAGCGCGATCGCACGATCCTGCGGCACCGAGTCATACCCGTGAACCCGCCCGACCTCCTCGACCAGATCGATCTCACGCTCGAGATCCGGGCGCCAGCTCGGCGGCTCGTACGAGGTCGACTCCGCGTCCTCGGCCGTTTGCCTGAGCCCCAGACGTGCCAGGATGTCGCGTGCGAGAACAGGATCGACCGGAATCCCAAGTACGCGTTCGACGGCGTTCGAACGCATGCGGATCACTGTGCTTCTGGGCTTCGTGGCGTCGCGGTCGATCACGCCGGGATGGAGCGTGCCGCCGGCCGTTTGCAGGATCAGCTCCGCGCAGCGGCGGCTGGCCCACATCGTTGCCTCGGGATCGATCGGGCGCTCGAACCGGAAGCTCGACGGGCTATGCAGCCCAAGCGCGCGCGACGCCCGGCGGACGGCGATCGGGTCGAACCGCGCGGCCTCGATGAGCACGGTGCGCGTGGTGTCGCGAATCTCGGTCTCCGCGCCCCCCATCACACCCGCGAGCCCCACCGGACGCGCGGCGTCGGCGATCACGAGCATGTCCGGACCGACCTCGTAGACACGGTTGTTGATGGCCTTGATCGTCTCACCCGGGCGCGACCTGCGCACGATGAGCCGCCGGCCCTCGAGCAGGTCCAGGTCGTACGCATGCAGCGGCTGGCCGCATTCGAACATCACGTAATTGGTCACGTCGACGATGTTGCTGACGGGGCGAACGCCGATTGTCTCGAGCCGCTTCCTCAGCCACCACGGGCTCTCCCCCACCTTCACCCCCGAGACGACCCGCGCAGTGAACCGCGAGCAGAGCTCAGGCGCTTCCACCGCAACGGAGGTGAGCTCTGCGACCGGCTTGCCCTTCTCGGCGAGCCTGGGATCGGGGATCGCAAGCCGCTTGCCATGGAGCGCGGCGATCTCCCGCGCAACGCCGACGTGGCAGAGGCAGTCGGAGCGATTGCTCGTCACCTCGACGTCGATCGCAAGATCCCCGCCGACGTCGGAGATGGATTCGAGATTGAGCCCCGAGAGCGTCAGCCGCTCGCCAAGCTCCTCGACATTCATGTCGAGGCGAACGTACTCGGTCAACCAGTTCCAGCTCACGATCATGGACGCGCGTTTCCAGGCAACGAGTGTGAGGCGTCAGGCCGCGGTGGGCGCGGGTTGCACCCGAGCGCGCGACCAGGCCAGATAGACGGGCACGCCCGCCAGTACGATCAGGAAGCCGACGCCGGAAGTGGCCGGCTTCAGATAGAGGAAATCGGCGGCGAGCAGGATCGCCAGGCCGATGTAGATTACCAGTGGCACGGGGTAGAGGATTGTGCGATACGGCCGCGTGAGCCCCGGCACCTTCGCGCGCAAAAGCGCCACCGAGGCCACCATGAGTGCGTAGAACGTGACGTCGACCGGGATCACATATTCGAGCAGCTCGTCGTAAAGGCTGCCGTATCGGATCGCGCCGTCGGCGGTCGTGGAGACGGTGACGGGGAGCGTGAGCAGGATCGCCCAGATTCCCTGGGCGACAAGCGCTGCCGCGGGGGCGTTCCGGTTGTTGAGCCTGGCCGCGGACTTGAAGAACAGGTCATCGCGGGCCATGGCGTAGTAGATGCGGGCGCCGGCGAGCACCAGGCCGTTTACGCAGCCGAAGGTCGAAATCAGGATCGCGGCGGCCATCACCTGGGCGCCGCGCGGCCCCAGAATCGCCTCCAACGCGGCCGTGCCCACGCGGTCGGCCGGAGCGTGCGCGATCGTCTCAAACGGCAGCGTGACCACATACGCGAGGTTCGCAAGCACATAAAGCACCACGACCGAGGACGTGCCAATCAAGAGCGCCCGTGGGAACGTGCGCCCGGGATCGCGGACCTCGCCCCCGGTGAACGTCACGTTGTTCCAGGCCGACTGCGAAAACAGGGGCCCGATCATCGATTTGCCGAAGAGCAGGGCAAAGCCAAGAGCGCCGGTCGCCCCGAGCGCTGGGAACGCCGTCTCGAGCTTCCAGCCGTTCGCCTCGCTTGCGAACCAGCTCGAGGTCCACGCCGCACTCGAGCGATTGGCCCCCAGAAAGAGACCGAGCACGATCAGACCCAGAAGCGCGGCGGTCTTCGTGAAGGTGAAGGTGTTCTGGATCCACTTGCCGATCGTGAGCCCCCCCATGTTGATCACCGACAGCCCGGCGATGAGCAGAACGGCCACGGCCTGCTGGGTCGAGACGGAGATGGCATAGCGCCCCGCGTGGATCGGCGCAAGGAGATAATGATCGGCCGCGATCGCCGGCCAGAAGACGCCAAGAAACTTGGCGAACGCCACGGCGACGGCCGCGATCGTGCCCGACTGCACGACCAGAAACATGGCCCAGCCAAAGAGGAAGCCGACGAGCGGCGAATAGGCATTCCGCAGAAACACGTACTGACCGCCGACGCGGGGCATCATGGCGGCGATTTCCGCCGCGCAGGCCGCGCCCGAGACGGTCATCAACCCCGACACGAGCCACGCCAGCAGGAGCCACCCGGGCGCGCCTGTCAGCCGCGACGATTCCGCCGAGGTGATGAACACGCCGGAGCCGATCATCGAGCCCATGACGATCATGGTGGCGTCGAGCGGCCCGAGCTCGCGCCCCTGCGCCCGTTTTGGACTCTGCTTGCCGGCCGGCTGTTTCATCACGATTCCGACGAAGCCTCCTGCTCGACGTATGCCTTCACGTCCGCGATGGCCTTGCCAACACTCTCGCGCCGCCAGTCGGTGAGCGCGGTGTCGAGCGCAAGTGAGAGCTTATTCATAAGATGCTGAGCCGCATCGCGAGCCGAGGAACCCTCGGCACGGATCTCGGTGAAATCACGATGATAAACAAAGGCTGTCTTCGCGTTATCGCCATAGGTCACGACCACCCGGCTGGAATCGGCGTCCATGGGATTCGCTCCTGCTTGTGGATTCGCAAAAGGCCGCGCTTGAGCTTCGAGGCCGGCATGGTCCACCGGCCGTTCGGGATTCGGCGCCCGCGACGGCCGCCCGCGCCCGACTCCGTGATCCTAGAACTGACGGAGGAACCCGACGTCGTTCTGATAGAACAACCGAATATCGTCGATGCCGTACCTGCGCATGCAGAGCCGTTCCACCCCAAGGCCGAACGCGAAGCCCGAGACTTCCTCGGGATCATAACCCACGGCTCGAAGCACGTTGGGATCCACCATCCCCGCGCCCCCCATTTCAACCCATCGAGCCTTGCCATGCCAGAGCATGTCGACCTCGACGCTCGGTTCGGTGAACGGGAAAAACGAGGGACGGAAGCGGATCTTGACCTCGGTTCCCAGGTAGGCCTGGGCAAAGAGACTGAGTACCGACTTGAGATCGGCCATGGTCGCGCCCCGCTCGACCATGAGCCCCTCGATCTGGTGGAACATGAAGGAATGGGTGGCGTCGACCGTGTCGGGGCGATAAACCCGCCCGATCGCGATCACGCGCACCGGCGGGGGCTGCTTTTCCATGACACGAATCTGCACGGTGCTCGTCTGGCTGCGAAGCATGGCACGCTGGCCGATGCCCGCGCCCGCGGCCAGGTAGAAGTTGTCGAGCGGGTCCCGGGCGGGATGGCTTTCGGGAATATTGAGCGCTTCGAAATTATGCCAGACATCCTCGACCTCAGGCCCCTGCGCGACCGAGAAGCCCAGGCGGCCGAAGATATTCTTGAGCTCCGTCATCGTGAGCGTGAGCGGGTGCAAACGCCCGATCCGCGGCCGGATGCCCGGGAGCGTGACATCGACCGGCTCCACCTGCACCGTGGCATGCGCCAGCCGATTGCGAGCGTCCTCAAGCGCCTGCTCGAGCTCAGCCTTGACCTCGTTGAAGGCCCGGCCGTAGTCGCGGCGAGCCGCGGGCTCGAGCGATTTCAACCGCTCCTGAGCCGTCTTGAGACGACCCTGCTTGAGCCCCAGGTGCTCAACCCGAGCAGCCTCAAGCGCAGCCGAATCCTGAGCCTGCGCAAGCGCGGACCGTCCCGATGCGCGAAGCGCTTCGAGATCGGCGAGCGCCGATTCCAGGGAGTCTGTCGCGTTCATCGCATCTCGGCCGGGCGGATTTGGATCGGAGGGGATCGCTTACGCCGACTTCGCCTTCTGGCGGGCAAGGACCGCGGCGTCGTGCTTGGCGAGCTCGGTCTGCACCAGCGCCACAACCTGGTCAAAGACCTTGGGATCGTAGATTGCCAGCTCGGAGAGGCTCTTGCGATCCAGCCCCACCTTGGCGAGCTTGAGGCCGTGGACGAGCCGGCTGTATCGCAGCCCGCGCATCTCCGCCGCGGCGGTCAAACGGGTGATGAAGAGGCGGCGGAACGCCCGCTTCTTGGCACGGCGATCGCGGAACGCGTAAACACCAGCCCGAAGCAGGGTCTCCTTGGCCGACTTGAGCAGTCTGCGCCGGCCGCCGACAAACCCCTTGGCGGCGTGAAAGATCCGCTTCTTTTTCCTGTTTCGGGCCGCTCCCTTGGTCGCACGCATGGACGAACTCGTTCTCTCGAAAGGTTACGCTTGAAAAGTCGATCGCTCAACCGGCCAGCCGCACGCACGGCCGGGGATCAGGACGCGGATTCGGTCTCGGCGCTGGCGACGGCAGCCAGAATTGCCTGGGCGACTTGCTTCTTGGCCTCGATGTCGAGCGGGTTGTCGGCCTGGCGGGTAAGCATCGCGTCGCGAATCCGCCGGCTTTCAGCGGAGACGTTGAGCGTGCTCTTCTTGCGAAGCCTGCGCACCTGCTTGCCGTTCTTGTGGCTCATCAGGTGGGACGATCCACACCGCTTGTGGCTCACCTTGCCGGTCGCGGATACCTTGAACCGCTTCTTCATTCCCTTGTGAGTCTTGAGCTTGGGCATGACACTCGAATCCTGGCGGGCGAGCCCGGAGATGCGATCGACGCTCGATCGCACAGGAACGCCGTCAATCCTATGAAACAAGATGCCGCGAAAACGCGGCGCGATCCGCCGCGCCGGGCGGCGAATCCGACGCAAAGACAATAACACACTCGCTCGCGCTTCGTCCAGGGTCGACAGCATCGTCCCTGGGAGAAGCGCTCACGCAGACGATCATACGCGAGGAGCAAGGATCGCCGTCATCCGCTTGCCTTCCATCGAAGGCGTTTTCTCGAGCTTGCCGACCTCCTCGAGCGCGTGCAACACCTCGTCCATGACCCGCCGCCCTTCATCAATATGGGCTAGCTCACGGCCGCGGAATAGCACGTTCACGAGAACCTTGTCCTTGTGCTCAAGAAACTCGCGGGCTCGCTTGACCTTGACCTCGATATCGTGGTCGCCGGTCTTGGGGCGAACGCGGATCTCCTTGACATGGACCTGGTGCTGCTTTTGCTTCGACTGTTTCTTCTTCTGCGTGTACTTGAACTTGCCATAGTCGATAATCTTGCAGACGGGAGGGCGCTCGTTGGGAGCGACCTCGACCAGGTCGAGACCCGCTTCGCGCGATGCCTCAAGAGCCTTGTTGGTCGGCATAACGCCGAGCATGGCTCCGTCCGCGCCAATGACCCGCACGGGGGAGATGCGGATCTGCTCGTTTACTCTCAAACCCCGTTCAAGTGGCCCGATGGCATCCTCCGGGATCGGATCCGTGTACCAATCACGCCAGAAACGGCGCCACCCATGACGGCAAGACCGCCCGCCGGCCCGTTTCTCGTCGACATACCAGCCTGCCCCATTGGCAAGCGCGGATGAAGGCGTGTCAATAGAACTCTTTACGATTCGCCTGTCACCTTGTCAAGATCTCACGCATGACACGGCCAGGTTGACCGAGTTTCTTAAGAATGCCTGGGAGATTACGAATTGCGACTGCTCATGACCGGTGGATACGGCTGTATTGGAAGTTGGGTCGCCCGGCTTGTTCTGGAGTCGGGGGGCGAGCTGGCGATCCTGGACCTGAAGGAAGACCGGCATCGTCTCGACCTGCTGCTGGATCGGGATCGGGCGGATCAGATCAAGTACATTGAGGGGGATGTCGCGGAGCCTGATCAGGTGTTGCGAGCGGTCGACGCCTGGGGGCCGGAAAAGATTCTTCATCTTGCCGGGCTCCAGACGCCGACCTGTCGAGCGAATCCGATCCTGGGAGCGCGGGTGAACGTGATCGGCACGCTGGCGATTTTTGAGGCTGCGTGCGCGCGCCGGGATCAGATCAGCCGGGTTGTTTATGCCAGTTCGGCGGCGGTTCACGGGCCGCCGGACGCGGAAGTGACGGGGGCGCTTGCGGACAATGTGCGGCTGGCTCCGTTGTCGCATTACGGGGCGTACAAGGTCTGCAACGAGCACTGCGCCCGGGTGTACTGGCTCGAGCGCGGGATGCCGAGCGTGGGCTTGAGACCGTGGACGGTCTACGGCGTCGGTCGTGATTTTGGCATGACGAGCGAGCCCACGTTTGCGATTCGCTCAGCCGCGCTGGGGCAGCCGTATCACATCAGCTACGGAGGCAAGCAGGACCTGCAATACGCCCGTGACGTGGCCGCGATTTTTCTGCTTGCGCTTGAGCGTCCCTTCGAGGGAGCGGATGCCTTTAACCTGCGTGGTGCGGTCGAGCCGATCGAGGGCTTCGTCGCTGCGCTCGAGCAGGCGGTGCCCGCGGCCAGGGGTTTGGTGACGCACGGCGACCGCCAGCTTCCGATCGCGCCGGAGCTGGATGACTCCCGGCTCCAGGCCGCCTTTGGCCCGTTGCCCAGGACTCCGCTCGGGGATGGCATTCGCGAGACCTACGACCGGTTCGTGGCGCTCAACGAACAAGGCCGGCTCGAACCCTGAACAGGCTCGGCCGGCCGGAGGTACGCTGTGGATTCGGCTGGATCAGGCGATCACTTCGGGGCGGCCGGCCTGGCCGGCTCGGTTGCGGCGGGGGCGTTCGCCGGCGCCGAGGCGTCCGGGAACAGGTCGCGGGGAACGGGCTTGATGTCGACCTTCGCTGTCTTCCGCTCGGCCGTCACCACCTGCTTCTGCAGGTCCGCGCCGAAAGCCTGCACGATCGCCGGGCGATTTTGCTCGAAGTCGATCGGCTTGCCCTCCTTGCGGTCGGTGACCAGGATCAGGTGATAGCCGAATGGCGTCTCAACGGGGTCGGAGACCACCCCCTTGCGGAGCTTGAAGGCCACGTCGGTGAATTCTTCGATCAGTCCCGTTGTGAGCGAGAAATAGTCCAGATCGCCCCCCGCGCCGCCCACGTTCGCCGGATCCTCAGAGTACTTGTTGGCGGCCTGAGCGAAGGTGAGCTTCTTGTCGTCGATCTCCTTCTTGATCGCGGTGATCTTCTGCTTGGCCTTTTCCTTCTCGGCCTCGCTGGCGTTGGGATCAAGCTTGAGCAAAATGTGGCTGGCGCGGATCTGGGTGCCGCTGAAGAGGTCGCGATGCTCGGCCACGAACTTGCGGAGCGCGGCATCTGTGGCCTTGGCCTCGAGGAAGGTGGCCCAGCGCAGGCGGTTCTCGTACTCCTGCCGCAGGCTTTCCATCGAGATGTTGTTTTGCCGCAAGGCGGTGGGCAGATCCTGGTTATCGGCCTTGAGCTGCTGTTTGAGCTTCTCGATCTCGGCGTCGATCTTCTCGGGTGGCACGACGATGTTCTGGCGGATGAGGAACTGCGTGAGCAGCTTGGTGTTGATGAGGCTCTCGAGCGTTTCGCGATAGACGGTTTCGCGATCCTCGGGCTGGGGCGGGGGATAGTGGCTGAGAAAGGTGATGACCTCACCCTTGGTGACGTTGTCGGTCTTGCCATTGTTGGTCACGCTGGCGACGACGTCGTTGAGGCCGGTGAGCCCCGAGCGGCTCGCGGCGGCGGTGACGGGCGTCGGCGCGGGAGCGGTCGCGGGTGCTTGCGCCTGGCCTCTCGCGACCGGCGCAGCGAAGGATAAAGCGAGGATGGCACTGAGCGCTGGGCTCGCGATCCGAGGCATTTCTCATTCTCCAAGTTGAGCTTAGGGCGCCTGCCGGGCGCCTGAAACAGGCGCTTGCAGCCAGGAGCGTCGATCCCGCGCGCACCGTCCTTGCAATGCGCAAGCGGGTTGGATCATAGGGATTATACGGATCTTGCCGGATTCCGCCGCGCCAGTTTGGCGGGGATTTGTGCGGAATCGGGAGTACCAAGGCAAGCGCTTCGCGACGTGCTCCCGGCTGTGATTCTTTGTCGAGCCTGATCCGCTGAGTTCGCCCCGGTTTGCCTTCTCCCTTGAGGCTTCTTGAATCGTCGATCCTGAAGCGAAGATTGTCGACGTCATCAGGTTTCGTCGGGCGTGGCAAGGCTCGGGGCTTGCCGGGATGCCGGATCTGGACGCTTGGCATATGCTGCTTGCGGTTAATTTTGGAACCGGTGGCACGGCCGAGACAGGAGCACATCGATGCTTATTCCCGATTACTGGTACGCGATTCTCGAGTCGCGTGAGGTTCCCGTTGGGAAGCCGGTCGGCGTGCGCAGGTTCGGCCAGGAGCTGGTCGCCTGGCGCGATGGTGCGGGGCGTGTTTCACTCATGAACGACCGCTGCCCGCATCGCAGCAGCCGGCTGAGCATCGGCAAGATCAAGTCTGGCCATCTCCAGTGCCCATTTCACGGCTTTGAGTTCTCGGCCGATGGCGCATGCCAGCTCATCCCCGCGAATGGCAAGGCGGCCGCAATCCCCAGGATCTTTCAGTGCACTGTTTACCAGACTCAGGAGGCGCATGGCTTCATCTGGGCGTGGTACGGCCGCCCGCGGGCGAGCTATCCCCCCTTGCCGTGGTTCAGCGAGCTCGAGGGCTTCGAGGTCGACACCACGCGCGTTCCCTGGGACGCCGACCATAGCCGCGCGATCGAGGGCTTGCTCGACGTCAGCCATCTGCCGTTCGTGCACGCGAGGACCATCGGCCGCGGCCAGCGAACGCTCGTGAATGGGCCTTACACAACCCTCGAGGACGACTCCATCCAGATCTGGGTGAGCAATCAGCCGGACGCTGGCCTTCCCGCCGCGAAGCCCACTCAGTTGCCGCCCCCCGAAGGCCCCGCCATGCTGGTCTTCCGGTTTCCGAATCTCTGGCAAATCCGGCTCTCCGAAACGGTGCGGGCGGTGAACGTGATCGCCCCCGTGGCCGATGGCGAATGCGTGATCTACATGCAAAGCTGCCTGAAGATGAACCTGCCGCGCAGGCTGGTGCGGCTCATCGCCTGGCTGAGCAACGTCTTCAACCGCAGGATTCTGGCCGAGGATTACCTGGTCATTCGCGAGCAACGGCCGAAGGTGGCCGACCTCGAGATCGGCGAACGCTTCATTCCCGCCGACCGGCCGATCGCGCTTTATCTCAAACGGCGCAGGGAGCTGATCGAAGCCTTCGAAAACGTGGATCAGACGTCCCAGGAAGAGCACACGCGGGTGTAGCCGGTTGATCGTCTGGGACGGTCTCCGCTCCTGCGGTTTGTTCCAATCTGGATGATCACGCTCTCCTTGCGCGTTGAGACCGAAAGTTCGGCAAGGAGGCAATGGTTGATCGGTTCCACTTTGACATCATCCCGTCGCGCGTGTTTAATCTTTGGTGGAACTGGTCCTGAAAGATTTCGGATGCGGGACGCTCGTGCGGGACTCGCCTGCTGGCGTCTGTGCGATTCCTGTTTATCAGAAAAGAGGGACACGGCCATGGCTGACGAGACGCAGAACCTTTCTCGCCGGGACATGATGCGGATCGGAGCGACAGGCGTGGCCGCGACAGGCGTGGCCGTGGCGGGCGTGGGCAGCCTGCCGGTCCATGCGGCGGAACAGGCCAGTGGCAAGCTCCCCACCCGGCGTTATGGGCGCACGGGGCTTGAGATCGGCTGGCTCATCGGCGCGTCTGACTGGTCGAAGGAGCTCGTTCCCCGCGCGGTGGCCGCCGGCGTGAACTACTGGCACAAGGCCCAGGCCTGGAACAAGGACTCCATCCCGGCTGTGCTCAAGCGCCAGCCGCGCGAGTCTTACTACCTGGAATGCGTCGTCGACCGCGTCAACGGCGATCACACCCGCGGCAAGATCGACGAGGAGCAGCACTACCAGTTCGTCAAGCATCGCCTGAAGGAATCAGGCGTGGGCTATTACGACGTCTTCAAGTTCCACTTCGACTATCACTCGATCGAGGAAGCAAAGTCGAACCCGGGCATGGTGCGCGCGTTCGAGCGGTTGAAGAAGGAAGGGCTGGTCAAGCACCTGGCCATCTCCCAGCACCATTACAATTCGATCGGCGGGGACATGGCCTGGGAGATCATGCACTACCTGGCCGACAACCGCCCCTACGAGGCGACCCAGTTCTTCTACACGTACGGCGATCGCAAGGAAGTGCAGGAGTGGATCGAGGTCGCGAAGAAGAAGGACATCGGCACCATCGCCATGAAGACAATGGGGGGCGTGGGTCGCGCATCGCACGATGCCAAGTTCCAGAAGCTGCTGGCCGATCCCAGGTACAAGGACAGCACCCCGGCGGCGGCGATGGTCAAGTGGCTGAAGTCGAATGACAATCTCACCGCGGCGGTGATCGCGACCAAGAACTTCGACCAGTTCCGCGAGAACGCCGGCGCGGCCGTGCTGGCCATGACGCCGAAAGATCACGAGATGCTCGCCCTGCTGGCCGGCTACAACAAGGGGCTGACCTGCCTCCTGTGCGCCCAGTGCGTCTCGGCTTGCCCGGAGCATATCGGCGTGACGGACATCTTCCGCTACGAGCGCTATGCTCGGGATTATCGCGATCTCGACCGCGCTCGCAAGGAATACGCCGCACTCACCCGCAACGGCACCTCCTGCGTGGGATGCGGCGAGTGCTTGCCTTCCTGCATCCAGGAAATCGACATTCCCGCCAAACTGCGAGACGTCCACAACCTGCTTGGTTAATACTCCAGGCGCGGACCAGAACGATACCCCGCGGCGATTGCACTCGCACGACCGCGGGGTGTTTTTTGCGCGGAGCCGGAGGTAATCGCTCGAGTCTGCGGCCAGGCAGAGCATTTGCTCCCTGAAACTTCCTGCCGCAAACGACGAACGCGAGCATGCGTTATGATTCAAGGGACGACGCCGTTCCCCCCCGCGCAAACGAGCAGACACGCGCAAAAAGCGCGCCGGGGACCGCAGGTCGACCCTTGATTTTTTACTGTACAGAGGTTATCCATTAGCGTCGATCACCAGGGAAGCTCCTGGGCGGCGTCTTCACGATGAGGCTGGCCATGCGGAATGGGATCGAGCCGGGTATTCTCAACTCGATCGTCCAGGGGGACTGCGTCAAGTCTTTGGCCAAACTGCCCGCCGGCACTGTCGATCTGGCCTTCGCGGACCCGCCCTTCAATATCGGTTATGAGTACGACGTCTACGACGATCGCAAGAGCCGAAGCGACTACCTCGCCTGGACCCGGTCGTGGATCGAGCAGGTTTATCGCGTGCTCAAACCATCCGGTGCGTTCTGGCTGGCCATTGGCGACGAATACGCCGCGGAGAGCAAGGTCCTCTGCCAGGATCTGGGCTTCATCTCGCGAAGCTGGGTGATCTGGTACTACACCTTCGGCGTGAATTGCACGCGGAAGTTCACACGTTCACATGCTCATCTTTTCTATTTTGTGAAGGATGCGAAGAACTTCACGTTCAATGACGAGGATCTTGAGAATCGGATCCCGTCCGCGCGGCAGTTGGTTTATAACGACCGCCGCGCCAATCCGCGTGGCCGGCTGCCGGATGATACCTGGATTTTGCGCCCGCAGGACCTGACGGATTGTTTCACTCCGGCGGAGGATACGTGGTATTTCCCGCGGGTGGCGGGGACGTTCAGCGAGCGAGCGGGTTTCCATGGCTGCCAGATGCCGGAGCAGCTTCTGGGTCGGATCATCCGTTTGTGTTCGAAGCCGGGCGAGCTGGTGATCGACCCATTTTCGGGCAGCGCGACGACCCTGGCGGTGTCGAAGAAGCTGGGGCGTCGGTTCGTCGGGTTTGAGCTTTCGAAGGAGTATGTCGAGCGTGGCACAGCGCGGCTGGAGGGGGTGCGCGTGGGCGACCCGCTTGAAGGCGCGCCTGAGCCCCTGATGAGTGCACCGTCGACGCCGAGCGAGCCGCGCTCGGCCGGTGCGAAGCCGCGTGCGAAGGGCAAGGCCTCGGAGTCCGGGAAGGTTTCCACCTCTGCCGGCGCGCCCGAGCGAGGTAAGACTCTGGCGACCGCGCTTGAAGTCGATGTGGCGCATCTCATCCGGGCCTATGAAGCGATCTACGACGGCTACTCGCTCGACCGCGTGCTCGCTGATCCCGAGCTCAGCGGTCGCCTTGCCGGCAAATGCAAGGAGCTCGGCCTATCGGGCGCCGCGCGCGACTGGCATTGCGGCCTGATGTCGCTGCGCAAGGCGGGCAAGCTGCAGCTCCCCGTCTCGCGCAGAACCGAGATGCCATGGGAACAGTGCGATCGATTCCTGTTCGCCAGCGAGATCGCCTGGCATGAGATGCACGATCGCGGCACGCTCGATGAGATTCTTTGCGACCCCGTGCTCGCCGAGGAGTTCGACAGCCGGGCGCGCAAGCTCGCGCCCGGGTTCACGGCGCTGGAATATCGCTGGGGCGCGCTTCGGCTGCGCAAGACTTCAAGCACGGCCCAGGCGCGATCGACATCGTTCAAGGCGCTTACTCTCAAGCGATTCCAGTCGAGCAAACCGTTGCCGCTCAAGGGCGCGGTGGAGCATTCGATCGACAAGCCAGGGCTTTATCTGGTCGAGCAGGCCAGCGGCATCGCCTACGTGGGCAGCGCACTCAATTTGCGGGCGCGCTTTGTGACCCAGTTCGCCGCCAGTCAGATCGGGCACTGGGAGCAGGTGCTCAAGGCCCGGTCGATCCGCGTGCTCCCGCAACCGGATGTGAGCGACCCCATCGACCTGCTGAGCATGCAGAAGCGGGTCATCCAACTGGCAAAGCCAAGCCTCAACGCGCTCGGTCCCTCGGCGGCATGAAAGAATCGCTCCTCGAAGCCTTTCGCGAGACCTGCCGGGGTTATTCTCCAGATCGCGTGGTCGCCGATCCCGAGATCAATCGCACCTTTCTGGATGCGTGTTCCAGGCGCGGGCTGACGCTTGCGCCGGCGAAGCTGAACCAGGCCTTGCTCAATTCGCGCAAAGGGGGCTTGCTCCGCGGCATTCGCTCCAGGCGCACGATCTTGCCGAGCCAGGGGGACTATCGGTTCGCGGCGGAGATCGCCGCGCGGTATCTCGAGCGAAGGGCTGGGTGTTCGCTCGATGAGGTGATCTGCGACCCTGCTCTTGTGGAGGAGTTCGACGCGCTTGCGGCGTCGATCGCGCCTGGTGGTGCGCCGCTGGCGTATCGCTGGGCTGCGCTCAATTTACGCAAGCAAAAGCGGCTCGCGCCTGAGCTGCTTGCGCGTGTGGCGCGGCCGGTGGAGGTCATTCAACTCAAAGTTGAGGCGATGGCGATCGCCTCCGTGCCCAGCAAGGCGGGGCTCTATCTCTTTTATTCGAGCGAGGCGACGCTCTATGTCGGCGAGGCGGAGAACCTGCAAAACCGCATCCGCAAGCACCTCGACCATTCCGACAACAAGCACCTGGCGCGCTGGTTGTGGGAGCAAACGACGGCGGCGCTGCACCTGGAGCTTCAGGTGCTGGACGAGACCGTGAGCCACAGGATTCGCCGCGCGCTTGAGCTTGAGCTGATCCGGTCCCGTGCGCCCTTGTTCAACATTCAGCGTTAGACTTGGGTCTGATCCTGGGGGCATCAAATCGAGCACCCAGACGACGGGATCGCCTGGGTGCATCGATCATGATGGGGCAGGATCTTCACGCCGCCTGGAGCCAGGCGCGGATGCGCCCGAGCTCATCGGCCCAGTGCGAGCTGGTGCGCTGGGCGATGAAGGCATCGAAGAGCAGGTCGATCGTCTGGGCCAGATGGCGCAGGCTTTCGAGCCGATGGATGCGGAGATCGTGAGGCGTGAGCTTGCCGTCGGGTTTGGGCAGGCCGGCGTTCGAGATTGCGAGCGACTCGGCCTGGAGCGTGAATTCGTACTGTGCGCCCTGGCGGTTGAGGATCAGCCCGGCCTTGCGTGGGAGCTTGCCGGCCTGGAGCGCGCGGAAGGCTTCCGGCAAACGGGCGGGGGCGTCGTCGGTGAGCTGGTCGCGCCCGGTCTGGCCCCTGGGGCAATCGAGCAGGAGCGTCCTGGCGAGCATGATGGTCGCGTCCGAGCCATCGCCGAGCGCGATTGCGTCACCTTCTTGCTGGAGTCTGCGCCAGAGCCAGACGAGCAGCTCGTTGCCGAGCGCGTCGAGGCTGCCGGGATCGTCCTCGCTCCAGGCGACGGCGGAATCGCCCGACTCGAACAGCCTGAGCGGTCCGCCTTCGAGCAGGGCGGAGGAGTCGGCGTCGATACCGCGGACGCGGGCCTGGGTGCGGGCGAGCCAGCCGGCGGTCATCGGCTCGAGCGGCAGGCCGAAGGTCTCACGGAAGAGCGTGACAGCGCGGTCGAGCACGCTGGAGGTCACTGCGCCCACGTAGACGACCCCTGAGCGCACATCCCAGAGGATGGGCGTGTGGCTCATGCGTTGAAAGCGGCCGTCTGCGGCTTCCGCCTCGAGCCGGAGGATCGCGGCCTCACGCGCGTCCGCACGCTGGGCTTTTGTGGGATGGCCGCTCGGGTTCCCCTGCGCCAGCACGTCGAGCTCAAGCTGGGTGTAGGCCTTGAGGAGTGCGGAGGGAATTTTGTCGGCGTCGATGCGCACCGCCAGGTGGACGGCGTCGTCGACAACGTTCTTGGCGAAGTCGATCGTGGTGTCGAGAACGTGGTCGCCACCTGCGAAACCCACGGTCACGCCATCCGCCCCGCGCTGGGCCTGGGCGATCGATCGACCCCTGGCCTTGTCGATCAGCTCTTCGCCCACAGGCAGCGGGGCTGCGCCGTCGACATGATAGCGAGTGAACGTCAGGCGTCCGTTCCAGAAGCCCATGGCTCGTCTCCTCGGGGGATTGCTAACCTCCGCCGCCGTCGCGGTCCTTTTGTGATCGGACGATTCTCGCCTCAACTCAAGCGCCCCAGGCCGCCGGACCAGCCGAACGAGGATGGCTGGCGACGTCTTAGCGGTCACGTAAAATTGACAAACTGGAGAGGGTATTCCGGCCCGTTCTCCTTGAGGTAGGCGATCACGGTCTGGAGCTCGTCGATCTTCTTGCCGGTCACGCGGACCTTGTCGTCCATGATCTGGGCCTGAACCTTGACCTTGAGCTGTTTGATGCCCTTGATCATCTTGCGGGCGTCGTCGGCATCGACGCCGGTGTGGAGCGTGAGGATCTCGCGGACGGAGTCGTGGCTGGCGTCCTCGATCTTTCCGCGCTTGAGCGCGGCGGCGGGCACTCCGCGCTTGGCCATTTTTTCCTTGAGAATCTGCACCACGGTTTCGAGCTGGCCCTTATGGTCGCCGAGCAGGGTGAGCTTGGCGTCTTTTTTGTTGAACTCGATGGAGGCGTGCGTGCCCTTGAAGTCGTATCGCACGGCGATTTCATGCTGGGCCTGGACGACGGCGTTGTGCATCTCGGCGTGGTTGACTTCGCTGACGACGTCGAAGGAATGGTTATCGGCCATGGGCTGATCCTGGAATCGATGTGATAGAGAGTGATTGATTTTAACGGCTGATTTCGCGCGCGCCCACGAGCGTGGCGTAGGCGAGCATGACGAGGCCGGCGGCGAGCAGCGGGGGTGCGACGCGAGTGACGAGTTCCCTGACCTGCGTGCCTGAGATTCGAGCGGCGGTGGCGACGACAGCGGCGGCGGGGCTCATCGGCCGTCCGAAATGCGCACGCAACGAGGCGACTGCGCCAAGCGTGAACGGGTTCAGCCCCAGGTCACGCGCGGAGGGGACGAAGAACTCCATGACGGCGATGGCGGGAGCGATGCCGGTGCCGACGATGGTGGCGAGCGTCCAGGGCATGAGCGCGGCGACGACGAGCGCTCCGAACCGCGCTCCGGCGAGGGACGTGGCCACGAGGCCGATCACGCCGGTGCTTTGAACGCCCTGGGCGAAGGTGGAGGCCGCGACGATCAGCGAGATGACGTGGTAATAACCTTGCCCTGCGCCTGCCCAGAAGGCTTCGGCCAGGCCGCGGATCGAGCGGGGGTCGGACCAGGCGGCGGCGGCGACGCCGATGAGGATCGCGGCCAGGATCTTGGGCGGGCCCTCGAAGGGACGAGTCACTGCGTTCGGGCCGATCACGCCGTCGACGAGCAGAAGCGCGATTGGAACGAGGGGCGTGAGCGCCTTCAGGATGCGAATCGGCGGCTCGTCGTGCGGCGGGTCCTGGGTCTCTGGCTCGGGAGCGTGCGAGCGGGTTCTGCGCGATTCGAGCAGGCAAAACACGCCGAGCGCTGTCGCGCAGGCGACCAGATTGAGCGGGGTAAGCCTGGCGACGACCTCCGCGCCCTGGCGTTCGAGCAGCTCGGCGAGTTTGCGGATTTCCACTGCGCCTGGGTTATAGAGCTCGCCCCCCATCGAGGCGCCCAGGAGCAGCACCGCGCCGGCGGAGACAGCACTTAGCCCGCCTGCGCGGAGCAGCGGCACGAGAATCGGGCCCAGCACCGCGGCCGTCGCCGCCTGGCTAACGATGGTGGTGTTGATCAGGTAGCCGGCCAGAATGCCGCCGGGCACGAGGAGCGCACGCATCCCGCGCAGGGGGTGCAGAAGCAAGCGTACGAGCTCCTGATCGCAACCGGTGAGCTTGAGCACATGGGCGAAGGCCATGGCGGAGCAAATGGGGGCGACGGTGCCGGCGTTGGCCATTTCGGCCACCATGCGCTTGAACATGGCCGCGAGGTCGCCCTGGGCGAGAAAGAGTGGGATGGAGCCCAGAAAGAGTGCGACGCGGACGTCGACCCCGAGGGCGGCGGCGATGCCCACGCCGGCGAGCGCGGACGCGGCGAGGGCGATGCCCGCTGCGCCCGGCGCGGGGATTGCGCTTTGCGGGTGCGGCGGCTGCGCCAGGCGCTCCTGGTATGCGAGATAGGTGAGCACGGCCACAGCCGCGAGCGCCAGGATCCCGAGCCCTGTGCGCCTGCGTGCCGGCTCGGCGTTGGGCTGGGTCATGGCGTGGCGATCCTGCATGGGTTGTGACCGGGGCGGGGCCGATTTCGGCCTCGATCATGGGCTTTCGGCGAGCAGGCGGGCAAGGGCGCTCAGGTCGACATTGCCGCCGGAGAGGATCACGCCCACGCGCAGGCCCTTGACCGGGGCCGCCCCTGAGAGAATCGTGGCGATGGGCACAGCGCAGGAGGGCTCGGCAACGAGCTTCATGCGTTCCCAGACGAAGCGGGTCGCGGCGATGATCTCGGGCTCGGTTGCGGTGGCGATGCGTTCGACGATGCGTGAGAAGATCGAGAACGGGCGTTCGCCCACGGCGGTGCTGCGGAGTCCATCTGCGATGGTGACGGGATCGGCGGAGGTGTGGATCACGCCGGCTTCGAGCGAGCGTCTGGCGTCGTCGGCAGCGGCGGGCTCTGCGCCCCAGACGCGGATCGTGGGGGATGCCGCACGAGCGGCGAGTGAGGTGCCCGCGAGCAGCCCGGAGCCGCCGACGGGGCACATGACCACGTCGAAGGGGCCGGCCTCGGCGATGAGCTCGGCGGCCGCGGTCCCCTGGCCGGCGATCACGCTCCAGTCATTGAAGGGATGCACTAGGGTGAGTCCGTGGTGGGCGATCTCGCGCGAGACGTGCTCCTCGCGCGAGGCGAACGTGGGCTCGCAAAGCACCAGCCGGGCGCCATAGCCCTCGATCGCGGCCAGCTTGATCGCGGGCGCGGTACGTGGTGAGACGACCGTCACACCCACGCCGAGCAGCTTGCCCGCAAGCGCAAGCGCCTGGCCGTGATTGCCGGAGGAGTGCGTGACCACCCCTCTTGCCCTGGCCTCGTCCGAGAGCGACAACACCGCATTCATCGCGCCTCGGAATTTGAACGACCCCGAGCGCTGGAAGTTCTCGCACTTGATCGCAACCGTGCCATCGCAAAGCGAGTTCAGGGTGCGCGACTGCATCACCGGTGTGCGATTCGCCCAGGGGGCAAGCCTTTGAGCCGCGGCGGCCACGGACTCGGGACCGATCGGAGTTTCGTGCATGGGATGGAAGTCCAGGCCGAACTGGTCGCGCACGCGCCTGCGCGATCAGTAGGTGTGATCCTCCTTGCCGTCGCCAGGGTCGGCGGAGGGCAGAGGCTCGCGGGCGACAACCTTGCGCGTGTCGCGCTCGTCGATCAAACGGGCGAGCGCCTGCTCGAGCGGCATCGCGCCCTGGTCGCCGGCGACGCGGTCGCGATAGGAGACGCTGGCGGTTTCGGCCTCCTTCGCGCCCACGACGAGCATCACCGGGATCTTTTCGAGCTGCGCGTCGCGGATCTTGGCGCCGATCTTTTCCGCCCGGGCGTCGAGCGTGGTGCGGAATCCGTTCTCGCGCAGCCGTGCGTGGACCTGCCCGGCGTATTCGGCGACCTTGTCGGAGATGGGGAGCACGCGCACCTGCTCGGGTGCGAGCCAGAGCGGGAACGCGCCCGCGAAATGCTCGATGAGGATGCCCATGAACCGTTCCATGCTGCCGAGCGGCGCGCGGTGGATCATGACGGGCCGGTGGGGATGGTTGTCGGGCCCGATGTACTCGATGCCGAACCGCTCGGGGAGTACATAATCGAGCTGGACGGTGCCGAGCTGCCACTGGCGGCCGATGCAGTCGCGCACGATGAAATCGGCCTTCGGC
>DAIDHX010000098.1 GCA_027451885.1 Planctomycetales bacterium
GGAGCGGGCCGTCTCGGCGATCGCGAGCGCGAAATCGTCCCCCGAAACCTGCTGCGCGGCCGTGACCAGGGTGTGGAAATCGGGGGTGAGCTGGCGGCCGATGAGCGCGAGGTTGCGCACATATTTAAAATAGATTGTAAGTGCCTGCGGCGTGAGCCGCTCGGCCGCGCGCGGGTGGGTTCGACGCAGCCGTTCCCGGGCGTCGAGCACGAGCTCCTTGACGCCGTCGACGGAGAGATTGTCGTCGGGTTCGAGCGTGCGCCTGCCGCGCTCATAGAGGCCGGTGATGTACGGCAGCTCGCCCAGCACAAAGAGGAGTGTACTGGGATCCACGGGATAGGCGGCCGTGGGCCGGGGGGGCGCATCGGGCGTGGGCGCGGGCAGGTTGCGGGAATAGGCGTCCTTGATCCAGGGCCAGTCGAGGATCGAGCAGACGAAAAGGATGCGCTTCTTGCGGGCTTCGAGCGCGTGGAGCTGCCTGGCCATCCAGGCGATGCGTGCGCGGGTTTGGGGGTGCTCGGGGGCGGCCACGGCCGGCAAGAGCGCCGCGGCAAAGCGCTCCAGGCTCACCCGCTTGAGTGCATAAGGATCGGGGAACTCGCCGGTCACGGCCACGAACCCCGAGGTCTCAAGATCGATGAACGCACGCTCGATCCGTTCCTCGGCCGCGACTCGCAGCGCGGCGATCACACCCTGGCAGGGATCGATGGGAACGTAGCTGTAGCCGCGATCACCCGCCTCATCCTCGCTATCCGGCTGGACGACGATCGAAATCTCCGGCAGCCCCGCCACCGCGGTTTCCACGTCCTCCTGAAACGAAGGAGGCAAGGGGACGGCCAGGCAATCGTAGTCCACGCGGAGCAGCTCGTCCCGCACCACAACCGCGCAATCCCCCGCGCCATGGATGATCGGCAACACCCGAATCCGTGGCGAAAGCGCCAGGAATTCCTCAGTCGAGCCTGGCTCCGGGTCCGGCATTCCCTGTCCTCCTCATGCCCCTTGCAATTCACTGGCCGATCACAGCCAGGCGGGCTCGACCCCGATGGCTCGGCGTTCTATTCTAGCTTGGCAGGAGCCCGGCGGCGAAGACCGGGACGCCCAGGCAGTTGGGATTGTGCTCGATGACACCAATCCGGCAATGGCTCTCCCGTGTTTTTCCACCGCTGCCGATCCGTGGCAAGCTCTGGACGTACGTGATCTTACTGTCAGCGTACGGCCTGGGTGTGAGTATTGCCATCGACCAGGGCCATCTGCCGCCGATCGAGTGGGGCGCGGAATCGACGGTCCTGAACGGCCTGGTGCTCGGCTTCTTCATTAGCTTTCGAAACACCCATGCCTATGACCGCTGGTGGGAAGCGCGCAAGCTCTGGGGCCAGCTTACCAACGAATCGCGCAACCTTTGCCTCAAGATCCAGGCGCTGCCGGAAATCCGCGATTCCGAGCGTGAGTCGCTGGGCCGGCTGGTGATTGATTTCGCCTGGGCGCTGCTCGAGCATTTGCGGAAATCGGACCCTGCGCAGCCATCGGCGGCCGATCCGGCCGCGGCGGCGCCTGAGCATCGCCCCAGCCGCATCGCCGCCCAGATCGCCACCCAGATCCAGCAGCTCCGGGCGCGAGGCGCCATCGATTCGTTCAATGTCCTTTGGCTCAACGACGAGCTGCGCAACTTCATGCAAGTCTGCGGCGCCTGCGAACGCATTCGAACCACGCCGCTCTCGAGCTCTTACCGCGCACTCCTGCGGCACGGGCTGGCCATCTATCTGGCCATCGCACCCTTCTATCTGATCGAGGACACCGGGCTGTCCGGCTTTCCAATCTTCGTTCTCGCCGCCTATTTCTTGCTGGGCATCGAGCTCGTGGCCGAGGACATCGAGGAACCCTTCGGCGAAGGCGGAGAGAACCTGCCGCTCGAACGGTATTGCACCACGATCGAGCGTTCCACACGCGAGCTGCTCGGCCTCGCTCCACCGCACGCGGAGTAAGTGACAGCCACGCGGCCAGCAGGCTCAAGAGCAAGCCCTGGCCATGCACCCAGACCAAATCGATCCCGAACAGGCGCGGCAGTGGAACCGGTCCCGATCCGCGAACGATTCCTCACAATCGTGCGACAGATCGAAGACCGGCCCCACCGTCAACCGCGCAGGGCCGGCGTGCATCCAGGGGAGGCCGACCCAGCGAGGATTGCGGGAATTGATGCCGCCCGCCGAGACGGGCGAAACCTCTCCCTCGGCTCAATGAGCGACAATTGCCGCGACCTGGGCCCGCCTTTTTGCTGAATTCAGATTTAGCCTTCATTTTCCGACTGAAGTGAACCTGTTTGGCGACGATCCGGGCCTTTCCAGGGGTGATTGACGCCTACCGAAACGTGGTGATCGTGCGACACATGGCGGGGCCCGCCCGGGCCATCCCCAGGTCGTGCACGAGCTTTTCTTGCATGTACTTACGCAGGTGCCAGGCGCGGGGCCACCGCGCCCTTTTCGACGTCCGCGCATCGGGTGCGCGGAGGAGGCGGTCAATGTCGAGCATGGGGCTCGCGATTCCACTGGGCGAGGCGAATCACGTTGTTTCCACGCCCGCGCTCGCCGCGGAGGCGCTTGGGCTCAAGCGCAGGATCGATCCGGAGCGTACGAGCTTCCAGCGGCTCGAGGAATGGATCTCATCGACGATCGACGCCGATGCCGTGCTGCCTGGACATGGCGGCTCGATCTGGAACCGGTTGATCAAGGGGCTGCCGGGCGCACGTCGGCGCGGGCCGGCCGCCGGCTCGGCAACGCGGAACCTGCCGCCGGTGTGGGCCCACTTTCGCGTCGCTTACAAGCGAGGGATCACGATCGTCACTCTGGTTGACCGAAATCTCGTCAAGCCCGCTCGAGTCGAGGAGCTGCGGGCCGATTTGCTCGATCTGATCGAGGCCGATAACCACCGCGTCGTCGTCGATTTCCGCGACGTCGAGCGGTTTTCGAGCTGGGTCGCGGCGATTCTGGTCGAGGCCGCCCGGCGCGCGGCCGCAAAGCCAGGCGGCATGCTCAAGGTCTGCGGAATCGACCCGCGCGACGCGCGTGTCTTCGCGATCGCGGGACCCAATCGGATCGTCTTCGCGGCCGACGAACCGGCCGCCCTGGACACCCCCTGGCCCGCCGATCCCGCTCCACCCGCGCTGCCGGTTGAGATCCTCGCCGCGCTGCTTTCCAGCGCGGATGCCCAGGCGATGGGCGAACAAGCCCCCACAACGCGTGTCCCTGCCACGCGCGACTCCACCCACGCCAGCCGGAGCAGGCTCACCCTGCTCATTCAGCTTGGCGGCAACAAACCGCGCCCGATCCCAGTGAACAAGGATCGCTACGTGGTCGGCCGCCAGCAAGGCTGCGACCTGCGAATCAACTCCCCCCTGATCAGCAAGCGGCACGCCGTGTTCCTCGCGCGCAACGGCCAGTACTTTGTGCAGGATCTCGCCAGTACGAACGGCACGATCGTCCGGGGCAAACCGCTCCGAAACGCCGAGATCCCGGTGCAACACGGTGATCGCGTGCAGATCGGTCCGGCGGTGTGCACGCTGCGTATCGAGCCGGTCGATCCCAGCAAGCGCGGCCGCTCGCTCGCTCACGATGCGTCACTGCCTGAGCTCGATTGCGCACCCGAGGATCCAGGCCCAACGCTCGCGTTTCCAACCTCCGGGCCAGACCGCGCGTTCCTCGAAGAACGTTTCGCCTTCGAGCTGGTGCAAGACGCGCTCGTGGCCACGCCTCGGATGTCGAACCTGCTTGGCGATGAGGAAATCGACGCCCTCCGCGAAGCGCTCCGGCTCTCACGCCACGATGCCGGCTGCCTTCGCCTGGTGGTGAATCTCGAGAATATCGACCGCGTCGCGCCCCGGGCCATCGGCGTCCTGCTCGCGCATCACCTGCGGCTGCATGATCAGGGGGGCGCGATGCGCATCTGCCAGGCCCGGGCGCGGGTGATGACCGTGCTGCACCAGGTGCGGCTCACCATGCTCGTGGAGTGTTACCCCTCGCTCGACCAGGCCGTGCTCGACGCCTGGCCGCGCGCAAGCGCGCCCGCCGCGCGCGAGTGAACCCCCGGCGCGAATCCTCTTGCTCGAGATTGCCCCCACGTTCCCGCTTCGAATCCTGATTGGAGGGAGATCATGACACGGCTCGGTCTGGCAGGATGGGAATCGCTTCTTGATCTATCACTTCATGAGATTTTAAGTGCGCTTTTAATTGGTAGTGCGATGGCCGTGGTACTCGGCGGCTGCTTCGCGCTTGCGCGCAAGCGGATCGCCGATGCGCCGCCGGTGGTTGGACTCATGGTGCTCGTGGCAAGCGCGCTTGCGATGGCGCTTACGCTGGGATTCATCAAGGAAAGGGAGCAGAATCCCTCGCTTCCGAGCGCAGGCGAGCGCGCGCTGTTCGCGGGGCAGCCCGCGCCTGCGCCGGCACCCCCTGGCGCGCCGTCCCACGGGCCCATGCCGGGATTTCCGCCGCGCCCGCACTGGCTCGCCCCGGGCAGCTTCCTCTCTGCCCAGATCATGCGCCTGGCGGACGCCAACGGCGACGGCCGGCTCTCTCACGAAGAAGCCAGGCAGACGCTTGAAACGCTGCTGAGCGAAGCGGCTGGCTCCGAGCAGGACTCGATGAGCCAGGGGGATCTTGAGGCAGCGATCAACAGGCAGCTCTTCCCAGCGCACGCGCGGCGGGGAGACGGCGGCCCAGGCCGCGGCCCCGACAACGGGCGAGCCCATGCCGCGCGCCTGCGTCAATCGTCGGAATCGTCGTCGCGGTCAGGATGAAGCGGATCGTCGGGTCCAAAGAACAGATCGCCAAGGCCCAGCGGCGACTGCTGACCGCCGAGCGATCCGCGCTTCTTGCGGGCCAGCCTGGCAAGGTCAAGCGCCTCCTCGCCGAGCACGCGCAGAAGCGCTTCACGCCAGGCGGTATCGCGGCTCATGGGGTGCGCGGGATCCTGAGCCATCCGCTTGATCGCGTAACGCAGGAGAGTGATCCCATCGCGCGGCGAAAACTCCAGCTTGAGCTCGTGCGCCTGCTGGAGAAACTCAACGGTCAGCGCGAGCAGCGCGTCCTCCGCGAAGGGGAGATGATACTTCAGAATCGCCATCTCGTCCCCGCGTGAGGGGAATCCAAGCGCGAGCGTGGGCTGCAAGCGCGAAAGAATGTAGTCGGGCACCTCGTAGGTTGACTCGTCCTCATTCATCGTGACGCAGACTCGGAAGGCGGGATCCGCCGGAATGCTGATGCCGGCCGCGACGCTTTCGACGTAGCGGCGATGGTCAAGCAAGGGGGCGAGGCTGGCCCATGACTTCTCGTTCATGCGGTTGCCCTCGTCGAGCACACACACGCCGCCCGTGAGCATGGCGGAAACAAGGGGGGAAGCGTGATAGGCGATCTTGCCGTTCTCAGCGAGCACGGGCGAGACGATGAGATCCTCGGGCCTCGTATCGGCGGTGCACTGGTTGATGAAGATGGGCTGTTTGCGTGTCCGGGCCGCGGCGGTGGCGAGGGTTGTCTTGCCGATCCCGGGCGGCCCAGTGAGCCGGGGAGAAAGCGGCAAGTCGCGCTCATCGACCACGAGCCAGCACGCCAGAAGCTGACGCAAGACCTCGCGTTGACCGATCCATTCCTCGTGGGAGCGGTCGGGCATCGCCAGCCGCAAGGGGACGCCATCCACATTCACAACACGAGGCGACGCGACCGGTTCGCTCGCCGGCTTACTGGCCATGGTCCGATGATCCTCTCACAGGTCCGCCGAGCGATTTGACTCCGAGGGCCGCTCAGTGGATCTGATCCTACCCGCTCCGCGGCGCCGGGGCGAGTCAAACTCGGTTGCCCGTGATCCCAGGAGCCAGCGCCGCAACGCGCCCGAAGGCCATCGCCCCGAACCAGATCAACTCACGATGTGCTGGCGTCGCCTGAAAGCAGGCCGCGATTGCTCGTTACCAGCAAGCCGATGTAATCCACCGGGTTCGAGTCTCCGTTGAGCGTACCAACCGCGATCACACAGACCCCCGCTCCGTCGGGCGCGGAATTGCCGCTGAAGGAATTCCCGCTGATTCCCAGGTCCGTCACGCCGCTGGCATCGATCGCGCCGCCAACCGCGGCCGCGGTGTTATCCGTGAAGCTGCTATTCGTGACCGCGAGCGATCCAGACGCCGCGCCCAGAATGGCGCCACCTTCTTTTGCCATATTATCCGTGAATACGATCATGTTAACATTTATAGACTCACCGTAGAGTGCGGCGAGGGCTCCGCCGGCGATCTGGGCGGAATTGCCCTCGAAAGTGGTCTGGGACACGGTGAAATCCGTGTCCCGCAGGCTATAAACCGCCCCCGCCAGCGAGCCCGAGGAATTCCCCTTGAAGGTACTGCCAGAGACCGTGAACGACCCGTTGGAGATGGACGCGATCGCGCCGCCGTCGAGGCCTGCGCTTTCGCTTTCAAACTCGCAGCCGCTCACCCGCCCCGAGCCCAGGTTCTGGCCCAGGATCCCGCCGCCGACGCTCGATGCCGTGTCGTTGCTGAAGCGGCAATCGCTCACGGCGAACGCCTGGGCGCCCACCACGCCGAGCGCGCCTCCAGAAGGCGCCAGGTTGCCGCTGAACGAACATACGCGGAGCATCGCCTGCTGGTCGTTCGTGGAACCAAACGCCCCACCCGAGTCGGTCGCCGAGTTCGCGGTGAATCGTGAATACGCGACATCCACCCCCGCGCCGTTCTCGCTGAAAATCGCGCCGCCGTCAAACCCAGCCGAGTTGTTCTCAAAGCTGCTCAGGAAGACGGAGGCGGCCTTCACGGCGGAGCTTTCGATCGCGCCGCCGTCGATCCCCGCGCTGTTGCCCGCGAAGTCGCTCCAGGCGACCAGCAGCCGCCCCGTGCTCTCAATCCCCCCGCCCATGCCCTCCGACGCCGTGTTCTGCTCAAATCCGCTCGCAAGGACCGTCGCGAACCCGCTGCTCCAGATTGCTCCTGCTTCATACTGGCTCGCGTTGCCGCTGAACGTGCAGGCGGAAACCGCCAGTAATCCCGAGTTATTGATCGCGCCCCCCTGCGAGACCTGCACGCTGAGATTGGCGCAATTGCCCGTGAAGCTGGTTCCGCTCACCACAAGGATCCCGGCATTATCAATCGCGCCGCCCGCGCTTGCGCGATTGGACGCGAACGCCGATCCATCCACCCGCAGCTCACCCTGGTTCTCGATCGCTCCGCCCTTGCCAGAAGCATTGTTATTGGATACCACCATGTTTTCAAGTGTAAGATTACCAAGGTTCAGGATCGCGCCGCCCGAACCGTCAAAGCTCGCCGTGCCGGCGGGATTGGCCGCGACGCCGTTGCCGCCCACGAGATTAAGATTGATCATATGCACGTTTGAACCAAGAGCGATTTCGAAAATCCGTGACGCGCCCGCGTCTGAGATCGAAGGCGGCTGCGGCGACTCGCCGCGGATGGTGATGTTCTGGCTCAGAACCAGTTCGCCCTGGGTGAGCACGATGGGGCCAGGGATCTGCGAGGTAAGCAGGATGGTGTCGCCGCGCTGGGCGTGATCGACGGCGTAGCGGAGCGTGCCGACCTCGCTTGCGACGTCCGCATTGCTGGTCACGGTCAACGTTGAGAGCAAGGATCGGGCTTCCAGGCCGAGACACGCCGGGCGGAACGCTGCGCGACGCCGCGTCCGGCGCGAGTTGACACGGCGGGAGCGGACCAGCCGGTGCAGCGTGAATGGCAGGCTCGTTGGCATGGTGGATCCCCCGAGTGGTGGGGCGTCATTCGCCTGGAGGGTGACGAGGCGGGGCATGGTCCGGGTCGGCGCGGTTTGCTCGCATACGCCGCCGCCTTCAAAACCGTAGGCCAGGGCGCGTCTGATTTCCTGGGACGTGGTCGTAAGAAGACGGTCGTTTCGCGATGGCGACGTGCGCTTCTGCCAGGCAGCGGCGCGGACCCTTTCAAGCCGCGGGCTGGGCCTGTGCACGCCGATGCTTGCTGCGGCATCCACCCCGGCCTGGATGGCGGACCGGCGGCCGCCAGGCCGTCACAAGGAGACGGTCGCCAATCAAGAAGTGCGCGGCCGATTCAAACCGGGAAGACAAAGGCGGATTGCCGCCTGCCACGGCTCGCGATACCCTCAAAGTCCCATTCACAGAATCGTCACAGGGATGCGCGCGCTCGATCCGCGGAGGATACACCATGCCCGAGGCAGCAACTCTTGAACGGCCCGGATCTGGACCCAAACCCTCGAATTTCCCCTCGCCCGGGCGCTGGTTTTCCAACCAGTTCGCCCTGATCCGCTCCCGGCTTCTGGGTGGCCTGCTCGTCGCGGCCCCCGTGGTGATCACGTGCTGGATCGTCTACTGGATCTTCATCACGCTCGCCCGCTTCCTGCTCGACCCGCTCGCCATGCTGGCTCAGAGCGTGCACAACACGCTGCGCGAAAGCTCCGCGCTTCAGGAAGCGCAAATCCCGGACTGGTGGTACCGTATCGCCTCGCCCATCCTGGCGATCCTGCTCGTGCTCTGCGTGCTTTACTTTCTGGGCCTCATGGTGCGGTCCTGGCTCTATCGCACGGTGGATGGGCTGTTTCTCAAGGCCCCGATCGTCGCCACCATCTACCGCGCTGTACGCAACCTGGTCGACACCCTGGGAGAACGATTACAGGGCAAAAACGACCCCAGACGCGTGGTGCTGGTGGCGTTCCCGCACGCCGGAATCCGCTCGCTGGGGGTGGTCACCAACTCGATCCGCGACGACGCCACCGGGCACAATATCCTGGCGGTCTGTGTACTTACGGGCGTCATGCCGCCCACCGGATTCACGCTCTTTGTGCCGGAATCAGACGTTGTCGAGCTGGGCTGGACCGTGAACGACGCGGTTCAGACGATCATGTCGGGCGGGATTCTGGTTCCCGGGTCGATTCCATTCTCGCAGCCGAACTCGGGCGCAGCGGCGAAGGTTGACACTGCCCCAGGCTGAGCAGCAAGCTCAGCCTCAGCCGCGCAACGAAGGAGGCTGAGCCGAAGCCCAGCCTCCTTCTTCGCGTGACGATCCCGTTTGAGGATCAATACATGTCGTCATATCCACCGTGGCCGCCCGCGGGCTTCTTCTCGTCGTCCTTGGGCATGTCGGCGATGAGCGCGTCGGAGGTCAAAAGCAGCGTGCTCACGCTGGCGGCGTTCTGGAGGGCGGAACGGGTGACCTTGGTGGGGTCGATGATGCCCGCCTTGACCAGGTCGGTGTACTCGCCGCGGAGGGCGTCATAGCCGAAGTTGCCCTTACCCTCGGCGACCTTGGCCACGACCACGCCGCCATCCTGACCTGCGTTATCGGCGATCTGATGCAGCGGCGCGGAGCAGGCCCGCACGATGATCTGGTAGCCGACTTCCTCGTCGTGGACGAGTCCCTTGGGCTTGACGGTGGTCGACGCCCGCAGCAGAGCGACGCCGCCGCCGGGAAGAATGCCTTCCTCGAGCGCAGCGCGGGTGGCGTGAAGGGCGTCCTCGACGCGCGCCTTCTTTTCCTTCATTTCGCTCTCGGTCGCGGCGCCGACGTTGATCTTGGCAACGCCGCCGGCCAGCTTGGCGAGCCGTTCTTCGAGCTTCTCACGATCGTAATCGCTCTTGGTATCGGCGATCTCGCGGCGGATGGCCTCGATGCGGCCCTTGATTGCATCGGCGCTGCCAGCGCCTTCGATGATGGTGGTGTTGTCCTTGTCGATCACGACCTTCTTGGCCCGGCCAAGATCGGCGAGACCCACGTTCTCGAGCTCGATGCCAAGCGCCTCGAAGATCGGCTTGCCGCCGGTCAGGACCGCGATGTCCTCGAGCATGGCCTTGCGGCGATCGCCATAACCAGGCGCCTTGACCGCAGCGCACCGGAAGATGCCGCGGAGCTTGTTGATCACCAGCGTGGCAAGCGCCTCGCCCTCGACGTCCTCGGCGATGATCACCAGCGGCCGGCCCGTCTGGGCGACCTTCTCAAGCACCGGGACCAGGTCCTTCACCACCGAGATCTTCTTCTCATGGATCAGGATGAACGGATCCTCGAGCACCGCTTCCATCGTGCCGGGGTTGGTCACGAAATAGGGGCTCAGGTAGCCGCGGTCGAACTGCATGCCCTCGACCCACTCGACCTCGGTCTTGAGGGTCTTGCCTTCCTCGACCGTGATCACGCCGTCCTTGCCGACCTTCTCGGTCGCCTCGGCGATCATCTTGCCGACCTCGGAGTCGAAGTTCGACGCCACGGTGGCAACCTGCTCGGTCTCGGTCTTGGTGGTGACCTTGGTCGAAAGCTTGTGCAGGTGCTCCACGATCTCAGCCACGGCCCTGTCCATCCCGCGCTTCATGAGCATCGGGTTGACACCGGCCACAACCGCCTTGAGCCCTTCGTTGTAGATCGCCTCGGCCATGACAGTCGCGGTGGTGGTGCCGTCGCCAGCGACGTCGGAGGTCTTGCTCGCGACCTCCTTCACCATCTTCGCGCCCATGTCCTCATACTTGTCGTCGAGCTCGATCTCCTTGGCGACGGTGACGCCGTCCTTGGTGACGGTGGGCGAGCCGAACGACTTCTGAATGATGACATTGCGGCCGCGGGGGCCGAGCGTCACCTTCACAGCACGGGCCAGCTTGGCAATGCCCCGCTGCATCGCCTGGCGGGCTTCCTGATCGAATGCAATCATCTTCGCGGCCATACGTTACCTGTCTCCCGATGGAATAGAGGTGTTTCGTGAGGATTCGACTCGCGTCATGTTTCGTGGCGGGGGGCGACTGGCACGCACCTACCCCGCGGAAACCGCAGGCTCAGCCAATCACCGCAAGGATGTCGTCCTCGCGCATGAGCAGGACCTTCTTGTCCCCTTCGATCTTGAACTCGTCGCCGGCGTACGAGGAGAACAGCACGTGCTCGCCAACCTTCACCTGAAGCTCGCGCCGCTTGCCGTCCTTCGTGATCCGGCCCTCGCCCACCGCGAGAACCTTCCCCTTCTGCGGCCTGTCCTTCGCCGTGTCCGGCAGCACAATGCCGCCCGCCGTCGTCTCCTTCGCCTCTTCTCGCTCGATCACAACCCGATCACCCAGCGGCTGCAGTTTCATCGAAACCGTCTCCTCCCTCGCAACTTGGCATGCCAGCGCCGGTCTTGCTCTCTGGACTTTCCCACCAGCGAGCGCGGACTGGCGTGAATTCGCTTGATGGCCAATCTCTCCATGCAAGCCGCGTGCCCGGCAAATAGCAAGACGCAACTTGCAACGTTGAAATATCTTATGGCGACACGCCGATTCCGTCTGCTGAACCATGATCCTGCCGACTCGCGGTTACGGCGTGATTCGGCTGCCAATTCGGCAGACGATTCCCTGGCTCAGGGTCGGCGGGCGCGGAGCTCGATGCTGGGAGATTTGGCCCGGCAGGGGTTCGATCAGCGCGTGTCGGGGCGGCCGCGCGTTCCGCGCCTGGGTCCCTGCGACTTGAGCTCGAAGCATGGAAGCTGATTGGGCCCTGGTTCCACATGCGCTTTGAGCGTGGAGGTGGCTGGGTCGGCGTAGGCATTGCGGAGCGGGTCGGCGGCGGGTTTGGTCTTCGAGGCGGGAATGGTGGAGAGCAGCCCTTGCTCGATTTTGGACGCGGGCTGATTCACGATTCCAACCTGGTAATCTCCAGCGGCCGCGCCGTCCTCGGGTAAATAGGAGGTCAAGGCAAATTCACCCTGGGCGTTCGTGCGGCCTGTCGCGGTCTGGGTGTTCCGGCCTGGGTCCGGTTTGGCTGATCCACCCGCTTGATCCCGGGCCGGTTGAAAGATCACAAGCGCGCCCGAGAGAGGCTTGCCCTCGTAGGTCACGCAGCCCTTGACGGGATAGACCGGCAGCCGGGGCTCATTCCCCCGCTCGCAGGCAGTCGCGCAGACGAAAAGCCCGAGCAGGGTTGCCGGAATCAATCGCCGGGATCGGACGCGCCCAGCAGCATGAAAGACGGCCGCGCCGAGCATCAGTAAGAATCCGACGAGATCACCTCGCCCCGGTTATAGCTAATGAGTGCCACAAAGACCGAGGGTGCGGTCGTCTGCTTGATAAAGTGCACCGAGCCATCCGCGAAGGCGTGATTGGCTCCGCCGGGGTGAAATGAATAGACCTCGTTATTGCTACTATAGTTTGTGTGGTAATTACTGCCGTCGCCGTCCGTGTAGAATTCGCTGTTATAGTCCGCCCACCCCGCGCCTGAGACGATCTGATTGGGAGGTGCGTACGGCTGGACATCCCGGCCCTGGATCCAGTAATCGGGGCGGCCGGCGTCTTCCGACATCAGGACGGTGTTCGACGTTCCATCGGTCACATCGGCGAAGCGCCTGAGCGTGTTCCCTTTCAAAAGGCCGCGCACCACGCCCGCGGCTGGGTTGAACGGCACGTTATTGCGGGCCATCCAGCCCTCGTCGATGCCGTCATCAACCGCGTAATCCCCGGCGGCCAGCGTGAACACCTTGCCGGGAAAGAACATCTCCGTGAACGCGTCGAAGTATTCGGTCGTACGATATCCTGCCGGCGCGGAGGGGCAAATCATGAAATTGAGCTGGGTTCCGATCACCGTCGTGTTCTGGGGAAACGTGAAGGGGACCGTGAAGTTATAGGCGTTGTAGACCTGGATTTCCTCGGTATAGGGGATCACAAACGGCACCCAGGAGTGCGTATTGATCGTCTGGCTGCAGACCTGGTTCATCTGGGGAGGGCAAGGCGGGATGAAGTCGGGAAACTGGTTGAGGTTTCCCGTCACTTCGAGCAGGTAAGTTGAGATCAACCAGGTCGGGATGAAGAACTGGTTTGAGTTTTCGAAATTGTGATATCCAAGCGCAATTTGCTTAAGATTATTGATGCACTGGGCGCGGCGAGCGGCTTCACGCGCGGACTGAACCGCCGGTAGCAAAAGCGCGATCAGAACCGCGATGATCGCGATCACGACAAGCAGCTCGATGAGCGTGAACCCTCGTTTGGCCGACCCAGCGCGACGCTTCGGCGACATTGGCGTTCCCTCGTGGTGAGACCTCACGTTTTGAAATCGCGGTGGTATTTTAGGCGGGCGAAACGATCATTCCTTGAAGATTCGTCGAATATTTGAATAAATCCTCAGGCCGCTTCTTTGCGGAACTGGCCTGCGACCTCTGCGAACGCGTGTGCATCCAGGCTGAGGGATCGCGCGTTTTCGCGGCTCGGATTACCAGCGTGAAGGGGGGATGGATTGCTGAGGGAGCCAGGCGCGGGGTCTGGCGCCCGCGGGGCTTTCCAGTGCGGTCTGGGCGGCCTACCCGCGCCCGGCCTGGCCGATACGATTGCAGATTCGCATGTACCGGCTTACCAGTATGTTATCATATGCCTATGGTGCAACCTCGATCGAGAACGCGAAGGGCAGCGCCCTGTGCAAGTTCGAGCGCGGTTTGGGGGTCGAAGTTGGTTTTCAGCCAGTCGAGGATGGCCGAGGGATGGGCGAGCTCGGCCGGCACGCTCTTCGCGCCCAGCAGATTCGCGCCGACGGCGATGCCGCGGGCGCCTGTCACACCCAGGTAAGGCAATTCCGCGAGCGTGTCGATCGCGTGCTTGAGCGGATTCGTTCCCTGGCCTTGATCGGGCCCTGGCTCGAGCCCGATCACGCAGCCGAGCGCGCGCAGGCCCGCCAGGGATTCGGACTCGCCGAGAAGCGGATCGTCGAGCGCGAGAGTGCCCAGCATCATGGGTAAGCGTGAGGCGCGTTCTGCGCTTGAGCGATACCAATCGAGGACCTGCGTGATTGAGGTGAGACTGAGCCGGGCGAGATCGAGAATCGGCCGGCCGCCGCCTTCGCCATCGGGCAGGCTGGCGAGGGCGCTGAGCGTATCGCGGCCGAGCGTCGTGAGGCCGCCGTGGTCAAAAAGCGGGTCTGGGCCAGCGCGTCCCGGCCAGGGGTCGGCGAGCAGAAAGACCCGGGCGCCGCGGTCGAAGAGTCGCGCCAGGGCTGGCAGATCGCCGGTTTCGCGAATGATCGCGCCCAGGCCGCCGACGGCGATGACGCCGTAGCAGAGCCGATCCCGGGGCGCGGAGGCGCGCCTGGCGAGATCATCGGGCCCGATGAGCAAACGGCCGGAGAATTCCGACTCGTAGCGTGTGATCAGGTTCGCGAGCTCAGCGAAGGGATCGGGGCGTGTCTCCCAGTCGGGCCGGGCGCAGACGAGCACGGCCTGGAGCACGGCCTGGAGATAGCCTTCCATGCGGGCCTGCTGGGGCCTGGGCATCTTGCGCGAGGCATCGAGGATGGTGGTTTCGCCGGCGTACTGCCAGAACCAGGGGCAATGCAAATCAACGAGCTTCATGGGGGCAATCTTAGCGTCAGCGGCGGTTTTCCGCCTTGTGAATTGGCGCGGGGGGAATCGTTTCGAGGAAGGCGCGGACGCGTTTATGGAGGCCGGGCCAGATGATCTCGTCATGGGTTGCGCCTGGTTTGTTCCAGCCGAGCCAGAGCGCGGGGGGATCGGCCTCGAGCGCGGCCCTGCGCGCGGGGGACGCTTGCACGAGCTCCGGCAGGCATCGCGCGGGCCAGATCGCGGCGACGCGTGCTGGGTTCTTGCGATCGATCTCGGCGGTCCAGGCCGCGCCCGGAGCGCCTGGCTTACGCACCGCCGCGATGGCGTCCGCCCCCCACGCGATGCGCACGTCCGCGGCCTGATGATCCACCATCACAGGCTTGCCCCACGCCCGCCGCGTGTCCTTTTCGCGAACGCCTGGCACGGGTGCGCCGCCCAGGCGCTCTATGATCCTGGGCGCGCTTGTGCTGGCGAACAGGCGCGCGGACTTCTCGGCATCCAGATGCAGAACCAGAACCACGCCAGAGACAGCTCCTGGTTGATCTGGCTCGGCGGTGACGGCCACGGTCACGCCGCGGAGCCGGGGCCAAAGATCGAGCTCAAGATTGACTCCGGCCGCGAGCGCGGTGAAATCCAGCCGCGAACGGATCGAGGCAACGCCCTTGCGCGCGGGATCGAGCCGCTCGAGCCTGGCCAGGGTGTCGAACGCGCGATCGAGCGCCTTGCGATCGGGGCCGATGGGGAACGAAGCGAGAGCCATCAGATTGCGCTCGATGAGCTGCGCGGGCCAGCGTGCCGGGACCGTGCCCAGGGAGAGCTCGGCGGCCTGGGCGCCGCTGCCGTCGATCCGCAGGCGGGCCTGATCGTCTCGCAGGGTGAGGAGCGCATCGAGCTTCTCGAGCCCTGCCGCCTGCGCCAGCAGCGCCGCGCGGGCAAGATTGAGGCGGTCCGCGGGATCCGCCTGCAATCGAGCCAGGTCAACGTGCAGCGAAAGCCCCTCCGCGCGGGGAGGGTCATCGGCGTCCGAGCTCAGGGTGCGTGCGAGATCCGTGCGCAGGGAAGCGATCGCGACGCGGCTGCCGTCGGCGACGAAGAGCGCCGAGCCTGGCCCGGCGGTGCGGCCGACGCTGAGCGTGCGTCCGCGGAGAGCGAGCGGCTCGGCCTCCGCGCCGCCGGAGAGCCGCGCGGTCATGCAGAGTGCGGCCACAGCGCCGTCGTCGTCATGCGGCACCAGAATCCGCCAGCGGAGCGCAGGGGCGTTGGGGTCGATCCAGACACGGGCGCCGTTGAATGCGCGCCATTCGCTTGCCATTTCTGGGTTAAAGAGCGTGATCAGGGCCTCGACCGGTTTGCCGAGCCCATCTCCCCCCGCGCGTTTCCAGGCGGCGAGCGCGGCCGCGGGATGCGGCAGCCGCGCGCCATCGAAGAGCGCGAGCACGCGCCTGGCCTGTGCATCCGGCTGCATGAGCCGGATCACCACCGGATCGGGCGCGGCGGGCTCGCCGGCTGCTGCCGCGTGGGGCGCAGCCGATGACAGCACCACAAGCGCAATCAGCGCCCCCCCGGGATGCCCTCTTCGGTCTCGACTCATGCCGTCTCCTTCAACGATCCTGGGTTGAGCCACCATTGTGCCATCCGGGGTCCAGCGCCCGGAAGCCTTACAGGGATCAGAGTGTGCGACTGGATCTCGGCGGAGACGTCCGATCCTGGTACGATCACCGCTTGCACGCGGATGGGCGTAAGAGGACGGAGCAACCGGCAGCAGGAGCAATTGCAACGTGCACGACGCAACACAGGCGGTGGATGTGGCCGTAATCGGCGGTGGGATAGTGGGGCTTGCGGCCGCGTATCAGCTTTCGCGGCGCGTGCCGGGGCGGAAGATTGTTGTCTTGGAGAAGGAACAATCGCTTGCGCAACATCAAACGGGGCGCAACTCGGGCGTGATTCATTCTGGAGTGTATTACAAGCCGGGGTCGCTCAAGGCACGGAACTGCCGCGAGGGCAAGCTTGCGTTGGAGTCGTTCTGCCAGGCCGAGGGGGTGGCGTATGAAACCTGCGGCAAGGTGATCGTGGCGGTTAATCACGCGGAGATCCCCGCGCTTCAGCGTATCTACGAGCGTGGCGTGGCCAACGGGGTCGAGTGCGCGCTGATCGGCCGGGAGCGGCTCAAGGAGCTCGAGCCGCATGCGGCAGGCGTGGGCGCGCTGCACGTTCCCGAGGCCGGGATCGTCGATTACCCGGGCGTCTGCACGCGCCTGGCTGAGCGCATCCGCGAATCCGGCGGCGAGATCGTGCTGGGCGCACGCGTGCTGGGGGTCAATCCCGCGGGAGACGCGCTCGCCATCAGCACCACCGCGGGGGATCGGCTGGCGAAGCAGGTGGTAAACTGCGCGGGGCTGCATTCCGACCGCGTCGCACGCATGACAGGCGCACAGCCCGACGCGCGAATCGTGCCCTTTCGTGGCGAGTATTATGAGCTCCACCCCTCCGCCCATCATCTTTGCAAGAACCTGATCTACCCGGTTCCAGACCCGCGCTTTCCGTTTCTGGGCGTGCATTTCACGCGGATGGTTTTGGGGGGCGTGGAATGCGGCCCGAACGCCGTGCTCGCGTTCGCGCGCGAAGGCTATCGCAAGTCCGACGTCAATCTCACCGACCTCGCCGATGCGCTTACCTATCCCGGATTCCTGCGCATGGCAGCGCGGCACTGGCGGATGGGGCTCGGGGAAATCTGGCGGTCGATTTCCAAGCGAGCCTTTGTACGCGCGCTCCAGCGGCTGATTCCCGAGATCAAAAGCGACGATCTCGAGCCCGCCCCCGCCGGCGTGCGCGCCCAGGCCGTGACACGCGAAGGGGGTCTGGTCGACGACTTCCTGTTCGTGGAAAGCGAGCGCGTGCTCAACGTCTGCAATGCTCCCTCGCCGGCCGCGACCGCCTCCCTGGCCATCGGCCAGGCGATCGCCGAGCGCGTCGCCCCTCGGCTGCCCTAGCCAAGGTGTGTTCCGCACCCCCTGTGCGGAACCGCCCTTCCGTTCCGCTCCCGGGCGCAGCCAACGCAAGGGGCCTGGTCACGCCTCGGTATCGCTCGCCGAGTCTTGAAGTTTCGCGGGTTGGGCCGGACCGGCATGATTCTGCACCAGGTGCGGCTCAGCGGCGTGCGCGCCCTCGGCCGCCTGCTCCAGGCTGATCGCGCGCTGCCGCCTGGCGGCGATCCGACCCAGATGGTCGCGCGCGTCGCTCACGTGCGTGAGAAAGTTGGTCATCATGGTCTCGCCGTCCATTTCACCGCGCGCGAAACGGGCGAGCGCCTCGACCTTCAAATGCCCGAGGTCGCGCTCCAGATGCTCGATCTCCTTGAGACTCACGGAGCCTGAGTCCGACATCTCAATCGCCATGCGTTCAAGCCGGCTCACCTTGGCGATGTAGGACTCAAAGCTGCGCTCGCTGGCAAAACGGAAGCGCTGTTTGACCCACTGCCGGACGAAGACGAGCCCGCCCAGCAAGGGTGCGCCCACGGTCGCCCACTGCGCGAGTGTGTTCAGGATGTCGCCCGTGAGCAGCGGCCGAGACCGAGCGAGGTAGGCGAGCGAGCCCGAGTGCCAGGGGAGCTCGGGGGGCTCCTCGAGCCTGTGCATGTCGAGCGGGGGCCGGATCAAGCGTGCATACCGCGTGTGGAACAGCACCTCGAGCAAGCGATCGACCACGTCGGATTTGACGTTCTCGTTGGCGATCAGAAGCGCGGTCATACCCAGGGTATGCAGCGGTTGCGGCGGCACGGCCGGGTCCGCGGCGTAGGTGAACGCGGGCACGACCGCGTCGGGAATATGCTCCTTGCGCACGCGGAGGGGAGCATCCACGTCTGCGCTGTCCTCGATCGGATGATCCACGCCTTCCGAGACAGCGCGGAGGGCAAAGGCATCGTGAAACGGCAGTGGGATGAGCCGGTAACGATCCTGAGCCACGAGCTGGGAGACCACCGGCGAGGGGATCGTCGCCGTGAGAAAAAAGACATCCGGCAAAGCGTCGGGGGTGCTGTCGGCGACTTTCTTGGGGTCGGCTTCGCTGGCGATGGTGTAATCGCCGCGATCGAGATGAAGCCCGGCGAACTCGAGCACATCGCGTGCCAGCCAGTAAGCGCCTGTGTCGGGCCCGCCGCCCAGGTAGATGCGCATGCCCCGAAGCGAACCCAGGTGATCCTGGATTTTGGCCGCGTGCTCCTTCTTGACCAGCAGATGCAAGGGCAGGACGTGGAGCGAAACAACCTGCCGCAGGTGCTTGTAGTTGGTGAAATCGATGCCGCCGGGAACGATGCCGAGATCGGCCTGACCATTTTCGACGGCTTCGATCGCCTCGGCCGATCCCTTGGTGTCGATTGAGCGGATCCAGAGCTGATGCTTGGTGGCGAGGAGGGCGAGGTTTTCGAACGCGTCCTTGCGCGGCCAGTCGGACTTGCCCGCGGCCACGGTGATCACGGCGAGGCTGCCGCGCTTGCCCCAGTGCATCTGCATGGCGGCGGCCGTGCCGAAGGCCATGATCGCCAGGCCGGCGAGGATCCAGCCCCGCGCCGACCGGCCCTTGAGCCACCGAATGATCGCGGGGCGCCTGGCTGGCGGTTCCGGCGGTTGCGTGCTCATTGTCTTGCCCTCGTGACCCAGGAACTTCGCGGCTTCCCCTTGCTTGCAAATTCAGGATAGCGATCCCCTCACGGCACGCCAGCCCGAATGCGCCCCGCGCCTGGGAATGCGCGTTTGAGGCGGGTCGCTCAGGGCGCGGCGGGGGGCGAGAGCGTGCTAAACCCCTCGCGGCCGATGAGCACGCGGCCGCGGCCCAGCACGCTCGCCATGATGTCGCGCACTTGCCAGAGCACATCGAGCTGGGTCCAGGACTCGAAGCCAGCCGCGATCAGGCGCTCGACCAGACTCGTGCGCCTGGTCCGCGCGCCCGCGGGAGAGCCGTCGCCGATCAGGTAATGATCGAGAATCACGCGATCGCATGCGGCCTCGAGTCGAGCGGCGAAGGCAAGGGGATCGAGCAGCGGCAAGAGCGGGCTCAACGTCGCCTGAGTCAAGACCCCCCGGGCTCGAAAACGCTCGAGCACAGCGATGCGTTTGGCGGGCGAGCAGGCGTGCGGCGGAAAGCCCTCGATCCGCTCGCGATCGGTTTCGATGGTGATCGACACCCAGAGCCGTGTCCTCGCCGCCAGCCTCTCGATGAGCTCGGCGTCGCGCTCGATCAAGGTGTGATGGGTCTGGATCACAAGCGCGTCCGGCGGCCGGTCGAGCATCTCCTCGAGCAGGCCCCGCGTGAGACCAAGCCGGGCCTCTTGCGGGACGTACGGATCGGTTGCGCTGCTCATGAAGATTGCGAGACGCGCGCCTTCGCCGCGCTTGCGCAGGCGGTCGTGGTCGGCCCGGTACGCCTCGCGCACCCGCAGCTTCGCGCCATAGAGCCCCCAGCGCCGGCCGCGAACCACCCAGGCGCTGTGCTGGGCGTAACAGAACACGCCGCAGAGCGACCCCGCAAACGCACAACCCGAATACGCGTTGAGCGTGTGCGTGAACCCGGGCGCGAGGTAGCCTCCGGTCGGCGTCAGGATCGAGCGGTTCTCGATCCATGCGAACCCGCCGCGCGGACCCGCCGCCTCAGGCGCCATGTCACCGGCCCCGGTCGGCGGCATGGGACTCGGCCTCTTGCTCCAGACGATGGATCGTGTTGTTGATCACACCCTGCACCGGTTCGCCCGAAACGGCCCTGAGATCAAACGCGATTTCCATGCACCAGGTGGGCTTGAGGTCCGCGATCGCAAGCCGCACGCCGCGGCCGTCCGCGGTCAGCCGCGCCTGCGTCACCCGGCTTGCTTTCTCGTTGATATGGTCCGAGCCGTATTTCGCGGACCGGATGAGCCCCCATGTCTTGACCTTGAACCGGTCGGGAGCAACACTCGCGGGATCGATCGCGGTGGTGAAGCGGATCTCCATCTCGCCCTGCCGCGCCTCGAGCCCAATGGGGGCGTCGATCGGCTTGCCCGTGGCGCGGACGCGGAAAAAGCCGCCAGGCGAGGTGCGGTCGCCGGCCCAGGCGTAGAGCCCGCACACATAAAGCTGGCCGTTCGTGGGATGGAACCGCCCGCGCATGACGCCGGTGGGAAACGCGGGGATCGGCAAGGCGCACATGCCCCCCTGCATGAGGTCGCCAACCTGCTGCCGCAGCACCACAAACACCTTGCCGTTGCCGTAGGACAGGCAGAGAAGCGAACCCGCCAGGGGCGCCCAGGCCGAGTTTTTGCTCGTGACCCAGAGCGGCTCCGCCGGCGAGCGATCGAATGCGTTCGTGATCCAGCAGATGGGGGGCGTCATCGCGCTATCGGCTGAGCTTTTCACATCATGATAACCCCACATGTTGCCATGGAACGTCCCCTTGCGGACCCATTCGACGGCGTTTTTGGGGAGCCAGAAGCCTTCCTGATCGGTGACGAAGAAGGTGCCGTCGGGATTCAGGCAGACGCCGTTCGGCGCGCGGAAGCCGGTGGCCAGGATCTCGGTTGATGCGCCGTCGGGCGTGACCTTGAGCAGCGTGCCGTGCTGGGGCACGACGGCCTCGAGCCCGTGCCGCGCGGCCCTGGCGTAATAGAAATTGCCCGCGGCGTCGGTCTGGAGGTCGAGCGCGAATTCGTGGAAGTGGTCGGTGACCTGGTGGTCGCTGTTGAAGGTCTCGTAGAAATCGGTCTCGCCGTCGCCGTTGGAGTCGTGCAGGCGGACGATTTGATCACGGCAGCAAACGTGGATGACGCCGCCCACGATGCGGATTCCGAGCGGCTGGAACATGCCGGAGGCGATCCTGCGCCAGGAGAGGCCGTTTTCGGGCTGGTCGATTCCGCGTGCGATCCAGACATCGCCGTCCCAGGTGCAAAGGGCGGCGCTCCGGCCATCGGGGAAGAAATCGAGCCCGGAGACGCGCATCTGGGCAAGCCACGGGTTGGTGATGGGAAGTGGGAGCACATCGATCGCGAACGCCCCATCCGCGCTGCCAAGAGCGGCCTGCGTGGAGATGGTCTCCGGCCAGAGCGCTTTGCCGCCGTGCGTGAGCGGCTCGAGCGGCTCGGGCGCGGGCTGGGCCTGCGCGATCGCGGCGAGGTCGGTTCGCCCCTTGCGCGCCAGCACGATCTTCACCCCGCGCACGCGGTCCGCCCCCGGCAAAACGAGCAGCTTGACGCCGTCCTGATCCTCGAAGTGGTCGACCGCGCTTTCGGGCGCGAGCACAACGTCCGATTCAGGACCCGCAACCTTGAGCGCAAGCTGATCCCGGCTGGGACCGATCTCGAGCGTGCGCGTGATCACAGGCGGAGCGCCCGCCGCCAGCCCAGACACAAGACCGTACGTCTCGAGAACCCGCGTCGACCCCACGGTATAAGCCAGGATCACTCGCGCGCCATGGCGGTACTGGCCCAGGAACCGGCCCCAGGAACGCTCGAGCGGGCCATAGCGCCTGCCGTCCCGGCCGCGGAGTCGCGTGTCGCCAAAATCTCGGCTTCCGGGCCGTGCCCAGCCGACGCCGCTTTCGAGCTGCTCTTGCACGGTCCCGACGATGCGGGGATGAACCTGGTGCTTGCCGTTGAAATTGATGCCGTTCCAGTCGATGAAGCCCTGGCCCGTCCAGCCGGCGGCCATGCGGAGCGTGTCCTCATCGAAGATCGCCCATGCCTGGCCGCGTGACACGCCCCCTTGCCCCGCGTCGAGCCGGATCGCGATCCCCTTGTAGGCGAAGTTGCGCGCATTCCGGCCGATCTCATAGGTGGCCGTGAGGGTGGGGCCGTAGTCCATGGCCGACCAGGGCTCGATCTTGCTCGGCGCGGGGCCGCGCGTGGTCCCGCGCGGGAGCGACGCCAGATACGTTTCATCAATCGCGCGATACCACTTCGGACCACGCTCCTTGAGAAACGTCTCGCGGATGTAGTGGATGACATCGTACTTTTGCGAGGGGACCATCCAGGTCTGGGGCGGCATCTGACCCAGGCCCTCGGTGATCGTGCGATACATGCGATAGGGATCACCGCCGGTCTTGAGCTCCGCGGCGGCGAACCTGGGCGCGGTGGGGAGCGAGCCCGCGCGGGTGCGGTCGCCGTGGCAATTCACGCACACCCGCTCGTAAGTCGCCGCGCCACGCTCCAGGCTCTTCTCGTCGAGCGAGCGCAAAAGCCCCGCATGGTCGAGCGCACGCTCATATTCCGGCAGGGGCACGGCCAGAAGCGCTGGGTCCGGCTTCAGCTCTCGCGCACGGGCTGGACCATTCTCGGCGATCTCATACACATAACGCACCAGGTCGAGGAACTCGTCACGCGAAGTCAGGCTCGCCACCAGGGCCTCGGGCATGATCGATGGTCCGTCCGAGCGCCTGCCCTCGATCTCATTTTTCGGGATCGATACCGGCTGCCCATCGCCCCGCAACAGGTCGCGGATCACAACCGCGTCCGCCCTGTCTTCCGCGAGCAGCCCCGCGAACGCCTTGCCCTCGCGGGTGATCACCGTCACGGTTTCGTAGCCCCTGGCGATCGTTTTCGAGGGCTCGAGGATCGATGTGACGATCTCAGCGTCGCTGCGCGTCTTGCCCAGCCGGGTGAGGTCGGGGCCGAGGGGTGCGCTCCGGGGCTCGAGATGGTCGTGGCATTTCGCGCACAGGAGCGCTGGCCTGTAAAAGAGGATCGCGCCGCGTTTCGCGTCGCCGAATTTGCGGGCGTCGGCGGCGATCGCCTGGGGATCTTCCTCGCGCAGCCGCGGCTCGAGCCCCGCCGCGCCCGCGCCCGCCTGCGCTGCCATCACAAGCCAGAGCCAGATCGTATGCATGGATTTCGTTCGTTCCTCGCGGTGCCTGGGGCGAGTCAGGATCCAGAACTTATCCTAAGCCATTGGCGATCGAGAATGCAGGGACCGGAGCGAGATCATCTCATGCGTAGCCGTTTGATCGCCAGCCTGACCGCGCCCTGGACGGGTTCGGGGACGAGCCTGAGGCTGGGATTGTAGCCCTGGCGGGCAAGCTCGGCGATGAGCGCGTTTTGGACTGGTTCGGCGGCGAGCAAGAAGCCTCCCGCGGCGGCGACGTCCAGCGGCCCTGACTCGAATCCGGCTGCGCGTGCGGCGGCGGCGGTGATTTCAGCCAGGGCAATTCCTGCGGGGACGAGCAATCGCGCGGCATCGCCAGGCGCCTGCGCGCAGGCCGCGAGCACGGCGGGAACAAGCGCGGCGATCCCCGCGCGGGTCATGGAAGGGTCATAAAGCGCGGTCACGATTCCGGCCGGATCATCGACGCCGAGCGCATGGGTGAGCGCGTGGGCGAGCGGATCGTGGGGCGTGGGCGTGGGCTCTCGGCCGTCGTGCCTGCGTGTCACAAGCGCGAGCGCATCGAGCACGAGCCTGTAACCGCTCCCCTCGTCGCCGATTAAATGTCCCCAGCCTCCTGCGCGGGTGGTTCGGCCATCGGGCGCGCGGGCGACGGCGATCGATCCCGTCCCCGCGATCACGCCCGCGCCAAAGCCCTGCTCGGTTCCGGCCGCGACCACAAGCACGCCATCGTTGACGGCCACAAGCTCGCTCGCCCAGTTCAGCTCGGCATTCCAGCGCGCGAGCATGCCGCGCTCTTGCGGGCGATCAAAACCAGCGAGTCCCAAACAGGCCACGGCGACGGCCGCGCGTGCCACGCTGGCGTCATGGAAGGCGGCGGCGATCGCGGTCTCGATGGCTGCGCACGCCGCGGCCGCGCCCACGGCCTTGGCGTTCGACGGGCCGGCTGAGCCGCGCCCGATCACATCGCCGTCCGCCTGCGCCAGCCAGGCGTCGGTGCCGCTGCCGCCGCCGTCGACTCCGATCACAAGCGGGCGCTCCGCGCTCATGATTCCAGCGCCTGCTCAAGCGCAGCGCGCACCTGCCCGCCGGCGCGCACCAGCAGCGCACCCGCCTGCTCCGCACTGACGCCGGCAAGCGCGACCACAAGCGCCCGCTTGAGCTCGCCGGCGCACTCCGCCAGGATGCGAGCCGCGGTCGCCTCGTCGACTCCCGCGATCTCGCGCACGATCCGCCGGCTGCGAATCCGCAGCTTCTCATTCAACGGCCGCAGGTCAATCATGCGGTTGCCCAGCGTCTTGCCGATGCGCACCATCGCGCCCGTCGAGATCATGTTGAGCACCATCTTGGTGGCCGTGCCCGCCTTGAGACGCGTCGAACCGGCGAGGATTTCAGGCCCCACGAGCGCCGCGATCTCGAGATCCACCTCCGCGCCCAGCAAGCTCGGGCGCTGGCACGTGAGCCCGGCGGTCCGCGCGCCTTGCGACTTCGCCTCCCGCGCTGCGCCCAGAACATAGGGCGTGCGGCCCGAACTCGCGATCCCAAGCACGAAGTCGCGCGCGTTCACGCCCAGGTCGCGCAGCGCCTGCGCGCCGGCCCCGGGATCGTCCTCGGCCCCTTCGACCGCCTGTGTCAAGGCACGCTGGCCGCCGGCGATCAATCCCACGACCATGGCGGGATCAATGCCGAACGTCGGCGGGCATTCCGAGGCGTCCAGCACGCCCAGCCGGCCCGACGTCCCCGCCCCCGCGTAAATAATCCTGCCCCCCTGACGCAGCGCATCCGCGGCCCACTCAATGGCCTGGGCGATCTCCGGCAGCACTCGCTCCACCGCGCGCGCAACCCCGGCGTCCTCAGCATTCATGAGGCTGGCGATCTCGAGGGCCGAAAGCGCGTCCAGCCGCTCCGAACGCGGATTGCGAGCCTCGGTGAGCAGAGAGTCCTCGAGCGTCATCTCACCCTGCGCTTGATCGACCCGCGACATGCCCGGTACCAGCCGATCAGCTCGTGCCGAGCGCATGGATCGCGGCCGACTCGCTGTCGCACACCTCCGCGACCTGGGCAAGACCAACAATATCCGCACCCACCTTCACGGCCGGCGCCATGCCGCAGATCACCACGCGCCGACCCTCGTTCTTCGCCTTCAGTGCCAGCTTGAACAGCACCGCGAACCCGGTACTGCTCAGGAACTCAACCTTGTGAAGGTTGACCACCACCTTCTTCGCCCAGTCCTGGGCGGTGACGAGCTCGAGCTCGCCGCCGAGCTCCTGCGCCAGCTTGGGCCCCTGCAAATCCCGAGTGCGGATCTCCACCACCGCCACGTCCTTCACCATCTCCACACCAAGATGCTGAAACCCAGGTTCGGCCATGTGCAGCTCCAGGGAAACGACCAGCGCAAGCCAACAAGGCCAGGCGCGATGATCCATCGTACCACGCGTTCCAAGCCTGGGGGGCAAACGCGCGCGAACGTGAGATGGAATCCGTCGGCCTGGCTCCGCTTTTTGGGTGCGTGAGGGAGCGACCGGAAGCGATCGCGGCGGGGGATCAGCCCGCGCCGCTGGTCACAATGATGCTCACCTTGATCTTCAGCTCTTGCGCCTTGGGATGGGTCGTCTTGAGAACGATCTCGTCATCAATCCAGCCCAGCGGAGTGTTGGGCGGAACGGTGGCGGTCAACCGGTAGCGGCTCTTGTCCTTATCGGACTCAAGCGGCGTGATCGCGATGTCAAGATTCTTCGGCTTGTGGGCGACCGTGAAGTCAATCTTACCCCCCCCACGCGCCAGCAACGTCAAGTCGCGCGTGGCCCCCTGCTTGCTGATCACGTTGGGAATCCGAAGCTGCTCCGGAATTACACTGATCGGCCCGGTCACAATCCCGGTCATCGAGATCTTGAGCTCGGGCTGCAAGGGGTGGTCCGTATCCAGTACGATCTCGTCCAGAAAGCGCCCAATCGGCATGCCCGGCTGGATCTCCACCTCGATCCGGTAGCCAAGCTTGGAGTTGAAGACCTTCTGCTCCTCGATGTCGAACGGAAGCGCCTTGGCCGAGATCAGGTTGGGCCTCGAGGTCTTGATCCCCTTGACCTTGGTCTCGGGCCGGTCGCGGGAGAGCACGCCCACGCGGGCGATCTTCTTTTCCTCATTCGAGAACGGCTGGAGCGTGATCATCTGCGGCGGCATCACAATCAACGGCGGAAACACAAGCCCCTTGACCACAAGCTGGAATGTGGGCTTGGCGGGGTCGTTGGTGCCGAAGGTGGCGGACTGCGAGTAATGATTCTCACGCATCCGGGTTTCCCAGGTGAGGGTGATCTTGGTCTCCTCACCGGTCTTCAGCTTCTTGATGGGCTTCTTGGTGCCGGGGTCGGCGTTCTTGGGGATCTCCAGCTCGGCGACCGTGCAGGAGCACGTGGGCTTACCTTCGAGCCACAGCTCAAGCTCGCCCGGACCGACATTCTTGACGGTCCAGAAGTGGCTGGCCTTGTCGCGCTGAGACATCGTGCCGAAGTCAAACACCAGCTCCTGCGGAATCTCGACCTTGGGCGCGGGGCCCGTCGGCTTGGGAACCGCGGCGGCCAGGTCGGTGTCAGTCTCAGGCACATACTGGACGAGGAACGTCGCGGCCGCGGAAAGCGCGATCACGATAACTATCAAACTGATCCATCGCGTCATGATGACAAACCTTCCCCCTGGGAACCCTGCGATCGGCTGTACGAATGATTTCGGGACGGATCACGAGCGCTCGTGTTGCCTCGCTCTGAGTTATCTTACGGACTTGGCGAGCGAGACGGCAAGCGGACGCGTGGCAATGGGTTGTACATGCTGCTTCGCCCGCATCGCGTCGCGGGGCCGAGATCATGCACGGCACAGGTTGCGTGTTGAAGGCGCTAGGGAGTCCTTCACGCGTCGACCGTCGCGGGCCGCCGCCCGGCGAGATTCACCCCGCGCCCTTGCCCGTGATGAAAGAAACGGGGATCGCGGCCCAGGTCCTCGATGGCCTCGAGCCCCGCGCGCTCGAACCAGCCGGCCACCTCCTGGGTCGTATGCCGCGAAAGATACCGGGGCGCGTACCAATCGAGCGTGTCGCAGACACGGACCTCGGGGTCGGGATGCATCGAGACCCCGATGGTGGCGACATGGAGCGCCACGCCCGCACGCTCGACCACACGCGACCGGCTTGCCATCATCCTGCGCTTGAGGCCGCCGATCGGGGCCAGAATCCGGCAGAGCGGCAGCAGAATCGCAAGCGGCAAGCGGGTCGTCACCAGGCGCTGGAGGTCCATGACCCACTCGATCAGCGGGCGCTCGCGCGGATAGACCCAGACCACAATCCGGCCGCCCGGCCTGAGCAAGCGCGCGAGCGACGCGAACGTGGCCGCGGGATCGGGCGTATGGTCGATCACCCCCAGGGAGTAGATGTGGTCGAAGCTTCCCGGTGCGAACGGCGGGCGCAAAAGATCGCCGCGCACGACGGCCGCCGCGGAGTGCTGCTCCGCGACCGCGCGCGCAGCCTCAACGGCGAGGCTCAAGTCGAGCCCCACCACGAGCCCGGGAGCCTGCTCGGCCGCGACGCGCAGATATCTCCCCATGCCGCAGCCGGCGTCGAGCACAATCCGCCCCGCCAGATCCGCCGGCTCAAGCCCCGTATGATTGCGAAACGTCGCCCGATCCTCCTCGGGCCGGACAATGCGGAACCGGTTCCACTGGAGCGAGTAGGTCGACTTGGTGCGTTCCTGGTCTGGGGCTTCGGTCATGCGCCCGCCATCCACTGGGTCTTCGGTCATGCGCCCGCCACCCCTGGAGCGGCGATCGCTCCCTCATGCTTCGACTCCGCGGCGCTTTTGCGCATGTAATACGGCTCGAGCGTCCAGAAGTCAGGCCCGCGAAGCCCTGCTTCAGGCGTAAGGGCCAGATCCAGGAGCGTCTCCCAGCGCGGGTGGTTGCTCACGCTCGGATCGAGCGGCACCCGGCCCTCGAGCCGGGCGCGAATCCGAGCCGCCTCAAGCGCGGGGCCGAGCACGAGCTCCGATCCCACGCCGGTCTCGACCCATGCCTCCAGCGGCTCGAGCCGCGTCGGCCCCTGGCATTCCAAAGGCACATCCGGCGCCTCTCTGGCGAAGTCCGCCACGTACAGATCCCCGCGCTGGGCGTCCGCGATCACAGTCACCCGCAACACCCCCCCAGGCGCATTCGCCGCCACCGCCTCCAGGCTATTAACACCCACAAGCTCCGCGCCCGACACATAGGCCAGCGTCTTCGCCGCCGTCACCCCGATCCGCAATCCCGTGTACGAACCCGGACCCAAACCCACTCCGATCCGCCCAAGCCCCCTGAGCGCAATCCCACATTCCACCAGAACCGCCTGGATCGCCGGCACCAAATCTCGCCCGTGACGGCGATCGCCCGCCGTCCTCGCCCCCGCGCGAGCCCCCGCTCCACTCCGCACCCCAATCACCGCGATCTCCGTCGAGGAATCCAGCACCAACACGTCAGCCATGCACCTGTGCCCCCCTCGCAAAAACACCATGAACGCGTGCACTTGACCGAATCGGGTTCTTCGCCCTATCCTTTTTGAATGTTGTCCATTAGACTAAAAAAGGACAACATTTGGATCGAGCCAGCTCGGATCAGACCCCCTTACTGGAATGACCCTACGCCCTGGCCAGACTCCAAAGTGATTCTCACGGATTGGTTTTTGTGGGGGTTTTCCGGTGCTCCGCGCGTTGATCAGTGATATCCACGGCAATCTTGAAGCCCTGGAGGTGGTCCTCGCCGACATTCAAGCCCTCGGGGTGAAAGAGATCTTCTGCCTTGGCGATATCGTCGGTTACGGCCCAAACCCTCGCGAATGCATTGATCGAGTAATGGAAACGTGCTCGCTCACGATCCTGGGGAATCACGACCAGGGCGTGATGTTTGATCCCGAAGGCTTCAACATCGGTGCTGAGAAAGCCATTTTCTGGACCCGGGAACAGCTTGACTCCTCCCGCGATCGCCAGCAACGCGAACAGCGCTGGGATTTCCTGATCAACCTGCCGCGTACCCACAAGATGGGGCCGTATCTTTTTGTACACGGCTCGCCCCGCAATCCCCTCTCCGAGTATGTTTTCCCCGAGGATATTTACAACCATCGCAAGATGGAGCGGCTGTTCCAGCTCATCGGCCGCTACTGCTTCCAGGGGCATACGCACGTACCGGGGATTTTTACTGAGAATCATCAATTCTTCGCCCCCGAGGAGATTGATTACGAGTACGCTCTGGGCGAAGGCAAGATCATGGTCAACGTCGGTTCGGTGGGGCAGCCTCGGGACGGCGATAATCGCGCCTGTTATGTCCTACTGGAAGATGGGTTGCCAGAAACGTATTCGAACGGCCTGGCCGACCCCATGAGTACGTCGACAACGACAACCGCCGGCCTCGCCGCACCCGTCGGGGCGAAGGTGGTCTACCGCCGTTTGCCGTACGATTTTGAAACCACCATCAAGAAAATTCATGAAATCAGCGATCTCGAACCGTTTCTTGGCGACCGCTTGCGGCAGGGACGCTAGTTCGGTGATCGCCTTCCCAGCGAAATCGCTCTTGCCGGGTTGGGCCGTGCGCCCTGCTTCGGCCGCTCCCATCAGGGGCGGCAGGCGCAATCCATCCGAATTCGCCTCCGGCCTTGAGACGATCCCCGCTGGCTCAAGGATCGCCCCCCGATGAATAATGAGAAGCGCCTGATTCTTTTCTTCGCGCTCGTTTCGATCTGGTTCATGGTTGCTCCGGCCGTGTTTCGCTTCTTTGGGATTGAGCTTGCGCCCAAGCGTCCCGTGAAGCCCCCGGCCAACGCCGCGGCCGAAGCCGACAAGAAGGCCGATCCCAACAAGAAGGCCGAGCCCGACCAGAAGGGCGAACCGGGCAAGGTGGAAACGGCGCAGGGAGCGCAGGCGACGAAGTCGGCCGAGGTCGCCCAGGCCAGGCCCACCGACTCATCCAAACCTGCCCCCGAGCTCAAGGCCAGGCCCGAGCCCAGGGTCGAGGTCGTAAAGCCCACCGAGCTCGAGCTTGGCGGGCTGCTCGATCATGAACCGGTCGGCTACCGGCTCCAGGTGGGTCTCGAGCAAAAAGGGGCAGGGATTCGCTCGATCCTGTCCTCGCGTTATGACGAGGACTTCGGCGAGCGCAAGCGGATCAAGCTGCCGCTCGAGCTCGTGCGGCGAGACGCCGTTTGGCCGCCGTCGCTGGCGCTCACCCTCAACGTGCCGCTCGTCCGCGCGGATCAGAAACAACGTCCCGCCGAGCCGGCCGACCCCCTGGCGGACGATCCCGCCCGTTCGATCCCGGTCGAGGTTGAGGACACGCTCGACAGCGTGGTCTGGGAGGTCGTGCGCGACGACAAGGGAACAATCAAGCGCTCCGTGACCCGCACCGATCGCGCCACCGGCGCCAAGGTCGAGGGACAGGCAATCGCCTTCCGCACCACGTCCAGCCAGGGGGTGGTCATTACCAAGACGTTCCGGCTCTGGCAGGAAAGCGACTCGGTCGAGCTCGAGCTCCGCTTCGAAAGCCCCACGCAAACGCAGAAGATCGTGTACAACCTCCTCGGCCCTCACGGCATTCGCATCGAGGGGGAATGGTACACGAGCACCTTCCGCGACCTGGTCTTCGGGCAGCTTAGCCCGAGCGGCGTCGAGATCGCCACTTACTCCGCGGCTGACGTTGTGGGCGCGACCGGCAAGCCGATCGAGAACATGACGCTCCCCATCCGGTTCGGCGGCATCGAGAACCAGTATTTCGCCACCCTGCTCGCGCCCTACCCGCCACCCGCGAAGCCCGAGGATCGCTGGGACGACAAGACCACCGCCTTCGTGCTCCACAAGGACGCCGAGGCGCCTCACAAGTCCGAGATCGGGCTCAAGATCACCTCACGCCCCGTGGAGGTCGCGCCCGATCACCCCGTCACCCACACCTACCAGGTCTACGCCGGACCCAAGATCGAACACAACCTCACCGCCGTGGGCGCGGAGGGGCTCGCCTCGTATCGCAAGAGCTCGATCATCCCCTTCGCCAACTACATCGCCCGCGTCGTGATCACCCCGGCACTGGGGATCATGTACGACCTCACGGAGCGGATCTCTCGGCTCTTCGGCGGCAGCCGCGGCAATTATGGCGTCGCGATTATTCTGCTCACGATGGTGGTGCGCGGCCTGATGTTCCCCATCGGCCGCAAACAGGCCCTCGCCGCCCAGAAAATGCAAACGCTCCAGCCGCTGCTCAAGGACCTGCAAGAACGCTACAAGGACGACAAGGAACGCCTCACACGCGAGACCTTCGCCCTCTACAAAAAGCACGGCGTGAACCCCGTGGCCGGCTGCCTGCCCGCGCTCATCCAGCTCCCGATCTTCGTCGGACTCTGGCAGGCGCTCAACACCAGCTTCATGCTACGGCACTCGCCCTTTTTGTGGATCCAGGATCTTGCCGCGCCCGACATGCTCTTCCGGTTCCCGTTCGACCTCCCCACCTTCGGCAACTGGATCAACCTGGGCAACTGGTTCAACGTGCTGCCGTTCCTGGTGGTCGGCCTGATGCTGGTCCAGACCAAGCTCTTCTCGCCGCCGGCCACCACGCCCGAGGCGGTGCAGCAACAGAAGGTCATGAAGTTCATGATGGTCTTCATGGGCTTCATGTTCTACAAGGTCCCTTCCGGCCTGGGCCTCTACTTCATCACGAGCAGCCTGTGGGCGATTTGCGAGCGTTTGCTCCTGCCCAGGATCTCACACGCGCGTGATGCAGCCAGGCCGGGAGACGATACCGCCCCAGGGGTCAAGGGGCAGGACGGCGAACTGGCGGACGACAAGCCCAAGGGCAAGTTCGGCCAGTTGTGGGACAAGCTGCTTGAAGAGGCGCGGAAGGACAGCACGTACCGCAAGGTTACGGACGAATCGAACGGAGACGGCAGCCGCGACCGCTCGAAGCCGCGTGCCCGCCCCCGCAAGCGTTAGGGATCGTCCCCAGGCCGACCATGCCCGCCGCGCTCGACCAGCACGACACCATCGCGGCCCCAGCCACTGCCCCGGGCGCGGGCGTGCGGGCCGTGGTGCGGCTCTCCGGTCCCCGCGCGATCCCCATCGCGACCGCGCTCCTGGGTGAACACGACCTGCGTCCAACGCGCGCCCAGCTTCTGACCGGCTCGATCACCCTCGAGGGCCTGCGCCCGCGCATCCCCGCGCTCGTGATGCTCTGGCTCGCACCCCGCTCCTACACCGGGCAGGACGTCGCCGAAATCCACCTGCCCGGCTCTGCGCCGCTCGTCGAGCGGATCCTCACCGCACTCTATTCTCAAGGCGCCCGTCCCGCAGAACCGGGCGAGTTCACCCTCCGTGCCTTCCTGGCAGGGAAGCTCGACCTCACGCAGGCCGAGGCCGTG
>DAIDHX010000099.1 GCA_027451885.1 Planctomycetales bacterium
AATCCCACCTCGCAGCTCGTAGGATACTGGTACACGGCGATGATCTCCCGGCGCACGGTGAGCGACCATCACGCAGCGGCGTGGCGGCCGGGCCGGATCGTAAGCGCCCTTGTTCCAGTACCTGGAAAAAAACAACGGCAAGCACTCGCCGTTCCTGCCGACGCCGTGCTCTTCCACCAGGGGAGAACGCTCGTCTATGTGCTCGTGAAACCAGGCTCATACACGCGCAAGGAAGTCAAGCTACTCGGGCGCAAGGGAGCAACATGGGTCGTTGCGCGCGAAGGCGCGGGCGAGCCTGGACTTGCACCGGCGGATCGCGTGGTGACGCAAGGCGCCCAGATCTTGCTCTCCGAGGAATTCCGCCCTGAAATGGCCGCGGATTAACCTGAGCCGCGGCCGCTGGCCCCAACTGCCGCGCGTTTGCCTGCGTTTTTGTAAAGGGCACGAATCGCCATGCTCAAGGCCGTCGTCGACTGGTCGATTCATCATCGCTGGGTTGTGGTGATTCTTTCGGCCCTTTTGCTGGGGTTTGGGTTCCGGGCGGTGCAGCGGGCGCGGTTGGATGTGTTTCCGGAGTTCGTGCCGCCGCAGGTCGTGGTGCAAACCGAGGCGCCCGGGTTATCCGCCGGCGAGGTCGAACCGCTCGTGACCATCCCCATTGAGGACGCGGTCAACGGCCTGCCTGGGCTGGCGACTCTGCGTTCGCAATCGCTCCAGGGCCTGTCGATCTGCACGCTGGTCTTCGAGGATGGGGTCGATCTTTACCGGGCGCGGCAGCTTGTGGCGGAGCGGCTCTCGGAGGCGGCGGGACGGCTGCCGAGCGAGGTCCGCGCGCCTCGAATGGGGCCGCTGACATCATCGACGGGGCGGTTGATTGTCGCTGGTCTCACGTCGGAGCGGCTTTCGCCGCTTGCGCTCCGCGACTTCGCCCAGTGGACGCTGCGACCGCGTTTGCTGGCCGTTCCCGGCGTGGCCCAGGTGACGATCTTCGGCGGCGGAGTGCGCGAGATCCAGGTTCGGGTGCGCCCGGAGACGTTGCTCGCGCACGGGCTTTCGCTCACGGACGTGGTTGACGCAGCGCGGCAAGCCACGGGGGTCCGAGGCGCAGGGTTTCTGGAAACGGGCGAACAGCGCACCACGATGCGGATCGAGGCCCAGGCGCGCACCGCGGCCGAGCTGGGGGCTGCCGTCGTCACGTCCGCGCGCGGATATCCCGTCCGGCTCCGCGACGTGGCCGAGGTTGTCGAGGCCGCCGAGCCCAAGGTGGGCGATGCCGCGATCGATGGCGAAGCCGGCGTCACGATCAACATCTTCAAGCAATACGGCGGCGACACCCTCGAAACCACGCGCAAGGTCGAGGCAGAGCTGGAACGCCTGCGCCCCGCCTTCGAGCACCAAGGCATCGTTTACCATCCTGCGCTCTTCCGCCAGGCCGACTTCATCGAACGCGCGGTCGGCAGCGTGGCCGAGGCGCTGCTGCTGGGTGCGGGACTCGTCGCGGCCGTGCTCTTCCTGTTCCTCTTCAATATCCGCACCGCAATCATCTCCCTGACCGCCATCCCGCTTTCGCTTCTGGGTGCCATTCTGGTGCTCGTGCTCGGGGGCGCAAGCCTGAACACGCTCACCCTGGGCGGCCTGGCGATCGCGGTCGGCGAGGTTGTGGACGACGCCGTCATCGACGTCGAGAACATCCACCGCCGGCTCCAGGAAAACAACCGCCTGGGCCGGCCGCGATCTGCCCTCGAAGTTGTGCTCTCGGCCTCGCTCGAAGTCCGAGGCGCGGTGGTTTACGCCACGTTCATCGTCGTGCTCGTCTTCGTACCAATCTTCTTTCTGGGCGGATTGCAGGGCCGGCTGTTCGCCCCACTGGGCTATGCCTACGCCCTCGCCGTACTGGTCTCGCTGGCCGTCGCCCTGGTGGTCACGCCAGCCCTGTCGCTTCTGCTCCTGCCGAACGACAGGCACACGCACACGCCCTGGCTCCTGCGGAAGCTCCAAAACGCCTATGAGTGGCTCTTGCGCAGGATCGACCGCGAGCTTCCGCTCGTGTCGGTCGCTTGCGTGATCCTGCTGGCCGCGGCCGGTTGGGCCATCTGGCAATTCGGCGGCGAGTCCCTGCCTGAAATGCGCGAAAGCCATTTCGTGCTGCACATGCAGGGAGCGCCTGGCACCTCGCTCGAGCGTTCGCTGGCGGTCGGCAAGGTGGTGGCGAGCGAGCTCAGAAAGAACCCCGCCGTGCTCCACGTCTCGCAACAGGCCGGCCGCGCTGAGCTGGCGGAAGATCCCTGGGGCGTCGAATACAGTGAGATCGAGGTCAGCATCAAGGATCTGGACGCCGAGGAGTTCGAGGCGGCGGAAGAGTCGATCAAGGCAACGCTTCGCGACCGCTTCCCGGGCTTCTCGTTCGAGATCTTTTCGTTCCTATCGGAGCGGATCATGGAGACGATCTCGGGCACAATCGCGCCTGTGGCGGTGAAGGTTGAAGGGGACGACCTGGCGGCGTTGGATCGTGCGGCCGAGCAGGTGGCTGCTGTGCTCGGCGGGGTGCCTGGCAGCGACAACGTGCGGCCTGAGGCTCAGCTCGGCCAGCCTGAGCTTGTCATTCGGGTGCGCCCGGAAGACGCAGCGCGGCACAACCTGCGCTCGAGTGAGATTCTGGACGCGGTGCACGCGGCGTACCAGGGTATCGAGGTCGCGCAGGCCTACGACCGCAACCGTGTGGTGAACCTGGTGGTCGTGCTCGACCCGCGGCTACGGCAAGATCCGGCGGCCGTTGCGGACCTGCCGATCTCCGCCGTCCGGCCGGCGATGGGTGGCGAGCCCTGGGGCCAGGCAGCGGGTTCGGGCCCGCAGTCGAGCGCTTCGCCCGCGTTCGATCGGATTCCACTCAAGAGCGTGGCTGACGTTTTTCTGTCGGACGGCCGCTTCATGATCCGCCACGAAGGGGGCGTGCGGCAGCGCCTGGTTACGTGCAATGTGCTGGGGCGCGACGTCGAGTCGTTCGTCACGGAAGGAGAGCGCAAGGTCCGCGCGCTTGCGCTGCCGCCCGGGATCATCTGCACATTCACCGGCGCTCATGAAGTGAAGCAGGCGACGGAGCGTGAGCTGTTGTGGTATGGCTCGGGTGCGGCCGTGGGGATTCTGGTCCTGCTCGGGATGGCGTTCGGCTCGCCGCGCAGGACTGCGCTCATCCTGGTCAATCTGCCGTTCGCGCTTGTGGGGGGAGTGGCCGTGGTGTACATGATGGGCGGCGTGCTCGACGTCGGCTCGCTCGTGGGGTTCGTCACGCTCTTCGGCATCACCACGCGCAACAGCATCATGATGGTCTCGCACTGGCAACACCTGCGCGAGCGCGACGGCTTGCCCTGGGGACTCGAGCTCGTCATTCAGGGCGCGCGAGAGCGGCTCGCCCCCGTGCTCATGACCGCGATCGTCACCGCGCTCGGGCTCTTACCCATCGCACTTGCCTGGGGCAAGCCCGGCAGCGAGATCGAAGGACCGATGGCGCTTGTGATTCTGGGCGGGCTCGTCACCTCGACAGCGCTCAACCTGCTCGTGCTGCCCGTGCTCTATCGCCGGCTGGGCGAGGGGCGTCCGCAAAAAGCCACTCCCTCGCCAGCGTGAAGAATCGCTTAGAACTGGTCGGCCGACAGCACCTCGCCTCCCGCCCGCGTGGCAAGAGCCTGGAATATCCCGAAGCCAACGAACTCCTTGATAAAGCGCACGCTGCCGTCGGCGAACAGAAAATTCGCGCCGCCGGGATGCATCGACCAGTATTGATCGCCGTGCGCAAGCCCCGAAGGCGAATTCGGCCCGTGCCCCTCCCCCGTGTGCGAAATCACAAGCGCGCCGCTCCCCTCTGGATCAAGCCCCGCCTCGGCCTGCAGGTTCACAAGCGGAACCGCCGCGTTCGTGACAGCACCCGTCCAGCTCGCACGCGAAAGATTCTGGCTCCGCTCCCCCGCCGCGAACGTCTGGCTCGTACCGTCGATGATCTGGGCGATCGTGATCGAACGGTTGCGAAAGAAGATCCCGTTGCCATTGTCACGCCCGGGGGGGCTGTCATTGGTCCAGGGATACAGACTCGATGGATCGCCGCTGCCCACCGAACCCACATAATTCGACGAGGCAACGTTGCAAATCGCCGCGCCGGGGGTTGTGCTCGTGGTCGTGTTATCCACGACCGTGAACAGGTCTTGCCGCCACGCGTCCGAAGGGCAAAGCAATCCCGCGATCACCGTATGCCGCGCAGTCTGATTGGCGGGAAACTCGATATTGAGCACAAAGTTAACGCTGTTGTAGACGGGCGATCCTTCCATCTGGTTAAGCGTAAGCGCGATCCAGCCCCAGCCCGGGCCGTCGTTCACATGGGTGACAGGGTCCGGGCGCGAGATGTAGCCAGGAGGAAACGCGTTCATACTTTCATGATAGTTGTGCAAGGCGAGCCCAAGCTGTTTGAGATTATTGAGGCACTGGGCTCTGCGCGCGGCTTCGCGGGCCGACTGAACCGCGGGCAAGAGCAGGGCGATCAGCACCGCGATGATGGCAATGACCACCAGGAGCTCGATCAGGGTAAATCCACGGCGAGTATGCGTCACAGGAATGCTCCAGGAATAAGAAATCCTCACCAGCCCACGCTCGCCAGGTTCCAAGGGCGAAGCAACACGGGCAGCGATGAAGCTCTGGAAGGTCAAGCGAGATCCCGCGCTCGTTTGCGGGCGCGTGTTCTCGGAGAGTGATAGCGCGAGGGCCTGTGATCAGGCGTGCGCGCGGCCTTCCGGCGGACGGTCGAGGCGGGAGCTGCGCCTCGACGAGGCAAGGCGGGAGGGATCTGGAGCGAGAGGGCGGAGCGCGTTTTTCGTGCGGTTCCCGAAGCCGTGAATGAGAACGGCATCGATGGCCTGGACGGTCAAGACGGACGCACCCGGCAACCCCGAGTCACCGCAGGGGATGCGGCTCAAGCACGGCCCGCCGGAGACGCCGGTGTTCGCCGCGCCCGTGTGCTGGACCCGGCGAGCGTGCCGGGGCCCGCAGCAGCACGATTTGCCCTTGCAGGTCTCGCACTTGCAATACGCGGCATGGTCATCCGCGGCGAACGCGGGTGCAATCGAGAGTGATAAACCATCCGCACGCGCCTGGTTTGTGACGCCAAACAGCATCCACACAGCCACGAGCAAAGCGCCCGGGCGTGAGATCCTGTTCGATGCCCTGATCGAGGCCAAAAGCATGCGGATGCGTCCCGCGGACCAAACCGAGCGTAATCGACGCTCTGTCTCAGTTCATGGTGGCCAGGTCGGCGCGCGAAGTCAATCGCTTGCCCGGCACGGCGCTCGGCCTTTTGACGATCATTTTTGCCGGATCTGCACACGCTGGCCCTTCGACAGGTTGGGAAAGCGCAAACGCAGCAGGTGATTGGCCTCATCCCAGGCAATGCCGCTTTCGGCCAGCGCCACGCCGTCGAGCGTCACCCGAGCGGGTCTGGCATTGAGCCGCAGGCAAACAATGGCCTCAATTCCGTCAGGCGCTTCGGCGTGGAATGAGACATCAGACGATCGCGTTCCCTCCAGCCCCAGGATCTTGCAGGCCGAGGCCAGCACGACTTGCCTGGTTCCCTCGAGCCTGTCGAGATCGAGCAGGAAACGCCTGCTGCCCGGCGCCAGAGACACGCTCTCAAGCGTCGGCAGCGCCGCGTCGAAGAGATCGAGAAATCGGCCCCTGAGCGTCGCATTCGCGCCGCCGATCGATTCGTCAAGCCCGGCGGCGATCACATACGGTCCGCGCCTGAGCGCCAGATGATTGGTCTCCGAGTACGGCAAGCTCACCGCCGCGCAGGCCTGCTTCACCAGCCTGGCGACAACGTCTGACCCATTGGGCCTGTATGTAAGCGCAGCGGGGCTCGAGGGATCGTGAATGACCACCCCCTTGCCCACCCGGTGCAACCCAGCACCGGGACTCGCGGGTAGACCCAATTGCTCGAACAAATGCTCACGCGGCGATTTATATTTCCTTGCCGCCCTGGGGTCGTTCCACCACTCATGAACACTATTGAATGGGTCTGAATCGTCGCCCAGAAACACGAGTGCGCCGCCCGCCTTGACCCAATCGACCAGGGCGCCGTGCACATCCGGCGACATGGGCTTCATGCCCTCGTAGGTGAGCAATAAGACCCTCTGGCCGTCGAGTGCGCCCTTGATTGTCGCGTTCTCGAGCTGGACCGGCTCGGCGGGAATCCCGCGCTTGAGCAGGGGGAGCGCGAGCCCGTAGAACGAGCCAAAATTGGAGTCGGAGGGGGTTGGATCGCCGCGATGAAACATCATCGTGTCGGACACGATCACGCCGATCCCGCGCGTGCCTGCGTTCCAGGCGATCTCCTTCTGGTCCATGTCGTTGAGTGCATTAATCACCGTGATAAGCTCGGTGCCGTACGCCTTCGGCAGCGGGATCCCCTCGCCCTGGTTTCCGCCGCCGCGCCTGCGCTCCCTGCGAGGGTAGCGGCCGTTGAAGATCCGTTCCGGCCAGGGCATGACCTCGTAGCGCCAGACCTGCGGCCACAGGAGCGACGCCGTGAGCGTGCTTTCCCAGTTCGTCTTGTAGTCGTCCCAGGAGTGATTGGGGTTGTCCTCAATGGGGTCGTTCAGGAACCACACGGTGCCGCCGTTCGCCTTGACGACGTTCATCATGGCGCCGTATTCGAAGAACGCGGCCTCGAAGGTGCGTTCCTTGCGCTTGCCGCGGTAGACGTTGGGGGTGCGGGCGGTCCCGGTCCAGACCTGGGCGATGAAGCCGTCTGCACCCACCTTGATCAGGCTCGACTCGGGGCTCACGATCTGCCAGTGGGCATAGTTGATCAGGCTGTGGGTGGGCACATAGCATTTGACGTGCTTGCCGGTGCGAGCGTTCTCGGCCTTGACGAAGTCGAAGACCTGCTTGAGCGCCCGGCCGAACAGGTAATACTTGAGCTTCGAAGCCCGGTACTGCGCGTCGGGCGAGGTATGAGGCGCAACCCAGTCCTCGCCGTAATAGGCCTTCCACTCGCGCTTGAAGCCTGCGGAATAACCGCCGCGGACCCAGAATTCCGGCTCCTCGAGATGGATGGCGTCGGCGCCCGCGTCCATCGCACGCTTGACGCCCAGGCATAAGAACTTGCCGAAACTTTCACCGGGCGACATGTAATAGACATCGCCGCCGTGGGAGATCACATTGCCGCTGCGGTCGGTCTGGGCTTCATCGACGTGGCGCACGCCGTCGAATCGGGCGTAGAGATAATCCTGGTACTCGCCCCACGAGACGCCGGTCATCAGGTGGGTGATGTAGCCCTGGTTTTTCCACTGGGCGATCCGCTCGGGCAGGCTCGAATCGATGCCGTAGCAGACTGCGACATCGGAGCGAAGCTGGATCTTGCCGTCCCAGCGCGCGTGGGTTTGAAAGCAGGTCCGTTCCATTTTTTGGCCGGGATCGGCGGGGCGTGTGGACGGGTTCTGCGCGGACACGCGCGCGGACGCCGTGGCGAGAAGAAGGGCAAGCGCAATCCAGAAACGGCGAGGCATCAGGACTCTCCAGGCTGAATGGTTGTCGCGAATCCGCTCTCAAGCGCACGACGCGATTCGGACATCTCCCATCGTGGCAAACCGGCTGCGCGTCCGCAAACCCCTCGATCTCGCAACAGGGGGACGGATCGTCTCAGCGTGGGGATTACGTCACGAGCCACCATACGGCGAAGGCCACGAAGACCGTGCCGGCGATGATCCAGAGCACGGTCCGCACGACGAGCCGGTATCCCGGATCGATGGGGGGATGCTTGTGGGGCGGATGATGAGAAGCGCCGTGCGAGGCGTGCGGATCCATGATGCTCTCTCCGACTCGACTACGAGCGTATCCCGTTTGATCATGGTGGGTTGTGCTCTGAATTCAGAGCGACCCGTAAGAGCCGCGGGGGTGTCTGGGCGGTCCCGCTCCGAGACGTGATCATAGCGCTCGCCCGCGGCCTGAGCAAGCGTCCCAGCCTGGCATAAGCGCTACCGTGGATAGAATCGCGCAACTCCGCCTGATCCCTGCGGGAGTGCGAGACCGATATCTGAAAGAAGACCACGCGCGGGGCGAGGCGTCGAGGCTGGAAGCTCAAGGGAAAGGGCACGCACGATGACGCAAGAGCGGGGACGGG
>DAIDHX010000100.1 GCA_027451885.1 Planctomycetales bacterium
GGTTCTTCGACACGCTTGGCTTTTGGCTCAGGCCGGGAGTTGTTGCAAACTCTCGCGTCGACCTTCACCTCCCTCCCATAGCATCATTGCGCCCGCGCGAACCGACCCATTGCGCCCACGCGGACCGACCCATTGCACCCGCGCGGACCGAACCGCGCGGACCGACCCATTGCACCCGCGCGGACCGAACCCTTGCGCCCGCGCGGACCGACCCATTGCACCCGCGCGGACCGACCCATTGCACCCGCGCGGACCGACCCATTGCACCCGCGCGGACCGACCCATTGCATCCGCGCGGACCGAACCCAGGCCATTTCGGAAGGCCGAGAGGAAGGACTCGTGGGAGACGTTGCCCGTGGGAGACGTTGCCCGTTCGAGACGTTGCCTGCGTGAGAAGCTGCCTTTGATGTTTCGTTTCAGACGGGGCCAGGGGTGAAACGAGTTCCGCGGGGTTTCTCGGGAAAGCCGGGGCGTATCCTGAACGAACTGAGGAGCCGTCTACTTATGTGTGACCGATGCCGGGGGCCAAGGCGCTGTATCATGGGTTTCGATCACGGCGAAGGGACGGAATTGGCGAATGGCGTTGGGTGCGTGACTCTCGGTGAATTTGGTGTGGCGGACCATCATGGATGACCTTCAGCAGACGCTTGCGACTACGCTTTTGCTCTGGTCGCTTGTCTCCCTGGGCAGTTCGGTGGTTGGCCTTTATGCATCTCCGAACGCGTTCCAGCGGTCCTTCTGGTTCATGAGTGGTCTGTGGGGTCTGATTGATGGGCTGATCGCCTGGTACAGCCTTGTTGGTTGGCGGCAAACGCCGAGCCAACTGCTTCCGATCTTGCGATTCAACGCGGCGCTCGATTTGCTTTACATTGCGATGGGTGTGTACCTGCTCGGCCGTTCGAAGCCGTTGTTGCGAGGTTACGGGCTGGGAGTGGTTGTGCAGGGGGGCTTTCTTCTGCTGTTTGACGGTTACTTCTGGTGGAGATGCGTCCGGGTGATTGGGTGAGGGCAATGAGGCGAAGCAGGAGGGCGACCCCGTGAGCTGAGAACGTAGGAGGCGTGGCATTTTCTGGAGGTGGAGTGCCGTTTTCGCGGGTAACCACGTGTGATGGGCGTGCTGAGATCGCGATTTCCGATTCCATGTTCCCGGGGCGTTGAGACTTGTGTCGATCGACTGGGGCGGCTGGAATCACCTTGAGAGTGGCGGACTCGTCTCTTGCCGACTTGTGGAGCAGTCTCTACGATGGCCAGCCGGAGACGTGATGCGTTTTTGGTCGGCGAGGCAAGCACGCATTGGCGTGGCGGCATCGCTGGAACATTGAGGCTCCCGAGCGCAACATGATTGAAGTCAAGAAGATTGAGTCGCCTTACCTGGGTCGTAAGGTTCGCGTGGTGCAGCAGGTCCGCGTGGGCGAACGGCGTTGGAGGACCGTGGTCGAGGGTGAAGTTCAGGCTGCGGGCAGGCGTCCTGTGGGTGGAGTTGAGATGGGGGGCAAGGCGTCGTATTGCCAGCAAGAGACGCTCATGCTGAGGCGTGATTCGGGTGAGCTTATCGAGGTCGCGCTCGATCCAGAGACGACGGTTGAGCCGCTTTCCTGAACGCGCTTGACGCGGGCGCCTGGATCCGAGATTGCTGTGATCATCAGTAACTACATTTTCATTGGATTATTGCTTTTGGTGGCGATGACGTTCGGCCTGGCGCCGATCGCGCTTGCGCATGTGGTTGCGCCACGGAAGCGGTCTCGAGTCAAGGAAGTCGCGTACGAGTGCGGGGTGCTCACCCACGGCGAGACCTGGGTGCGGTTCCGCATCCAGTATTATATTTACGCGCTTCTGTTTGTTGTATTCGACATTGAGGTCGTATTTCTGTTTCCCTGGGCGGCGAGCTACGCGGATCTGGGGATTTTCGCGCTGGTCGAGATGACGATTTTCCTGGCGATTCTTCTGGTTGGGCTCATCTACGCCTGGGCGAAGGGCGTGCTGCGATGGGTGTGATCGAGGACCGCAGCGTGGGGCGCTCGGGTCTGGTTGCTCGACTGCTCGATCCCAAGGACCCGACACAGTGAACGTGTTCGAAGGGGCTGCCTGTGCGTTTTTGTGGGCGCAGAGCCAGGCGGTCGAGCTTGATTTCTGGACGAAGGCACGGTGGGCGCTGTGGCTGCTGGTGGGTTTCTTCGGGATATTTCCCGGCATAGTGGCCTACATGGTGTGGCTGGAGCGTAAGGTTGCCGCGCGGTTTCAGGACCGCATCGGGCCGAACCGGGTGGGTCCGTTTGGGTTGCTGCAACCGATCGCGGATGCGATCAAGCTGATCACGAAGGAAGACCTGGTTCCTGGCGGGGCGGACGGAGCTGTCCACCTGGCTGCGCCTGTGCTTGTGATCACGTCGGCGTTTCTGGTGATGGCTGTGATTCCGTTCGCGGTCGGGCTAGCGCCTGTGAATTTGCCCTCGGGTCTGGTTTATCTGATCGCCGCTTCGAGTTTGAGTCCGCTGGGGATTTTTCTGGCGGGTTGGTCGAGCCGCAACAAGTATTCGTTGATTGGTGCGATGCGGGCGGTGGCCCAGCTTGTGTCGTATGAGGTGCCGCAGGTGCTCGCGACGATCCCGGTGGTATTGTGGGCGGGGAGCTTCAGCCTGGTTTCGATTTTTGACAGGCAGGTAAATCAGGGCTGGTTCGTTGCGTCGCCGCCTGGGTTGCTTGGGTTTGTGATCCTGTTCATCGCGAGTATTGCCGAGGTCAATCGGGCGCCTTTTGATCTTCCCGAGGCGGAATCCGAGCTCATCGCCGGCTATCACACTGAGTATTCGGGGATGCGTTTTGGCTTGTTTTTTCTGGCGGAGTATCTGAGCGTTTTTGCCGTGAGCTGCCTGGCAACTGCGATATTCCTGGGGGGCGGCATGCCGATTCCGTTCCTCGCGTTTCCGGTGAATCTGCTGGGCGAATCGGCGTGGTCCTACGTGATTGTGGACGCGATGCTGCTCGCGGTATTTCTGGTGAAGGTGCTGGCGATCGTGTTCGTGGTACTCTGGGTGCGTGCGACTTTGCCCCGGATGCGGGTCGACCGGCTGATGAACTTCTCCTGGAAATATCTGGTTCCGCTCGCGCTTGTGAATGTGCTGGTCGCGGCGGTGTGGTACGAGCTGGTGATCCGTCCTGGTGCGTTTGACGCCGGCCGGTGGATGATGGGAACGGCGGTGACGGGGCCGATTGTCGCGGCGGCGTGCTGGGGGGTGTTTGCGATCAATCGGGCGCACGGAGCCCGGGCGCCGGTGAGCGAGCAATGGCCCTCGGTGGGAAGAATTGGGCCGGGCGTTGGCGGCCGCGGAGTGTCGCGCAGGGGATTGTAAGAATCGAACGCGTCCAGGAGCGAGTGCGCGTGTCGGAGTGCGGGGGGACGTCGTGCTGCGGAACCTTTTCCTGGTGATCTCTACGCTTGGGCTTGCCTGTGCGCTTGCGACGGTGCTTTCGCGCAACCTGGTGCGCGCGGGGCTCTGGCTCGTGGCGTTTTTCTTCTGTGTGGCCTGTCTTTTTGTGTTGCTCGAGGCGGAGTTCCTGGCCGCGCTTCAGGTGCTTGTTTACATTGGCGCTGTGTCGATTCTGCTGATGTTCGGCATCATGCTTACGCGTGGTGTCCAGGGGACGGACCCGACGTCAAATCCGTCGGCCAGGCTAGCGCCCGGGCTGGTCGCCGGGGGTGTGCTTTTTCTGCTCCTATCGTACGGCATCAGTCGCGAGAGGGGGCTGAGAACGCAGCGTTCGTGGGCGACGACCGGCGAGCGGCCCGCGATCGAGCCTGGAACCGAAGGGCCGAGCACACCGCGGCGGGATGCGATCAACAACATGGGCAAGGCGCTTGGCGTGGAGCTGATGTCGCGGTACGTGATCGCGTTTGAGCTCGCGGGTTTGTTGCTCACCGCTGCGCTTGTGGGGGCGATTGCCGTGGCGCATCGCGAGGAGGCGTTCGAGCCCTCTTCGAAGGGTGCGCCTGCGTCATCGCCCGCGGCTGAGTCCGCCTCCGTGGCGTGAGAGACAACTGTCCCCTCCTCTGATTCGATGTGATTCAACAGCCCGATTTGCCGGACCGATGCCATGGAATCCGACATCCCGCTCGACTGGTTTCTGCTATTTGCGGCCGCGGCGTTCGCGATTGGTCTGATCGGCGTGCTCACGCGCAAGAACGCGATTGCGGTTCTGATGGCGATTGAGATCATGCTCAATGCTGCGAATGTGAACCTTGTCGCCTTCTGGCGTTACGGTCCTCTGCGCCCGGAGGCGGGGCCGATCCCGGGGCTTGTGCTGGCCGTGATGGTGCTGACGGTCGCCGCGGCGGAAGTTGCGGTGGGCATCGGGCTGATCCTGCTTTGTTACCGCCGCTTCAAGGCCGCGGACGTTGATCAATACGACACCCTGTCGGGCTGAGCATTCCTGAGCGAAGTCCGTCGCTTCTTCCGCGGGCCGAGGCCATGCCGAGTACTCCTCCGATCTCGTTTGATCCGCGAGACGTTTTCTTCATCACGCCCCAGGTCGTGCTTGCGGTCTGGGGGCTTGTGGTGTTGCTCGCCGATCTTGCGCTTGCCCGGCGGCTTGCCGAGACCGCGCGGAGGCAGGTCGTGGGTAAGCTTGCGCTTGTGGGGGTGGGCCTTGCGCTCGCGGCTGCTCTTGCAGTGATGCTCGTGCCGCTTTTTGCGCGTGCGTTTCCCGAGGACGCGTCCGCCTGGTTCAGGCGCCGGACGCTGGATTATCTGTTCGAGAACGATCCGACGATCTTCCTGGGCACGATCGCCGGCGACCTGGAGACCGGCACCTTCAACCTGGTCTTCGTGCTCTTGCTGGGTCTTGTGACGTGGCTCTCGCTGGCGTGGAAGTTTACCGAGGAGTGGGGTGAATACCTCGCCCTGCTGTTCTGGGCGACGGTGGGCATGATGTTCCTGTCCGCGGCCGAGGAGTTCATCACGCTTTTCGTCGCGCTCGAGACCATGACGATCTGCCTCTATCTGGCGACGTCGCTGGAGAAGGCACGGCGGCGGTCGGCCGAGGGGGGGCTCAAGTATTTTGTCTACGGCTCGGTGTCATCCGCGCTTTTTCTGTTTGGACTGAGCTACCTTTACGGGATCACGGGCACGACTCAGTTCAATGCGATCCATGGGCTTCTGGCGGGCGCGGGGGAAAGCGGGCTGGCTGGCAACCCGGCGGGGATGATGGCCATTTTGCTTATCCTTGCAGGGTTCGGCTTCAAGATCGCGGCGGTGCCATTTCACCAGTGGGCGCCTGATGTCTATGAGGGCGCCCCTGCCCCGGTTGCCGCGTGGGTGGCCACGGGGTCGAAGATCGCCAGCTTTGTGGCCTTTATGAAGGTCTTTGCGAACGCTCTGTTGCCATGGGCGAGCCCCGGAGGGAACATCCTGGGTCCGGGGTGGATCGGCGTGCTGGCGCTGATTGCGGCGGTGACGATGACCTACGGCAATTTTGCTGCGCTCGCCCAGCGCAACCTGAAGCGAATGCTGGCCTATTCCTCGATCGCGCATTCCGGCTACATTCTGGTCGGGGTGGCGGCGCTTGGGCTCTCGACCGACGGAGCCCGCGCTGCGGGGGCCGTGCTCTTTTATCTTGTGGTTTATTCGTTCGCGAATGTGGGTGCGTTCGCGGCCGCGGCGTGGCTGATGCGCGACCGCGAAAATGACAACATCGACGACCTGAGCGGCCTGGCGCGTGAGCAGCCGCTGCTGGCGGTGTGCATCCTGTTCTTGATGCTGTCGCTGATTGGGATTCCGCCACTGGCCGGTTTCTTCGGCAAGCTATATGTGTTCATGGAAGCACTTAACCAGCCATCTGGCTCGCCGCATGCGGTGACGTTGATCTGGCTGGTTGCGCTTGGGCTCTTCAACTCGGTGGTTTCCGCGTTTTATTATGTGCGAGTCTTGAGGGCGATGTTCCTGCGAGACGCGACCGGCCGGCGGCTCGCCCCCGCGGATACCCCGGTGGGGCTTTCGATTTTGGCGGCGACGGCGGTTGTGATCGTGTTCGGTCCGTTCTCGGATTCACTGATGAGCGTGATGCAGGCCGCCGCCGCGCCGATGCTGACTGTACCTGCGACGGTACCTCCCCTCGACGCACCCAGGCCGAGGCCCGGTAAGGTCGTGCGCAAGCCTGTGCCCCGGTTCGAATACTCGAAGGAAGAAATGGAGCGGATGAGGTCGATGGCGAACGGGGGCGCAGGCCCTCCGGGCGGAGTGAGGCCCGCGGCCAAGTCGGCTGGCCCGAGCGCGAAGGCCAAGAATGCACCCGCCTCGAAGACCGAGAACGCCCCTGCCTCGAAGGCGAACAATGCCCCCGCGTCCAAAGGTGCCTTGGGCGACTCCACCAGGACCCCGGGCCAGAACTGACTCAACCCAGCAGGACGCCCACATGGCGATCGTCAATACACTCGAGAAATGCCTGGCCAGCCCGTACCTGTTCGAAGATCCCGCTGCGCCTGGCCGCGCATCGGCGTTGCTGGAGAGAGCTGGCGATCGGCTGGCTGCCGCGGCGGATCTGCAGGCGGCTGGCCAGGGTGACCCAGCCGATGTAGTGTACCTGGCCTACGAAGCAATGTTCTGCTGCATACGTGCACTTGTTTATGCGAAAGGATACCGCGAGAACGGCCTGCGCTGTTTGATGCTCGCGGTAGAGGGGTTGTACGTCCGGCCTGGAGAGCTGGACGCCGCACTTGTGCGTAGCTTCGAGCTCGCGCAGCGGATCAAGCTATCCGCCGCCGAGGCCGTGGCGGCGGCTGGAGCGCTTGTGAATCGCACGCGGGAGTTGCTGCAAAGGCAAGGTTTGTGACGAACCAGCCCCGCCGAAAGAGCGTGAATTGCCGCCGTTATTGAGGCTTGTTCAAGGCTCTTCCGTGGCTGATTGAAGAACCCCTGGTACTCGCCCGTGGCGCCAGGCGGATTCAATCCTGGGGCCGGATAAGCTCGAAGTAGCGTTTGATGGTCTCGCGCTGGCCGAGCGGCAGAGGCTCGGAATCGAGCGCGCTTTCGGAGATTCGGCGATACTTCTGGTATTTCTCGCGGTAGGACCGGGCGGCGGTCTGGCGGCCTTCGGGCAGGTGTGTGGTTTCGGTCTCCGAAGCGCCTTCGCCCATTTCGCCGGTGATTTGCTCGCGTTTGCGGGCGGAGTCGAGCTTTGTGCGTTCGCCGTCGGTATTGCCGCTGATTCCCATGCCCCAGTTTGAGGAAGGCCTCTCGGACTTTTTCTTCATGCGGATTCTGCTGGTGTTGTTTTTCTGGCATTCCGACTTGCACTGGCCGAGACCGCGGCCGGTGCTTGTGAGCAGGTTTTTGATGCGTGAGCGGCGGCCGTGGGAACGTGCCAGGGCGCCTAGCTTGCGGGCGGCCTTGGCGGCCGCGCCCTCGTCGTCGAGCGCCTCGGCGAGCTCATTGGTGGCTGTGGACATGTCGGTGAGCTCGGCGTTTTCCATGTCCTTGGCGACCTGGGCGAGCTTTTCCTTGAGGGTCTTGACCTCGGCGGGGTCGAACCTGGGATCAAGCTTGTCGAGCTGCTCGGCCGCCTGGTCGAACTTGCCCTTCTGCAGCGCCTGGCCTGCTCCTTCGAGGGCGCGCGAGGAAGCCATGGCCTCGCCCAGGTTCTGGAGCTGGGCGTCGACAAGGCCGACGTTGTACTGGGCCTGCTCGGCAGCGATGGCGGCCTGCATGTCGGAGAGCTTGGCAAGAGCTTCCTTCACGTCGACGCCTGGGAGTTTGAGCTCATCGACCGAGCGATTGAGCTTTTCGACGAGCTTTTTGAGCTCGGGAGATTGCTCGCGATCGGCAGCGGAATCGAGCTCGGCGACTTCCTCGGCGGCGTCCTCGGCGGCGGCGACGACGTTTTCGAGAGGTGCCGCGGGCATGGCCTGGGCAGGCTGGGGCGCGGACCAGAAGAGGAGCCCAAGAGCCAGGGCGAGCGAGGTCAG
>DAIDHX010000101.1 GCA_027451885.1 Planctomycetales bacterium
GGGCAAGCACACGATCGACGTTTACGACGCGATCGCGCGGATGATGCCTTATGCCAAGGGGGTCTCGGCGAAGAGCTACGACTTCGGGCCGGACGGCAAGGAGACGCAGCTCGACTTCGCGAGGATTCTCAAGATCGTGACCGACGCGGGCTACAAGGGGTTTGTGGGGATTGAATACGAGGGGAACCGCCTGAGCGAGCCCGAGGGGATCCGGGCCACGAAGAAGCTGCTGGATTCGCTCAAGGGGGCGGAGTACACGCCAGGCGCCTGAGCGTCCTGTCAGCCGATGTGGTATTCCTTGAGCTTGCGGTAGAGGGTGCGCTCGCCGATGCCCAGGATTCTGGACGATTCCTCGCGGTTGCCGTTTGTGAGCTTGAGGGTCTCGGCGATGTAGTGTTTTTCGATTTCCTCGAGCGACCGGCCGACGAGCGCATCCTCGCCGGCTGGGCCCGCCACGCGGGTGTGCGAGACGGAGGCTTCGAGATCCTCGGTGAGGTCGTCGACGTCGAGCACGCCGTCGGAGTCCATGACGACCATGCTCTCGATGGTGTTTCTGAGCTCGCGGACGTTTCCCGGCCAGGCGTAGCTGACGAACGCCTTGCGCGCGGCGGGCGTGATCGACTGAATGGTCTTGGCGTGCGAGCTGGCGAAGTCCTTGAGGAAGTGCTCGATCAGGAGCGGGATGTCTTCCTTGCGTTCGCGCAGGGGGGGAAGCTTGATGCTGACCACCTTGAGGCGGTGGAAGAGATCCTGGCGGAATTTGCCGTCGGCGATGGCGCCCGCGAGGTCGCGGTTGGTGGCGGAGATCAAGCGTACGTTGACCTTGATGGATTCGTTGGTGCCGACGCGGGTGATCTCGCCTGATTCGAGGACGCGGAGGAGCTTGACCTGGATCGACTGGGGCATGTCGCCGATTTCGTCGAGGAAGAGCGTGCCGCCGTTGGCGTACTGGAGGCGGCCGACGCGGTCGCGATCCGCGCCTGTGAAGGCTCCCTTGACGTGGCCGAAGAGTTCGCTTTCGAGCACGTTTTCGGAGAGTTCCGCGCAGTTGAGGGGGACGAAGGGCTTGTTGGCGCGGGGGCTGTTGACGTGGAGGGCCTTGGCGGCGAGCTCCTTGCCTGTGCCGCTTTCGCCGGTGATGAGCACGGAGGCGGAGGTGGGTGCGGCCTGGCGGAGCCTGGCGACGACGGCGTGCATGGCCGCGGAATTGCCGATGACGCCCTCGAAGCCGAAGCGTTCGTTGAGTTGCTTCTGGAGCTCGATATTGGACTGGTGCAGGCGCCTGGTTTGGGAGGCCTTGTCGGCCACTGCGCGGAGCTCGTTGATATCGAGCGGCTTGGTGAGATAGGTCGAGGCCCCGGCCTGCATGGCCATGACGGCGGTCTTGATGGTGCTGTGGCCGGTGAGGATCACGACCTCGGCGTCGGGGAGCTCGCGAGTGGCCTTGGCGAGCACGTCGAGGCCGCCGACGGCGTCCATGATGAGGTCGGTGATGATGATGTCGAAGGTTTGCTCTTCGATGAGCCTGAGCCCCTCCGCGCCGCTGGTCGCCACGACGCAGTCGTAGCCCACGCGCTTGAGGCTTTCGGCCACGGCCGCGGCGTGCGGTTCATCGTCATCGACCACCAGAACCCGGATTTGCTGATCCATCACCCTGTCCTTGCCGTGAGATTAGGCGGAAGCCAGGGACTGCGTGCGCGGGAGCCGGATGCGGAACTGCGACCCCTTGCCTGGCTCGCTCTGGACTTCGATCGTGCCGCCGTGCGCGTCGACGATTTTGCGCACGGTCGGCAGGCCAAGGCCGCTGCCGCCCGGGCGTGTGGAATAGAACGCGTCGAAGATCCGCGCCCGGACGTCGTCGCTCATGCCGACCCCGGTATCGGTGACGTCGAGCACCGCGGAGCCGGGCTCGTGCCGCGTGGTGAGCATCAGCTCGCCGCCCCTGGGCATGGCTTGCTGGGCGTTCAGGATCAGGTTCAGGAGCGCTTGCTTGAAGAGATCGACGTCGAGCTCGATGCGGGGCAGGTTGGGATCGAACGAGGTTCGGATCACGATGCCCCGCGCGGCGGCCTGGGGTTCCTGAAAGTCGCGGAGTTCGTCGACGACGGCGTTGAGGTCGGCGGGGGTGAGCTTGAGCTCCTGAACGCGGGCGAAGCGGAGAAAGTTTTCGACGACGCCCTGCAGCCGGTCGACCTCCTTGCGGAGCCGGCCGACGCGTTCGAGGACTCGGCGTTCGCGGGGTGACTCGGCATCGGCGAGATCCTCGGCCATGAGGTCGAGGTTGAGGGAGAGAGTGGAGAGCGGGTTGCGGATTTCGTGGGCGAGACCGCCTGCGAGCTGGGCGATTTCGGCGTAGCGAGCGCGGAAGTTGCGTTCCCCGGCGTGGGGATCGGTCTCAGCGGGGCGTGGGCCCGCGCCTGCGGTGCTGGCTTGCAGGCCGGCTTCGCGCGGCGAGAGCCCTGGCTCGAGCGTGGGACCTGGCATTGGACCTCTCACATCCCGCGTCGGGTTTTGCGCGTGTGTCGCGGACGCTGGCGGTCGCGTGCCGCGGTTCAGGAGCGGGGGCCGCGGGGTCCGCGGTCGCCGCCGCCATAACCCCCTCGGTCGCGATCTCGATCGCCGCGCCTGGGTCCGCCCTGGCCGCGTGGTTCACTCGCGGGCGCGCCCGGCGGCCGGGTGCGGCCGGCGAACTCGTCCGGCTCGCCACGTTCGGCAAGCGCGGCCTTGCGCGAGAGCTTCACGCGGTCCTGATCGTCAACCGCGATCGCCTTCACGAGCATGGTGTCGCCCACCCGGCAGACCTCGCTCACGCTGGCGACGTAGCCGTCGGAAAGCTCGCTGATATGCACAAGCCCGTCCTTGCCGGGCAAGATCTCGACGAACGCGCCGAAGTCCTTGATCGAGGTCACCCGCCCCTCGTAGATGCGGCCGATCTGGACGCCCTCGGTCATGGCGACGATCTTGTCGCGTGCGGCCTCCGCGCCGGAGGCGTCGGGTGACGAGAGGGTGACCACGCCAGTGTCGTCGATGTCGATCTTGGCGCCGGTTTCTTCCTGCAGGCGGCGGATCGTCTTGCCGCCGGGCCCGATGATCAGGCCGATCTTTTCAGGATTGATCTGGATCTGGATGAGCCGCGGGGCGTTGGAGGAGATTTCATCGCGCGGGCGCTTGATCGCCCGCAGCATGGTCCGCAGGATTTCGAGCCTGGCCTCGAGTGCCTGCTCGAGCGTGCCGCGGATGACGGGCTCGGTGATGCCCAGGTTCTTGAGATCGAGCTGGATGCCGGTGACCCCGCGCTGGGTGCCGGCGACCTTGAAGTCCATGTCGCCGTAGTGATCTTCCTCGCCGATGATGTCGGTGAGGAGGGTATGGCGGCCGGTGGCGTCATCCTGCACGAGTCCGATCGAGATGCCGCCGACGGGGTCGGAGATGGGGACGCCGGCGTCCATGAGGCTCAGGGTGGCGCCACAGACCGAGGCCATGGAGTTCGAGCCGTTCGATTCCAGGATGTCGGAGACGACGCGAATCGTGTAGGGGAATCGCGCGGGGCCGGGGAGCACCGGCGCGACCGACCATTCCGCGAGCGCCCCGTGGCCGATTTCGCGGCGGCCGGGGCCGCGGATCGGGCGCACCTCGCCGACGGCGAAGTGGGGCATGTTGTAATCAAGCATGAATTTCTTGCTGTATTCTTCCATGATGCCGTCGACCCGCTGCTCGTCCGCGCCGGTGCCGAGCACGGTGGTGACCAGGGCCTGGGTCTCGCCGCGCTGAAAGATGGCCGAGCCGTGAGCCCGGGGCAGGTAGCCGACCTCGCACTTGATCTGGCGGAGGTCCTTGGGGCCGCGGCCGTCCGGGCGCTTGCCCTCGAGAATCAGGTCGCGCACCACCCGTTCCTCAACCGCGGTGAAGGCCGTCTTCACCCGCACGGGATCGACGGGGGCTTCGGGAGTCGCGGTCTCGGCGAGCTCCTTCTGGGCGATCTCAAGGATCTCCCTGGTGGCGCTGTTGCGCTCGGCCTTCATCACGATCTGCTTGACCTGGCGGAGCCGCTCGCCGTAGCGTTCGAGGATCAGGCCGCGGAGGGGGTCGGCCTCGACATGGGGATGCTCAAAGGGCGCCACGCCGACGGCCTCGAGCAGCTCGCGCTGGAGCGCGATCACCTCCTGATTCAGGCGGTGGGCTTCCATGATGGCGTCGCCCATTTCGAGCTCGGGCAATTCCTCGCCGAAGCCCTCGATCATGACGACGGTTTTTTCCGTGCTGGCGACCACGAGATCGAGATCGCTGTCCTCGAGCTCCTGCGCGGTTGGGAAGGCGACGAGCTGGCCGTCGACGCGGGCCAGGCGGATGGCGCCCACGGGGCCCAGAAAGGGAGTGCGCGCCAGCATCAGCGCCGCCGAGGCGCCGATCATGGAGGGGACGTCGGGATCGTTGAGACGATCGGCCGAGATCGGCCCGGCCTGAATCTGGACCTCATCGCGAAACCACTCCGGAAAGAGCGGCCGGATGGGCCGGTCGATCAGCCGGGAGGTGAGGATTTCCTTGGTGGTCGGGCGCCCTTCGCGCTTGATGAAACCGCCGGGGAACTTGCCCGCGGCGTACACCTTTTCCCGGTAGTCGACCGTGAGCGGAAAGAAGTCAAGCCCCTCGCGGCCGGCGGCGGAGACCACGGCCACCAGGCTCATCGTATCGCCGATGCGAACGACGACCGAGCCGCTCGCCTGCTTGGCCAGATGCCCGGTCTCGATGCTGAGTAACTTGCCGCCGATGGTTCGCTCGACGATCTTGCGCGTGCTCGTGATGCTCGACATGGATTCCACCTGGTTGACCGCGTTCCCCGCGGGTTCATGCTATCGATAGAGAGGGATGCTCGCCTGGATTGCGAGCGCGCCAGGGATGACTGACCATCCTGGCCCGGCTGGAACGTCACGCCCTCGTTCGCTTGCGAATCATGGGCGATCGGGCGGCCCTGGCCGTCGCACGAGGGGTGAAAGTCGGCCTGATGAACCAGGTTCCGCCGGGCCGCGACCCGGAGCCGGCCTGGGGCTTCGATCGATTCGGACCCCGCCGCGAGGCAAGCCAGAACGCCCAATCGGGGCTGCCAATCACGAACGATCGCCCGCAGTCGCAGGGCCTTACTTGCGAATGCCGAGCCGACTGATAACCTCGAGGTACTTCTTCCGGTCGTGCAACCGCAGATACTTGAGCAGGCTCGACCTCTTCGACACCATCATCAGCAGCCCGCGGCGGCTGGCGTGGTCCTTCGAGTGAGCCTTGAAATGCTCGGTCAGGTCATTGATCCGAGCCGTGAGCAGGGCCACTTGAACCTCGGGAGAACCGGAATCCTGCTCTCTCCGGCCAAAGCTGCCAATGATTTCCGACTTCTTCTCCTTCGTGATCGCCATCGCGCGCCCCAATACCGCCTGCCGGGTCTACGTTCGTAACACTCGATTTCCGTGAACTCACAACATAGGCGAATCCCGGCCTGAATGCAATCCCTCGATCGCATCCCGCGCCAGCCGCTGGAATGATGATTCGCAGCATCGCGGTTGTAGCAAATACAACGTGCCGCCGTCACGAATGGCCAGCCGGCGGCGTACGGCCTCCAATTCTCTTGATCAACCCCCGAAACCAAAGCGCGCTCACACGCCGCCTGAGTGCCAACCCCCCTGCGCTCTGACTGCCAGAAGGCGCCTTTTCTCAACATCCTCTTTGCTCCAGGAAAGGACTGGCCAAGAATCACAGGAGCACACATGCGTGCATGCCGCGTGTCTTGAGGCACCGCGGATACTCCGCCCTCGGGGTTTGTCTCTCGTACTCAACGGTTCCGCGAACAGGGAGTGACAGCATGGGGACGATGCGTGGCAAGGGTGTCAGGAGCTTGGCTCGAGCCCGGCGCTTTGTTGGGAGCCGCCTGGAACGTCTTGAAGAGCGCAGGCTGCTTTCGTCGGCGGCGTTTGAGGTCACGAGCGACTGGGGTTCGGGGTTCGGCGGGCAGATCACGATCACAAACACGCAGGCAACCGCGGTGAACGACTGGAATCTGTCGTTTACGTGGGATCGATCGATCACGAGCATCTGGGATGCATCGATTCAGAGCCACACGGGGGATACCTACACGATTGCATATCCGAGCTGGGCTTCGTCGATACCGGCGGGGGGTTCGGTCTCGTTTGGGTTCAACGGCTCGCCTGGCAATGTGGGGGCCGACGTGCCCGCCGATTACGTCTTGAACGGCGTGCCGCTTGGGGCGGGCCAGGCGCCCAGTGTGAGCATCAACAACGTGACGGTGAAGGATGGCACGTCTGGCGCCACGGCGGACTTCACGGTGAGTTTGTCGCAGGCGGCGACGAGCGCGGTGTCGGTCGCGTATGCCACGGCGGACGGCACGGCGACGGCGGGCACGGACTACACGGCGGAGTCGGGCACGGTCACCTTCCCCGCCGGCGCGACCTCGGAAACCATTGCGGTGCCGATCCGCCCGGACACCACGGCAAAACCCAACCTGACCTTCCAGGTGGGGCTCTCGAACGCGTCGGGCGCATCGCTTGGGAACGCCACGGGCACGGGCACGATTGTTGACACCATCGCAGCCGCAAGCCCCACCGCGGCGGCCTCGTTCGCAGTCACCAGCGACTGGGGGACCGGCTTCGGCGGCCAGATCACGATCGCGGACACAGGCGCAAGCGCAATCAACAACTGGGTGCTCCAGTTCAACTGGGACCGGTCGATCACGCAGATCTGGGACGCGTCGATCACCTCGCAGAGCGGCAATACGTATACCATCACGAACGCGGGCTGGAACGCCACGATTCCGGCCGGCGGGTCGGTCTCATTCGGCTTCAATGGCTCGCCTGGCAACGTGGGGGCCGACGTCCCCTCGAATTACGTCCTCAACGGCGCGAGCATTGGCTCGGGCGAGCCCTCGCTCGCGATCGACAATGTGACGGTGAACGATGGTTCCACGGGCGCAACGGCCGATTTCACCGTGAGCCTGTCGCAGGCGTCGAGCTCGGCCGTCACGGTGAATTACGCCACGGCGAACGGCACCGCGACCGCGGGGACGGACTACACGGCGGAGTCGGGCACGCTCACCTTTGCGCCTGGAACCACCACGCAGACGATCGCGGTGCCGATCACGGCGGACACCGCGGCCAAGCCCAATCTCACATTCCAGGTGAATCTCTCGGGCGCGGTGGGCGCGCTTGTGGCCGCGGGGTCGGGAACCGGAACAATCGTGGACACCTACGGCACCCCCGCTCAACCCCCGGTCGCGGGTAATGTTTCGATCGAGACGCTCGCGAGCACGGCGGACCCGGTGAACGTGCTGGCGGATGCATCGGACCCCAGCGGCTACACCCTTGCGCTGGCGTCCTACAGCCAGCCCGCGCACGGCACCACCGCCGAAAACGCCAGCGACCAGATCGTCTACACGCCGGCCGCCGGGTATCTCGGCGCAGACTCCTTCACCTACACCGTCTCCGACGGCCACGGCAACACGGCGACGGGCACCGTCTCGGTCCTGGTGGTCGCCGCGCCCGCCGCGAACACCTGGCCCGCCCACGTCTTCGCCCCCTACGTCGACATGACGCTCTACCCCACATACCAGCTCTCAACCGCGACCCAGGCCGCGGGGCTCAAGTATTTCAGCCTGGCGTTCATCACGGCCGACGCAAACAACGCCCCGGCCTGGGGCGGATACACAAGCTACGAGGTCAACGGCGGCACCTTCGACCAGGGAATCCGCCAGCAAATCGCGGCCCTGCGCGCAGCCGGCGGCGATGTCACCGTCTCGTTCGGCGGCGAGGCCGGCACCGAGCTCGCGCTTGCAATCACAAACCTGACCCAGCTTGAAGCCGCATATCAACAGGTCATCACTGCTTACGATCTTACACATATTGACTTCGACATCGAAGGCGCTGCGGTGGCCGACCAGGCTTCGATCGACCGCCGTTCGCAGGCGATCGCGGCCTTGCAGCAGGCTGCCGCGGCCAGTGGGAAGGTCCTGGATGTCTCGTTCACGTTGCCGGTCTTGCCGACCGGTCTTACGGCGAACGGGCTTTACGTGCTCCAGTCCGCGCTCAAGTACGGCGTGCGGATTTCGGGAGTGAATGTGATGGCCATGGATTACGGCGATAGTGCGGCGCCCAATCCCACGGGGCAGATGGGAACCTACGCGATTGACGCGGCCCAGAGCACCGAGGCGCAGCTTGCGTCGCTTTACGGCACGACGCTCACGGCCAGCCAGCTCTGGGAGATGATCGGGGTCACACCGATGATCGGCGTCAACGACGTTTCGAGCGAGGTTTTCCTGCCGTCGGACGCCAGCAAGCTTGTGAGTTTTGCCGAGACCCAGGGGGTGGGCGAGCTTGCGATGTGGTCGCTTGCGCGTGACAAGGAGGACCCGGCGGGTGCACTCCCCTATGCCGAGGACAATTCAAGCTCGATCGTTCAGACGCCGTTCGAATTCTCGGGGATCTTCAATGCCTTCACGGGGTCGGGGTCGGGGGCGACGGCGAGCGCGGCGGCGGCCTCGGTGACCTCACCAACCCGCCCGGCGGCGGTGATCACCGGGGCGACGACGATCCAGGGCTCAGCGCGTTTCAGCCAGGCGCACGCGCACGCGCAGCATTTCGGCTGGATCACCGCCGTGGCGTCGACCCGGAAGCGTAACGCCGCGTTTGATGGCGCGCGGGTGCGAACCATGTCCGCGCTTCTGGATTCTGCCCGTTGATTTGCCGCGAGCCGATCGGGGCCGTCTCACATCCGGTTCGCCTTCATGGCCGCGTAACCCGCGCCCCAGGTGAACGTGTGGAAGCTGCTTTTCCAGCGGGACTGGATTGTGGGGCGGCCGCCGGGGCCAGGCCCAGGAATCGAGACCAGCACCACCGCCACGAGCACGGCCAGGAACACGCGGCCGAGCCAGCGCGGCGGCACGCGCAAGGCGCCTTCGTCCTGCCCTGCGCGCAGGCGCAGGAAGCAAACCCCAATCGCGCCCGGCAGACCAAGCGCGGTCAGCATCAGGCCCAGCTCGATCCCCTCCGGCCGGTAGCGAAACAGAACCGTGTGATTCCCCTGCTCCACGAACACAGCGCGAAAGGCCACGTACGCCGGCCGGATCGGCGCAGGCACGCCGTCGACCGTGGCCGTCCAGCCGGGATCGAAGGTATCCGCCAGGAACAGGTACCCAGGCGCCCGGGCCTCGACCTCCACGACCACGCGATCCGCGCTTGCCTCGCGAATCCGCGCGCTTCCCTCGACCTTGGCATCGGGATCGAGCGGATGCGCGGGGTCCTCGACGATGATCCGCTCGCGCATGCCGTCGACCCGTGTCAGGCGATCGACCGCGGCGATCGATTGTGCTTCGTTCGCGGTGTAGACAGGCCGGCCGACCAGCCGAACGCGGGGCAAGGCGCGGGGATTCTTGTGAATGAACGCCTCGCCGACGTGCTTGCTCCCAAGCCCCGGGAAGCTCGAACGCGCCTTCTTGCCGGTGACGATGTGGGTGACGCTTTCGATGTCGTGCCGGCCGCCGCCATGGACCGCGTGATCAAAATAGGCGATCAGCCGCCGCGCGATCATCGGCGTGTTCCCCTTCGCGCTTGGCACGCCCCACACCGGCGGCAAGCTCCAGTCGAGCGGGTCGCGCACCGGCATGAAATCAACCGGCTCCGACGCATAACCGGGCTCCCCCGCCGACTTATCGCCGATCCCGAAGATACGCACGAGATCCGGATCGTTCCGGAGCATCACGGCTGACGCGGGGGGCCTGGTCCAGTATGCGGGATCGACCGTGGGCGCGTCGTTCCAGTGGGCGGACGCCAGGTCGATCAGGATCAGGATCGGCAAAAGCGCAGCCCAGCGAAAGCGCGCGGTTGCCGAGCTGCTCGCACGCGCGCGGCACGCCCCCCACCACGCCAGCCCGCTCAAAAGCGCCACCCGCACGATCCCCATCTCGAGCTCCCGCCCCAGCCACCTGTACCGCAGCAGGTGATACGTTTGCGTCCAGCGCCTCGGTTCGGTCCACACGGGTGCGTAAATCACCAGCATGATCGGCACCGAAACCGCAACAATGCCCAGAACCAGCAGCAGCCCCCGCCTGAATGACACTTCCCCGGGATGCGCAACCCGCTCCACCCCCCGGCCGGCAAGCACCGCCGCCGCCAGCGTCACCCACACGAAAAACCGCACCGGCTCACGCGAACCCCCGGCGATCGGAATCCGATTCGCATAATCAAACAAAAATGTATAACGACCCAGCATCAAAAGCGCGGCCAGCCCCAGCAAGAACACCCAGAACTCGCGGTCGCGATCCCGCTCACCCCGCCGCGCCGCCCCCGCGCACATGAGCACTATTGTGATCATGCCCAGATATGTATTCATTTCATGATAAGGATAGTAGCCGTCCATCCAATCGGTGTCGCGGGCGCGTGTGCCATACGCCTCGCGGAGGACGAGCGTGGGCAGGAGCTCGGGATTCCACGAGGCGAACGTGAGATCTTCCCACGAGAGCCCATCCGCGCGGGGCGAGCGGTCGAGCAGCTTCTTGGAAGGCACCCACTGCACCGCGGAGAGCAGCACGCCCAGGAGCAGGACGATCCCCGCCTGGGCCAGGATGCGCAGCCGGGCGCGCAGGCTGGGCGTTTGCCAGGCGCGAAACGCCGCGTAGAGCCCCACAAGCGCGATTGAAAAAAGGGCGTCTTGCAGGTGGCCTGCGAACACCTGGCACGCGATGGCGACCGCGGCGACCACGAGCCCGCGCCCCCGCCCGCTCCGCCAGGCCGATTCCAGACCCCAGATCACGAAGGGCACGCTCGCAAGCGCGTTGATCATGCTGGTGTGGATCAGGTGCCCCCACATGAAGCCCGACATCCCAAAGACGGCCGCTCCCGTGAGCGCTCCCAGCGGGCCCATCCGGGTGCGCAGCCAGCCGTAAACGCCCAGCCCCGCGATCCAGACCGAGACGACCGTGTCGAGGTTGAACGCCTGCCAGGCGGGCAGCCACGGATAGAAAAGATACTTGAGCGGATGTAGATATCCTGCCTGGCTTTCGCTATAAAGCGGCATGCCGCAATAGAGATCCGGGAACCAGGTGGAGAACCGGCCGGCCTTGAGCTCAGCGGCGAAAAAGGCGCGGTAGGGGTAGTTGATCTCGGTGATATCGAAGTAGAAAAGCGCGCCCTTGAGCGTGACTGCGTTCCAGAAGACGATCGCCACCGCCGCGGTCCAGATGAGGATCATGGCGGCATCCCGCGTGAGCCTGTGCGCCCGCGGCTCGAGCGCAGTCATAACCGGTTCCGCGTGCGGCATGGGTCAGGGAACCTCGATGCTCAGGCGAGGGATTTCGGCGGGATCGCGGCCCTCGGCCTGCCACAGGGTGCCCAGCGCGGGGCGCCAGTTTTGCCCCGCCGCGGACCGCACCTGGTAGGTGCTCGGGCTCGGTTGATTGGCCGGCACTGCGCCGCTCGCGTGGTTCAGGTCCAGGGGACCGAACACGACCAGCTTGCCCTCGCCCGGCGCAAGGCCTTTCGACCAGCCGCGCAGGCGATTGGGATACATCGGGTACGGCACTCCCTGGATTTTCCCGCCGGAAAGAAAGGCCACGCGGTAGACGAGCCAGTATCCCCCCATCAGGTGGGTTGCGTCCGAGGGGATCGAGTATTGCGGCGGTGGAGCGGGCGGTTGCGGCCGGTAAAACCGGCCGAATTGCGGAGCGGGCCGCCCGGCTGGCGCCCGTATCATCGTGTAATCACGCCAGGTCTCGGGATCGAGCCGCACGATCCGCAGACCTTCGCTCAGGTATCCGCGCGTATCCAGGTACCAGTGGTAGACGCTCGAGGTCATGAGCTCGATCACGATCGAGAGCGCGGCGAGCGCCACCACCAGGCGCATCCCGCCGCGGCTCGCCAGATCCGAAAACAAGAGCCCGAACCCCAGCGACCACGGCACGAGGAGATACACCAGGTAACGGTAGTTATCCGAGTTGTAGACATTGCGGTTGAGCAGGAATGCGGGCACGATCAGGATGGCGGACACGCAGGCCGCGAAGGCCGCGGGCGAGCGCCTGGCGTCGATCTTGCCGCGGCGGCCGTAAGCCAGGCGCACGAAAGCCATCACGAACAGCACAAGCAGCCCCAGTGCGATCAGCTCGCGCGTGGGGTCGGGCATGCCCGCGCTTGCGCTCGGCAGGCGTCTGGTCGCCATGCCAACGAGCACTTCTGGCCGGCTCATGAGCAGGTCGACGCCGTTGAGGTCGGTCCCCGTGATGAGCCTGGGCAGGCAGTGCAACCCCAGGATGCGGACATGCTCCAGGATCAGCCCGCGATCCAGAACCATCGCGAACTGCGAGCCATAGCAATCGTGGGGATCGACGATCGTGCCCACGATGCGCGGGGCGATCCCCAGGGCCAGGCCGCCAAGGAACGCGAGCAGCAGGGTCGCCGCGCGCTTGCGCGATCCGGTTCGCCACGGATTCCAGAGCAAAGTGGCCGCGGCGATGCCGAAGAGGGTGAAGAGGAACATCGGGTCGATGTACAGGCCGAGACCGCAGAAGACGCCAAGGCCGAGCGCGCGCGCGGGGCCAGGCGCGCGGGCCGCCATCGAAAAACCAACAAGTGCGAATGCGTGCCACGCCAGCGTGAACAGGTGGCCGCCGGTGATGCGGCTCGAGAGCCAGAGCGTCCCCAGCGACGAGCAGGCGAGCGGCACCAGCCCCCAGCTCGCCGCGGACGCGCCGAACTCGCGGCGGCAGAGCCAGTAAATCCCCAGCACCACCAGCACCCAGATCACCACGCCGCCGCTCACGAGCGTGGCGGGCGTCGCGCCCCAGACCATCGCCTGCGGCAACGAGGACAGGACAGGCAAGATCCCCATGTACGGCGTGCCAGGGTAATGCCAGCGCAGGCGGCCCTGGGTGAAGTCCAGGAGCGTGAGCCCATCGACCGCCAGGTCGCTATCGAGGTGGTCGCTCGCGTTCACGACCAGCGGCACGCGCAAAAGCGCAGTCCAGGCGAGCCCGGCGAGCAACAGCGCCCACGGCAAAAACCGCCGCTTCGTGTTCACAGGTGGGGTTGGGATCGCCATGTGCTCATCAATCGCCGCGAGTGATCGGTGCGAGGAAAAGAGACACGATCGGGATCGTGACGCGCTGGCCGCGGCCGATCACTTCGCCCCGGCCATCGCTTCAAGCAGCACCGAGGCGCGATTCTGCTCCTTCGCCAGGAACTCGCGGCCAAAGCGAATGCGAATGTGGTCCCACGGCAGGATCTCGTCCACCGGGCGCTCGCGCTGGCTGAAGAACGGCACGTCCACGCCCAGGTCCGCGAACGTCTCCCACCACAGGTTCGGGTTGAAATGCTCCGACCAGGCATCGAGCCGCGCACCCCTGCGCCAGGCTTCCTCAAGCACAGCGGAAACCCGCCGGTCGCCCCGCGTGAGCACCCCCTCGAGCATGCTCCGCTCGATGTCATGGCATTTCACCGTGACGGCACGCAGCTTCACACGCGACCTCAGATACTTGTGCGCCCACTGAAAATACGCGCGCGGCTTCATCCCGTTCCACTGGTACGCCGTATGCGGCTTGGGGACGAAGTTGGACACGCTGGCCGTGACCTCCGCATAACGCCCGGTCGTTTCCTTGCCGATCCTGGCGATCGTCTCGGCCATCTCCACGATGCCGTCGAGATCGACCTGGCGCTCGCCCGGCAGGCCGCACATGAAGTAGAGCTTCACCTTGCGCCAGCCGCGGCGGAACGCCTCCGCGCAGCCTTCGTAGAGATCCTTGTTGTCGATCGGCTTGCGGATCTGGTCGCGCATGTCGTCCCGCGCGACCTCGGGCGCCAGCGTCAGCCCGCTCCGACGCCCCTCCGCCAGAAGCGCGGGGATCTTCTTCAACGTCTCGGTGATCCGCAGGCTGGGGAGCGAGATCTTCACCCCGAGCGGGCTGAATACCTCGCTCATCCGCGTGACAAGCGCTTCAAAATCGGGATAGTCGCTCGTCGACAGCGAGAGCAGGCTGATCTCGTCGTAACCCGTCGCCTTGTAGCTTTCAAGCGCGGCCTGCACGATCGTTTCGACCGTGCGGTGCCGCAGCGGGCGCTTGATCACCGTGCTCTGGCAGAAGCGGCACAGCCACGGGCAGCCGCGCATGATCTCGATCGCGATCCGGTCGTGCGCTGTCTCCACGAACGGCACAATCGGGCGCGTCGGCAAGGGGATCGAATCGAGGTCGCGGATCGTGCACGGGCGGATCGATTCCGGCACGTCGTCGCGCAGCCGGCGGATCTCGATGATATCCCCCGCCTCGTTGTAGAGCGGCTCATAAAACCGCGGAACGTACGCCCAGTCCACCGCGCCCGCCAGCCGCGCAAGCTTCTCCTCGCGCGAAAGCGCTCTGCCCCTGAGCTCGGTCCACATGCGGCAGACCTCGGGCAAGCTGGGCTCGCCGTCGCCAATCACGAACAGGTCGACATAAGGCGCAAGCAGCTCGGGATTCTGCGCGCCCGGGCCGCCGGCGATCACCAGCGTGTCATCCGGCCCGCGATCCTCGGCGTGGAGCGCAATGCCGCCCAGGTCGAGCATCGTCAGCAGATTCGCGTAGCAAATCTCGTACTGCAGCGAGAAACCCAGCACGTCGAATTCCCGCAGCGGCGTGAAGGTCTCCAGACTGTAGAGCGGCAGTTGCTCCCTGCGCAGGGCGGCCTCGAAGTCCGGCAGCGGCGTGAACACCCGCTCGCACGACCAACCCTCGGCATTCATGAGCGAATAGAGAACCTGCAGGCCGTGATGGCTCATGCCAAGGCCGTAGGTGTCTGGAAACGCCAGGCAGACCTTGCCGCGGGTCGTGCGATGGTCGGTAACCACGCTGTTGAGCTCGCCCCCGGTGTACTGCGCGGGGGTGCGCACGCCGGGCAAGACCCGCGTCACGACGGCGTCACGAAGCTCCTCGTTGATCATGCTCGAATCACTCCCAATCTCATCCGCCGCGGCAGCGCAGCGCAACGGAGAGAATTGTAGCGAAACCCCTTCCGGCGGGGTAGGACGAGTTCGGTCGGATCGGCCACGCACACCCCTCGGGGCAACGGCCAATCCCTTTAGCCGCCGGATTCCCCTCAGCCCATTTCCTGCCGGATTTCCGCCAGCCGCCGCAGCAGCGCGGTGATATGGCCCGATTTCACCACGGAGGCCAGATGCCCCTCGCAGAATCGCTCGGCCCGTATGTGGGTCGTGAACAGCTTCTGGATCGTGTCCAGGTCAGCCATGGCAAGTTTTTCCGGCGAATCCGTGTAGCTCCTGGCCTCCTGGGACCAGCCCGGCCAATCAAAGGAAACGATCCAGCCGTGCCGGTCGAGCGCGGCTCGGAAACGTCTCACAACCTCGGAATAGTCGACGTATCCGAAGGTCCCGGGGTTATGAACCCACTCGCCCGCGGAAAGCTGGGGCGACTCGAACTCCGCCAGGAACGGCAAAATGGCATCGATTTGCTCGATCGTCGGCATGCGGACCTCCACTCAACCCGCGCGGCCTGAGAACAAGCCCTACTGATCAATCGTATCCATACCAAGGATGGGCGGCCGCAGGCATCGCGTCAAGGGGCTGCCCCTACCGGGCGGTTTCCTCCAGGGGATCGGCTTTCGGATCTGGGATCCGCAAAGGCGCGGGGCTTCGCGCCCGGAGCGGCGGAGCCGGGTCAGGGTCGCGAAGTCATGGCCGGGCAAGCGACCTGAATCAACCGAGCAGGCGGTCGACCTCGGGCAGGATCGCGGAGAAGTCGATCCTGTGATGGCACGCCTCACGCGCGGCGGCGAGATCGGCGCCCTTCCAGTCGCGTTCTTCTGGTGAGAGCTCGGCGTAGGCCTCGCGGGCCAGGCTGGGGATGCCGTGGGAATCGTGGTAGGTGTAGACCCGCGCCAGGTCGCCAAGCCGGGCCTTGGTGCGGCCGGCGAGCGCGCAGCGGCCGTCGCAACCGGGGCACATCGTCGGGTTCGAGGCCAGCACTGCGCTCCGCAGCTCTTCCATTTCAACCAGCTTGAGCGGCTCGAACCGCCGCGCGGCGTCGGCGTTCTCCCGAATTTGATCGGTGTTACGCAAGGTCACGCAGGAAGACGCGAACCGCTCGTCGGTCCAGATCGCCTGCAACAAGCCCTGGGCTGGGGTGAGATTTTTGGCCTTGATCGAGGGGACATGCTCGGCCGTGAACCGCGTCTGGCCGGCAAGCTGCTTCATCGAAACCAGGCCAATGTTCCTGGCATGGCAGGCGTCGAGCGCCTTGTTCAGGGGAGCGTCCTTTTCAAGCCACGGCGTGTACTTGAGCATGATCACGTCGATGAACCCGCCGTCGGCGGCGTTCTGGATCTGCTGCGCGATCATCGCGTCGTGGGTCGAAAACCCGACGAACTTCACCTTGCCGGTCTTCCTGAGCGACTCCGCGGCTTCCTTGAGCTCCTTGCTCTTCGGCCAGTCGGTCTGGGCGGTGCTCAGGCCGTGGAAGAAGAGAAGGTCGATGTAATCGGTCTGGAGCGCGGCCAGGCGCTGATCGAGCTTCTTGAGCATCTCGGACGGTGTGCCGACGTGGCTCTTGGTTGCCAGAAAGATCGTCTTGCGGATCTCCGGCATCGCGGTCAGCCAGTCGCCGATGACCTTTTCCGAGTTGCGATATCCCTCGGCGGTGTCGTAGTAGCGGACCCCTTCAAGGTACGAGGCGCGGAGCAGGCGGTTGAGCCCGGCCGGCTCGCCCACGGTCCCGTGGTTGAGCAGCGTGACCTCGACACCCGTGTTACCCAGCTTGCGCTTCGGCAGGACCCCCTTCGACCCCGCCGGACGAGGCTCCTGCGCGGCCGGTGCGCCCGTGGCCAGCGCGCTCGTTGCCGCCGTCGCCGCCACGCCCGCCTGGAGAAACACCCGGCGGTCCACCGACCTGGAATTCGGCTCGTTCATCGCTTCCCACTCCTCGACGGCTAAAACAGGATTCGATCTCAAACCCAGCACAGCCCGGCCGTACCGCAACTCATCGGAATCTTAAACGAACAGGTGGAGCATTGCACCGGTTTGCTGCTCGGATTCGGCTTCCGGCCGTCCTGCGCGCCGCGGTTCCATCGGCAACCCGACCCGCTGGCCGCGTTCAAATGTAATACTCGAGGAGATTCGCCGGGGTTTCTTGCGCCCATTCCGCCGGCGTCCGCGCGCGATCGTCGAGCAGATGTTTCGCCACCTGGTGGGCCTGGGCGCGCAGCTCGGGCACGGCCGTTGTTTCCCAGAGCGTGCCCCGGAGCAGAGGGCCGATCGCGAAGAGAAAATCCGACGCCGCTCCGTGCTCGTCCACGGCGGCGAAGTGGGGTGTTACCTCGATCCCCATGTCGAGCTCATCGGCCCGGACGAGCCCGCGATCAAACAGGTTGCGGAACAGCGGCGAGGGATCCACACGCAGCGAATCACTGGGGCCCGTGCAGTTCACCACCAGGCCCACCACGAGCGCGCGCGGCGGGCCGTCTTCCCCGCGAATACTCACCCGCAGCCGCCCGCCTTCATCGCGCGCATCACAGACCGTTCCCCTGTGCACCCGGATTTGATCCTGTTTTTGGGCGGTCTCAACCTGTGCCGCGACAGCCGCCGGAATCCGGTGCCGGGTTACGTTCCACCGCGCAACATACGTTCGCAAGAATTCCTGTTTATCCGACAGCGAAAGCTGGCGCCAGATGCGCTGGGTGAACGGTCGCAGCTTGTCCACGACGATCGCGGGGTTCATCCCCTCCGCGCGCAGGCGGGCGCAGTGCGTTTCCATGAGCGTCACAAGCGCACTCAGATCAAGCGTGTCGACCCCATCCGGCGGGAACTGGGGATATTCGCCGCCCCGGAAGTGCGAGAGCGGCAACAGGCCGTGGCGCGAGACGGCGTGGATTGTTCCCTGCCAATCGGCCGCGCGCAGGCTGAGAAACACGTCGACCATCGTGAGCCCCGTGCCCACCAGCAGCACGTCTTCGCGGCAATCGGGCCGGGGTAGAAGACCTCCGAGCCAGGGATTGGCGCGGTAAGCGGGGTGATCCTGGACCGCGGCCAGGGCTGGCAGCGCGCGCGGCGCGCGATTCCCCGTGGCAAGCACCACCTGATCCGCCCCCAGACTGGCGCCGCTCCTGAGAACAAGCTGGGCGCCAGGCCCGGACGGAGCGAGATCCATGACCTCGTCCTCGATCGATTCAATCTGGACCTGGTGTGAGCCCGCCAGGGGTTGCGACTGCCAGAAGATAAGATCGAGGAGATAGTCGCCGTAGACGCGCCGGGGCACGAACTCCTCGCGCAAATTCGGGGTGGGAGTCGAGGCGAACTCAGCGCGATTGCGGAGCCATTCAACGAAGTGAGAAGGCAGATCTGGAAACGCCGACATGTTCCGCGCGGCGACGTTGAGCAAATGCTCCGGTTGAAGCGTGCCGTAGGCCACGCCGCGGCCGAGCGGGTATCGGTCGTTGATCAGCAGAATGCGCAGGGGCCGAGCGCTCAGGCGAGTAAGATTCACCGCGGTCAGTGTGCCGCAGAATCCGCCTCCGACGATCGCGACAGTCCTCACGGCTTGGAGCTCCCAGGGTCGCGTATACCGTACACAGGGTCGTGCAGCGTGCTCGAAGACGGCAGAGATCCCGCGCGGCGGGCTGGCGAACAGTTCGACGGATCGGCGGCCGCACACCGGGTTTCGTAATACTATAGCCGGTCCGATCCGCGCGTGCCTCGCGGTCGTACGGGCGGTTTTGGCGGCGGACTCGGGTTGCTGGATCGCCGCAACACGCCAGGCGTGTGGAGCGGTTCATTTGCCTTCCGGCCGAGAACTGTTGCCGTGACGGATACCGGCTTGACGGGCCTGGCAGGCGATCGGGTTGCCAGGCGATAAATGCGTGGCGTACTGTGATGCGATCGTAGTGCGCACGCGCGCCGTTACCGCAATCGAGCGGCCCATCCCCGCAAACGTGAGAGCCCTGGAGTGAGTTGATGACTCGGAGACACTGCAACGTCTGGGCGCCCCTGGCCCTTGGACTTCTGACCCTGACGAGCAATACGGGCGCGAGAGCGCTCGCCGCCGACGACCCGGGCAAGCCGCGCACGGGCAAGACGCTCACGGGCAAGGATGCGCTTGGAGACTGGACCACGGACGCGCCCGGCGTGCGCCGCAAGCTCACGCTGGAGGATCTGGCTGCTCCTTATGAAACGAAGTCGGTGGCGAATCCGCCGCGGGTGGTCAAGCGGCCGCAGGGCGCATGGCCCCAGGCGCCAGAGGGCTTTGAGGTCACCGAGTTCGCCACCGGACTCACCGAGCCGCGCGTCATCGTGCGCGCTCCGAACGGCGACCTGTTCCTGACCGAGAGCCGAGCCAATCGCGTCCGCGTTCTCCGCGACGCCGATGGCGACGGCAAGCCGGAGGTCAACCAGGTCTTCGTCACGGGGCTCAGGCGCCCGTTCGGTCTTGCGTTCTATCCACCCGGCCCCGAGCCGAAATACCTCTACGTTGGCAATACCGACTCCGTCGTGCGCTTCGCGTATCACAACGGCGACGTGCAGGCCTCCGGCCAGGCCGAGCCCATTGTGCGCGACATCCCCAGCGGGCGCGAGCAGGTCGGCGGCGGCGGCCACTGGACCCGCGACCTCGAATTCTCGGCCGATGGCAAGACCCTGTTCGTCTCCGTCGGCTCGCGCTCGAACGTCTCCGACGACGCGACCGAAAAACGCCGGGCCGACATCCTCGCCTTCGATCCCGATGGCAAAAATGAACGCGTCTTCGCCTGGGGGATTCGCAATCCCGTCGGCCTGGCAAAACACCCCGAAACCGGCCAGCTCTGGACCTCCGTCAACGAGCGCGACCTGCTGGGAGACCACCTCGTGCCCGACTACATCACCCACGTCGAGGAGCACGGCTTCTACGGCTGGCCCTGGTATTACATCGGGCCCAACCAGGACCCTCGCCACCAGGGCAAGCACACGGAGCTGAAGGAGAAGACGATCGTGCCCGACGTGCTGGTGCAGTCGCACTCGGCGTCGCTCGACCTGGCGTTTTACGACGGCGGCCAGTTCCCCCGGGAGTATCGCAACGACATATTCGCAGCCGAGCATGGCTCCTGGAACCGCGCCAGGCGCACGGGTTACAAGGTCGTCCGGGTGCCGCTCAAGGACGGCAAGGCGACGGGCGAGTACGAGGATTTTCTGGTCGGCTTCGTGACGCCCGAGGGGAACGTCTGGGGCCGGCCGGTGGGCGTTGCCGTGGCGAAGGATGGCGCACTCCTGGTTACCGACGACGGCTCTGGGACCATCTGGCGGGTCGCATATAGCGGTAAGAAGACAGCGTCGTAAGGTAAGAAGACAGCGTCGTAGGGAGAACCGATCTCACTGGCAAGCTGGGAATCCGCGCCTGGAACCGGCAGGCGCGGGTTCTGCCTCGGGATTGCGCGGGATCGTGGTGCGGCGGCCGGCGTGCGTCAGATTTCGGCGTCGCGGCCCGGCTTGACGAGCGCGTGGGTCTGGGCCAGGGCGAGCTTATCGAGCAACCGCCCCAGGCCGTGAATCGCCCATCCGATCGCCACGGCGGCGACGGCGTTGGTTGCCAGCACCGCGAAGGCGGTGGCCAGAAACGCCGCGGCGTCGAGCCTGCGCAACTGGTGCAGCCTGCGCCAGGTGCTCCATTCGAGGAGCCCGATGCCGACGTAGGTCGTCACTCCCGCGAGGGCGGCGAGCGGGATGACGGCGAGGAGACTCGAGCCGAAGCGCACGAGTGCGAACAGGAAGGCCGCGTGCAGGAAGTTCGAAAGCCTGGTGCTGCCGCCGCAGCGCACGTTGGCGAGGCTGCGGGCGGGGATGCCCACGCTCATGGGCGCGGCGAAGAGTCCCGCCGCCAGGTTTGCGATGCCGTAGGCGCCGAGCTCGGCGTCGGCATCCGCTGCGCGCAACGGCCGGTGCCGCCCCTGAAAGTGCTCGACCACGCGTGATGTTATGAGCACATTAATCGACGTTACAAACGCCAGCCCGAGCGCCTGCGGCAGAATC
>DAIDHX010000102.1 GCA_027451885.1 Planctomycetales bacterium
GTTGACACGGCCAAGGGGGGGTGGGGGCATCTGAATGTCGACCACATCGTGCAGACCGACGCGAAGCCGAGGGGAATCCTGGCGGGCGCTGAACGCACGCTGGCCGTGACCGGGAAATACCTGCTCATTCCCATCAAAATGGGGGCGCCGAGACGCGTGGTGACGTTGCTCGCCCCTGGCAAGACGATTGTGCGGAATGAGGTCGATCTGGCTGACGCCGAGCCGGACTGGTGGGCCGCGGTGGACGTCAGCCCCTGGCGCGGCAAGGCGATCACCGTGCGTGTGGACAGGCTGCCTGATGATTCGACGGCGCTCCTTGCGATCGAGACGAGCAACACGCGCAGGGACGGTAGGGAGCTCTATCACGAGCCACTGCGCGGGCAGTTTCATTTCTCGCCGCGGCGAGGCTGGAACAACGATCCCAACGGCATGGTTTACTTCCAGGGCGAGTATCACCTGTTCTTCCAGCACAACCCGTACGGCTGGGCGTGGGGCAACATGCACTGGGGCCATGCCGTCAGTCGCGACATGGTGCGCTGGGAGGAACTGGACGACGTGCTCTGGCCGGACGAGTTCGGTCCCATGTTCAGCGGCAGCGCGGTTGTGGACTGGAACAACACGAGCGGGCTGGGCGAGGCGGGCAAGCCGCCGCTCGTGCTGATCTACACCGCCGCGGGCAACCCGACTGTGCAGTGTATCGCGTCGAGCACCGACGGGCGGCACTTCACCAAGTATGCCAGGAACCCTGTGCTCAGTCAGGTCACAGGCGGCAATCGCGATCCCAAGGTGATGTGGCACGAGCCCTCGAAACAGTGGGTGATGGTGCTTTATGTGGAAAAGCCCGCGGGGCGCCATACCGTCCATTTCTTCACGTCGCCGAACCTGCGTGAGTGGACCTTCGCGAGCCACGTCGAGGGGGACCCCGCTGGCCGTCGATTCCTGTTCGAGTGCCCTGACTTCTTCGAGTTGGCTGTGGACGGCGACGTTGCTCGCAAGCTCTGGGTGCTCCGGGGCGCGAACGGCGAATACGCTCTGGGCGGCTTCGACGGCGTGCGTTTCTCGGGGCGGGCAGATCATCTTGCCGGCCAGCGCGGGCGGGGGTTTTATGCCCCGCAAACATTCAGCGACATTCCCGCATCGGACGGGCGCAGAATCCAGATTGGCTGGTTCCAAACCGAGACCAAGGGGATGCCCTTCAACCAGTCGATGACGATTCCCGTTGAGCTCAAGCTGGCCGCCACGTCCGAGGGGCCTCGCCTGACATACACACCCGTGCGCGAGCTCGAATCGCTGCGTGGGAATTCAACTCGCCAGGCTTTCGAGACGTTCGGCCCGGGCGCGACGAATCCCCTGCGGAGCATGCCTGCCGAGCTCGTTGAGCTCCGGGCTGAATTCGAGCCGGCCGAGCGCGGCGAGGTGATCTTCAACATCCGCGGGATTCCGGTCGTCTACCGCGTGAAGGAGCAGATGCTTCATGTGCAGGACCAGATCGCTCCTGCGCCCTTGCGAGGCGGCAAGCAGCGGCTGACGATCTATTGCGACCGCACCGGGCTTGAGATCTTCGCCAGCGACGGTTTTACATATATGCCGTTCGCGATCAATCTCGATCCCGCGAATCTTGCCCTGGGCGTGGAGGTAAAAGGTGCGCCGGTGCGCGATCTCAGGATCGACGCCTACGAGCTCCGGCCGGCGTGGCCCAGGGGCAAGTGAGCAGGGCGACGGCTCGAAGGCCGTGCTTAGTGCGTGTTCTTGACATCGGCAACCCAGTCCGCACCCTGGATCACGAGCTTGAGCAATGCTGGATTATGCAGAGGATCGTCCTTGCCGGGGCCGAAGTCGCGGTG
>DAIDHX010000103.1 GCA_027451885.1 Planctomycetales bacterium
GGACGCAAATCAGCGTCCGTTGATTGGAGTGGAGAAAACGGTGCGTCCGTTTTTGTCTTGCGTGGTCACTCTCGCCTCTTTCCCAGGCAACTGCTCCGCAATGAGTCTCTGCGTATTATTGTGATCCCGGAAATCCATGAACGTGGTGCCCGATTTCTCCACTCCCAGGCGGATCATTGGTCCCAGGATGTCAGACAATCGACCCGGTTGCGAAATAAGGATGTCGTTGATCGTGGGGCTGATCGTCAGTTCAAAATCCGACGCCGTCGCAGGCTCCGAAGAACCGAATATACTCATAAAAGCTTCCCCTGGGTCAGCTCCAGGGACTCCGAGCAGCATTGTGCGACCCCCGCGCTGGGTCAGCTCGATTTGAGAAGTGACTCCCGTAAGGCAACTTAAGCCGAGCGTCGTGGACCCGTCCGGGTCGTACATTCTCAGATCTGATCCATCCGGATCGATGCTCATCACAACGCGCTTGTGCCCTTCAAGATCCATCATATTCAAAATGGGGAATCCGGCAGGGTCGGTGGTGAGTTCAGCGACGGGCTTATGCGCGTTATTCTCGAGAATCAGCGCAGAGACCCTGACTCGTCCTGGATCGCCGGACTTCTGCAGACCAGTGAGGGTCATGAGTATGAGAAGCGCCAGGCCTGACGTGTAAAGCGCCCGTCTTTCGTAGCGCAGCCTTCTCACAAGGGATTCCAGCTCCTTTTGTCCGGGAGAGTGGGTGCTCACGTACTCGTGTGGAGAGGGTGCGGTAACTTCGTCTCTGTCGATCTCGGTCATCGTCGAGTCCCCTTTGTTTTCAAGACTTGGTCAATACATCCAGTCACGAAGGGCCGACCATTTCAACGAGCAATCCGATACTTCCTCCGCGGCCGTTCGAACCGATCCCCCGCGCCAGGATGCCGCTCGGCCCCTGCAAATAACGCACCTCGAGCGCGCCCGAACCGCTGAAGTCCATGATCGGACTCGAGCCGTCGTAAAGCGTCCACATGGTGGCTCTATTCGACACCGTAGCAATTCGGATGTCAAACGGGCTGTACACAAAAGTCTCGGATTCGAGCACCGTCCCAGACCTTCCCGGGGCAAACGTTGCCAGGCCCCGGCGTCGTCCTGGTCGCACGCGTGGGCACGAGCGAATACGAGCACGACGCGCAAGCGAGTGTGTCCCAACTCAGATACCCTGTCCGTCCTGGCAGTCGCATTACTACACATGCCATTGCGCAGTGTTGTATGGAAGCGAACGCCGCTGGCCGAGGTGGGAAGGCCTGGGCATCGGGGATGCGTCACGGGGCGTCATGATTGGGATGTTCGCGAGAACCCGCAATCCTTGCAGAGTCAAACCCCATCGAGCAGGAATTGGGAGATTCTTGATTCGAGCCGAACCAACGCGCGTTAGATTCAGGGTGAGAAGTACCTGGGACGGCGTCTGAGCCGTTCGTTCTCCACCTTTCACGACTCACGCAAAGCACCTCGGCGATTCCCGAGTCGATGAATCCGAAAAGCCAGATGCGGGGCGGGTCTGAGCACCTGGCCGGCGGTTCGTGTTCGTTTTGTCACCGGCTGGGCGCCGGCGTTGAGGGGCGGACCTGGCACGAATGCACGCACTTGCTGGCGCTGCGTGCTCGTATCGGGGGCGTGGTCGAGGGTGTGGATTCCGCGCCAGAAATCGAACCCAATCGCGTCAGAAAGTGAAGCCGAAGCGTGTCAGAAAATGAGGCCACAACCGCTGCGCAGAATTGAGCCATGGCTCTCCGTAATATGAATCCAGTACAGGAGAACCGTCGACTGCGAACCGAACCCATTGCGCCCGTGCGAACCGAACCCACCGCGCGGAAAAAACGTGACCGGCTGGGCGTGGGCGTTGAGGGGCGGACTGGGCACGAATGCACGCACTTGCTTGCGCGGCGTGCTCGTATCGGAGGCGCGGTCGAGGGGGTTGTTTCCACGCCGACGAAGCGAACCCAATCGCGTCAGAAAGTGAAGCCGAAGCGTGTCAGAAAATGAGGCCACAACCGCTGCGCAAATCCGCGTTCAAGCTCGCCAGAACATGAAGCCAGAAAGAGATATCCGTCGACTGCGAACCGAACCCATTGCGCCCACGCGAACCGAAGCCAACGTGTCCGCGCGGACCGAACCCAACGCGCGGAAAAATCGAGTCCGGCTGGGCGCCGGCGTTGAGTGGCGGACCGGGCACGAATGCGCACACGAGCGCGCGCTGCGTGCTTGTATCGGAGGCGTGGGCCAGGGTGCTGTTTCCGCGTCGACGAAGGGAACCCAATCGCGTCAGAAATCGAAGCAACGCGTTGCCGGCGAACCGAACCCATGCCCGGTCGGCATCCCGTTTTGCTCAGCGGCTTCGACTCGCCGAGCCATCGCCTCGCCCACCGTTTTGATTTGAAAGTCCCGACCTCTGGCAACGGCCGCCTGATCGTACATGTCGAACGCCTGGTCAATCGGGGGCGGTCAACGCCAGTTGCTCCAGCTTCTCCAGGACGGCCAGGGCCTGCTGCATGCCATCCTCGAATCGGTCGTCCCGCTCGATCGTCGCCCTGGTGCTTCTGGAACATCCTTGATCCAGGTTCATGGGGAAATCACCAATTTCTTACTTACCCAGATTTGCTTGTTACCAGCAGAGAAAGCGGTTTCGCCTGGACTTTGAGCCCGGGCAAACGGGGCGTTCGCGTCGGCTAGCCGTGTCGGCGGTCGCGCGGCGGGCCGGCATCGCGCGCGTCTGCGCCTGCTGCCCCCTCTCCTGCGGCGCGGGGGTCGCGTTTGGAGGATTCGCCGGCGTCGGAATCCTGTGCCGCGGAGGGATGAGGAGTTGTGGCGTGTTCCCGTCCGCCGAAGATCGAGAGCCCCGACGACTGGTTGCGAAACCGGCCGTGGAGCCGGACGGGCATTTCCACGTAACGATGGGCGTTTGGATCAGGCGCGGGTTGCGTTGGTTTGGGCAGGCCGAGTGTCGCGCACGCCTCAACCTGAAATTGATAGAGCTCGGGATTGTCCGGCAGGTTATGCAGATACCACTCCGCAGCGCGATCGTACCATTCGCGCGCGCGTTTGGCGTCGCCGAGCTTGAGATGCACGAGACTCAAGAAGAACCAGTCGAAGCTGTCTCCCTCGGTCGGCTTGCCGTCGGCGCCCCTGTTCATCCGCAGCTCCATGGAGCGATAGAGCGCGTCCTTGGAATCCTCCCATCGGCCTGCGCGGTAATACGCCACGCCCAGCGTGTTCCACGAATTGCCAGACTTGGGACCGAGCTCGACCGCGCGTTCGGCATACATGACGGACGCCTGAGGGTCGCGTATTTTCTCGTCGGGGCAGGTTGCGAGCAGCCACGCCAGGTTGTTGAGCGCGAGAGTGATCGATTGTCTCAAGCCGGCCTTGAGGGTGTTTGTGGGGATCGTCTCCGAGGCCGAGATCATCTCGCGATACTTGGCGACGGCATCGGCGAATTCCCCGCGCCTCATGTGCAGGAATGCATTCTGGGAGAGGCTTTCAAGGTCGCGTGCCTGCTGCATTTCACCGGGTGTGAGCCCGCCGACGAACTGCCTTGGCCTGCGCGACTCGGTGCGCAGCAGCAGGTCGCGCACGGTTTGCGAGTTCACGGCCGCTTCGAGGTAAGCGGCCCAGATCGGGAGGCGAATGGACAGCACCAGAACACCAATCGAGACATAAATCGCGAGCCGGCCGTGCCGCGCCTGCCGCGGGGAGATGTGGCTGGGCTCCATGTCGGCGCTCGATCGAGCCTTGATCGCGAGCCAGGCGGCGAGGATGCCGACAACCCCCTCGGCCAGAAGCTCGATGGCGCCCAGCAGTCCCAGCGAAACAGCGAACGGTTGGGGCTGGAAAAAGAAGGCGCGGCGGAGATGGATCGCACCGATGCTGATCCAGGGCGTGCGGAGCTGCAACCAGACGGTTCCCGCCTCCAGGACGCCATTCAAGGCCAGAAACAGAAACGTCACCGCGGCCGCCTTGAGCAGTGCCGCTGCGCGGGTTCGCCAGACCATCAGGCCGAGTATCAGCGGCCAGGCGGCAGCCAGCACGTAGAACACCTGATTGCCGGCGTACCCCTGCTGCAACCCGCCCGCCTGGCCTGCCCCGGGCAGGCTCAGGTCGCTGGAATCGAGCAGGATGTCGAGGACCGCGGCCCCCAGACGGATTCCACCCAGAATGATCATCCCCAGACTCAGGGAACCGACACGTACAGACCACCTTGTCTGGGCGGGAAGCGCCAGGTTTGTTGGTGCAATCACCAGCGCACGGGATCCCAGTCGTGAGAGTAGCTCCATAAAGCGCGGTTCCTCGTCGTGAGAATTGCAGCAAAGACAGCGGCACGCCTGCCCGAAAGCGCATCAGGACCGAACGGGCGGGTGAATCACTGCGTGGAACGCGAGTACAAGATGCCTGGGGAACAACCACTTTATACCGATTCGCCCGGCCGGATCAATCAAGAAACTGGATCGGTACCAGCGGACCGGGTGCGTGTGATGTTGCGGTAGGACGGGCGCGGTATTCTGACTGATTATGAGAAACACTCCGAAACATGATGCTGCGAATGGGGGCGCCGCGCTGCTCGGCCTGAACCTTTGGGGGCCGCGAGCCGCGCCCGTTGCTCAGGTTTTCCCGGGGGCGATCGCATTGGTGCTCGCCCTGGTGCGGCTGGCCGGGGCTCAGACGGGGGAGCGGGATATCGCGAAAACCCGGCTCGATTACGCTCGATTCGCAAGCACGCACCCGGGGCATCCGGACCGGGGGCGAGCCTTGTTCTTCAATGCCAGGCGCTCGGCGTGCGCGACCTGCCATCGCGCTCTCAACCAGGGAGGAGCGATTGGGCCAGATCTCTCGGACGTGGGCGGCAAGCTCGATCGGGCGCTCCTGATCGAGGCGGTTCTCGAGCCTTCACGTCAGATTGTTGAGGGCTTTCGCACCACGCGGTTTGCACTCGTCGATGGCCGAATCCTCGATGGCATCGTACGCGAGGAGACCGGTCGCACGGTCGTGATTGTGGATCCTCTCGGCAAACGTAGCGAGATCCCAATTGCCGACATCGACGCTCGCAGGCCGAGCCAGACAAGCCTCATGCCAGACGGCCTTTCGGCCGGCTACACGCCGGAAGAATTCGCCGATCTGATCGCCTTCCTCGCGTCCCTCCGCCCGCAGGGTCAAGGATCGCCCGGCAGTGGAGTCGCGGGGCCCGCCGGAGTTCCACCGGGCTTCATCGTGGAGCGAATCGCCACTGGCTTTTCAGGGGCGACAGCGCTCGACGTTTCTCCCGATGGGCGCGTGTTTCTCTGCGAACAGACTGGGGCCGTCCGGATCGTTCAGGACGGCAAGCTGCTGCCCGAGCCGTTCCTGAAAATCGCGGTCGACAGTCTCTGGGAGCGGGGGCTGATCGGCATAACGCTCGATCCGAACTTTTCCTCGACTCAGCTTGTTTACCTGTGTTACGTGGCGCGGGCGCCCTACCCCCATCACGTGGTCGCACGCGTGCGGGCCAAGGGGGACACAGCCGATCCTGCGTCGCTGAAGCTGCTTCTTGAAGGGGACGACGAACGCAAGCTGGGTGGAGTCGTGCCTGCGGGGCACCAGGGTGGAGCGATCCATTTTGGCAAGGACGGCAAGCTTTATATTGCGATCGGCGATCAGACCGCCGGCGCGCCTGCTCAGGCGCTTGATACGTTCCAGGGGAAGCTCCTGCGAATCAATCCCGACGGCACACTTCCGTCGGATGGTCCGTTCTACAAGCAGGCGAAGGGAAAGTATCGGGCGATCTGGGCTCTTGGGCTTCGTAATCCATTCACCTTTGCGGTGCAGCCGGAAACAGGCAGGATGTTGATCAACGACGTGGGCGAGGCGCGATGGGAGGAGATCAACGAGGGGATTCCCGGCGCGAACTACGGCTGGCCGGCCGTGGAAGGGCCGAGCACGGAGCCACGGTTTCGGCCGCCGATTCACGCCTATCCGGCGGCCTCGATCGCCGGCGGTGCGTTTTGCCCCCGGGACGAATCCTCGCGTTTTCCCGCCGAGTATCGCGGCCTCTACTTCTTCGCGGATTTTGTCAAGGGCTGGATCAAGACGCTCGATCCGGTTCGGCCGGAACGGGTTTCCACCTTTGCCACCGGCCTCGCCCGCCCCGTTGATCTCCGCTTCTCGCCGGGCGGAGGGCTCCATGTACTTGTTCGGAACGCCTGGGTGAAGGACGCGAACTTTCACCCCGAGACAGGGTCGCTGGTGCGAATCGGCTTTACGGAGCTGGTCAGTTCTGGTGCACGATGACTGGCGCCCGTGCCGGCTCGCGGGGGCGCGACTGTACGATTCTGGGGGGAGTTTTGTGGCTCGCGAAACGCGGTTGGCTCTCGGTTCGCAAGGGCGTCGTGCGGCGCGTCTGGACGAGTTCGCCTCGATTCGGCGCGGCGCGGCCGCGCCTGGCGTGCGGCCCGAGCCCAATGCGCGGAGAAGCGATCCAGCTCCACGGCCAGCTCCCGCGCGGAGTCGTAGCGATCTTCTGGATTCCGCGCGAGCGCCTTGAGGATCACCGCTTCCTGGTCCGGTGGAAATCGGCTGTCGACCATCGTGGGTGGAACCAGCTTCGCCGTGGCCAGGTAGATGGAAAGCCCGCTGTTGTCCAGCCCGCGGGGAATCAGAAACGGGCGCTGGAGCACGAGGGTCTCGTAGATCGTCACGCCCAGGGAATAGATATCGCTCTTGATCTCGTCCGCCGGTTGCCGGGCGAGCCGCTCGGGCGCCATGTAGAGCGGCGTCCCCGACCCGTCACGCATCTGCGTGGGCGTTGCCTTGTCCAGGTCGCGCCCCAGACCGAAGTCGCAAAGATACACACTCCCGCCCCGCTGGTTGTCTAGCAAAATGTTCGCGGGCTTCACATCGCGATGCACGATCCGCATCTCATGCACGCGGGCGAGCGCAAGCGCGGTCGAGCGCAGAATACGCAGGGCCTCGATCGTGTAATCCAGGTCGTTCATTGACACCATCTCATGCACAATCGTCGAATCCTCGCCTGAGCGGCGGGCCACTCGCCCGTGAATCACATCCCTGAGGGTCACACCGGAGACAAAGGGCATGACCATGAAGACGCAACCATCGAACTCCGCGGTTTCGAACACGGGAAGCAGGAAATCGCCCGAGAGCCGCCCGCAGCGCTCGCCTTCGTGGACGAACTGCGCCCTCCGCGCGGGGTTGGAAGCGAGGCTAGGGCGGAGCACCTTGATGGCCACCGGGTCGTGCAGTACGTCGGTGCGAACGCCTTTCCAGACCTCGCCCTGCGCGCCTCGGCCGATCCGCTCGAGCAGCCGGTATGACCCCAGGGTGCGCCCGCTATACAGCGAGGAGGGTGTTTCCTCACGCGTATCGCTGGCGCGAGAAGCGGATGTGGGGCCTCCGAACGACGCGCTCGAGGGCTTGGTCCAGGTCTCGGCATCGACCTTGTCCGCCAGTGAGGAATCAGACACATGTCGCGGCCAGCGCGGTCTGGCATGGCGCAGGCAGTAGCGATCATCGCTTGACCCCTGGTTTTGCGCACGATCTCCGCTCATGGATTGGATCCATCACTAGAACGCGGCTTCGTCGTCGCTGCACTCCTGGCGTGAAGACTGGAAGCTCGTGCCTCAGAGTGCGTGGGACGTGTCTTTTGCTGGACTCCATTTAACGCTAGGCCAGGGATCTGCCGCCGGCAGCGTGGCGTGGCGAGACGTTGCGAGGAAACAACGGCCGCGAAGGCAGAATTGCTTGCGTGTCGAGCCGTGGAAACGTCTCGCACGAAATCGCGGCGCTTGACAGGGGATCGAACGTCGGTCCACGATCGAGACACTCCGGCACTGGTCGTGGTCCGCCGGCTGATAGCTCGCCCGAACGAGCTCGCTTCCAACCCGCCTTCCGCACCCACCGAGGCTCGAGACCGTGAGCGAGGCTACAAAGGATCCCTACGCCTATACCGACGCCGAGATTGAGTCCCCCCCGACCGCGTTCCTGAGTGCGCTCGGGCGGATCGGGCCTGGCCTCATTCTTGCGGCGTCGATTGTCGGCACCGGGGAGCTGATCAACACCACGAGCCTGGGCGCCCGCGCTGGCTTCAGCTTGCTGTGGCTCATTCTGTTTTCGTGCGTGATCAAGGTGTTTGCCCAGATCGAGCTGGGGCGTTATGCCATCACCCACGGCAAGACCACGCTCGAGGCGTTCGACTCGCTGCCTGGTCCGCGGCTCGGCGCGTCGTGGCTCTGCTGGCTGTGGCTGGTGATGACGCTTGCCACCCAGGCCCAGATCGCCGCGATGGAAGGGACCGTCGGCCAGGCCGCCCACATGGCCTTCCCCAACGTGAGCAGCAGCGTCGCGGCGAGCATGGCCACGCTCGCGCCCTCCTGGGGCGATTTCCTGGCCGCCCGCCAGGAGTTCTTCTGGGCCACCATCACAACCTGCGCCGCCGTCGCGCTGCTCCTCTCCGGCGGCTACCGCAGACTCGAACGCGTGACCACAGTGCTGGTCGCCGCCGTCACGCTTTTCACCGTGCTCTCCGTGCTCGCCCTCCAGTGGACCCGATTTCGCATCGGCTGGAGCGACATCACCAGCGGATTCCAGCTCAAAATGCCCGCCGCAACCATCGCTCTTGCCTTCTCCGCCTTTGGCATCACAGGCGTGGGCGCTTCCGAGCTCGTGGCCTACCCGTACTGGTGCATCGAAAAAGGCTACGCGCGCTACGTCGGCCCGCGGCACGACAGCGACGATTGGCGCGACCGCGCCCTCGGCTGGATCCGCGTCATGCGGCTCGACGCCTGGTTCAGCATGATCGTGTTCACCGTGGCGACCGTGGCGTTCTACTTCCTGGGCGCGGCGGTGCTGCACCCCCAGGGTCTCGATCCCAGGGGGCCAGACATGGTGCCGACCCTCTCGAACATGTATCTCGACCCACTCGATGGCACATCGCTCGCCTGGCTTCGCCCCTACACACGCGTGGGATTTCTCATCGGCGCCTGGGCCGTACTCTTCAAGACGCTCTACGTGGCCACGGCCGCGAATAGCCGGCTCACCGCCGACTTTCTGGGCCTCATGCGGGGCAAGGCGCGGCTCACCGTCCGTGAGCGCAGCCGGCTTGTACGCCTGTTTTGCGTGCTTTATCCCGTGCTGTCGCTCGGCCTCTATTTCGCCTTTCGCGAGCCCCAGGGGCTGATCAAGGCCGGCGGCATCGCCCAGGCGCTTTCGCTGCCATTCATCGCGGGCGCTGCAATCTATTTGCGGTATCGCGACGCCGATCGCCGCGTCGCGCCGTCGATCGTGAGCGACGTCTGCACCGCGGTCGCCTGCCTGCTCATCACCGCCGTGGCGGTCTACAGCGTGATCGAACAAATTCGCCAGATCCTGGGGGGCTAATCTGCCCCTCGCTCCATCCTCCGCAGCCGTGGTAAACTCGCCGTCCCGCGGGTAGGTCAACCCGCGCCTGGCCCACAATGAGCGCTTGATGCCACATATTCTCACTCGCTGGTTAATCGGAGCGCGCTACGCGACCTTTCTCGCGGCTGCGCTCGCCACGCTTGGGTTGGCCGCCTTCGGGCGCAGAGTTAGCTATGAACAATCGATCAATTCGTTCTTCGCGGACGACGATCCCGACATGCGGGTCTATCAGCACGCGGCGGCGACGTTCGGCGATGACAATTTCGTCTTCGTGGTTTATGACGATCCGGAGCTCGGCGCCCCTGGCTGGGCCGATCGCCAGGAGGAGCTCGCAGGGGCACTTGAATCGGGCAAGATCCAGGGGGTGAAGCGTGTCGAGCGTGCCAGCGCGATGCCGCTCGCCTGGGCGATCGACGACGCCCTTTTGGCGCTTGATCGCCTGCCCGCGCTCGCCCGCCGCATGGCGCTTGACGCCGCCAAACGCGCTGCGAGGACAGTCGCTGTGAAGTCAAGCGGGATGACCGTGGCAAGCGCGGTGAAGGCCGCGGCCAACGATCCCGCCGCAAGCGCCCGGCTCAGGGCTCGGCTCTGCCGGCACCCGCTCTACGCGGGAACGTTCGTCTCGCGCGACGGCCGCTCGACCGCGCTTGTCGCCCGGCTTCACAAAACGGCTGATCACGACGTGCAGCAGACTGTCACCGCGATCCGCGCCGCGGCCGATGCGTTCGCCGCGAAACATGCGATCAAGCGGCCCGCGGTGGTAGGCCCTCCGGTGCTCCTCGCCGACGGCTTTCGGGCGATCGAGGTTGACGGCCGCCGGCTTGCGCTCGTCGGCATGGCGCTCATCGTGATTGTGACCTTCACCGCCGTGCGCAGCCCCTGGTGGGCGCTTGCGCCGGCGATCGCCGGCTGGGGCGTGTGGCTTGGGACCGAGGCCCTGCTCGCCCACTTCCAGATCAAGCTGGCGCTTTCGGGCGGACCGGTCGCCGCGCAGATCATCGTGCTGACAATGCCGGCGGCCAGCCACCTCGCCGTGCACTTTCGCGATCATCGCCGCCGCTTTGGGGATGCGCGCGCGGCCGCCGCCGCCACGCTCGAAGCCGTCATGGCGCCCATCGCCTGGACCGCAATCACAGGCGCAATCGGCTACGCGGCGCTCGTTACGAGCGACGTCATGCCCGTGCGGCAGTTCGGCACCATTCTGAGCCTCGCCGTGCTGGCCGCGGCCGTGATCGTGGTGCTGCTTTCCCCCTTCGCCATGCTGCCCCCGCTGCGAATCGAGGCACACGCACCAACCAGTCCGCCAGCCTCCGGGCACTTCATGAACCGTCTGATTCTGCTGGTCTATCGCCGGCCTCTCCTTGCCGCGCTTTCCGTTGGCTTGCTCGGCCCGCTCGCGATAGGAATGCATAAGCTTACATATGAAACGAATTATATTAACCTCTTCAAGCCCGAAGCCCGGGTGGTGCGCGACTACGCCGCGGTCGAGTCTCGGCTGGGCGGGATCGGGCTCGTCGAACTGGTTCTTCCCGTGGGCAAGGTGATCACCGCGGAGACGCTCGACAGGCTGATCGCGATCGAATCGCAGGCAGCCCAGCTTGAGCTCCCCGACCCCGCCGCGGTGGCGCAGGTCCTTTCACTTGCGACATTGCTCGATCCCGAGCGGCGCTTGAGTGGTCTTGCGCCCGCCGCGCGCGAGCGCCTGATTCGCGACAAGCTGGCTCTCATCCAGGCGTCTCCCGAAGGCGAGCTGTTATCAAGCTTCTGGAACGCCGAATCAGGCGAGACCCGCTTGCTCGTGCGTCTCAAGGAAAGACAGGCCGCCTCGAGCAAGACGCACATCTTCAAGACGGTGCTCGCCGGCGGGCGTGCCGCCTTTGGGCCGGATGCTTATCTCACGGGTCTTTCCTATCTGATGACGCGCACGACGCAGGCGGTGGTGGCGACCCAATGGTCGGCATTCTTCTGGTCAGCGGCGGGCATCCTGATCATGCTCGCGCTGGCGTTTCGCAATGTACCGCTTGCCCTGCTCGCGCTTCTTCCCACTTTGCTCGCCGTTGCGCTTGTGCTCGGGCTCATGGGCTGGCTGGGGATCAAGCTCGACATGGCCACCGCGCTTGTTGCCAGCGTTGCGCTTGGGCTCTCGGTCGACGATACATTTCATTGCCTGCTGCAATTTCGCCGCGGCAAGGGCGAACGCGGCTTCCGCCGCAGGCTGTTTGAAAGTTATCGTGTGAGCGGCCCGGGAGTGTTTGTTTCAAGCCTGGCGGTGGCCGTGGGATTCCTGTCGCTGCTGGCAGGTGAGTTCGAGCCGTTTGTGAACTTCGGCGCGATGGTGGCCGTGGCCACGGCGGGGAGCACCATCGGTAATGTGGTGCTGATCCCCGCCTGTCTTACCCTGGGTGATCGAGTGCGAACACGGCTCGGGTCGTCCGTTACTTCACCAGGGTGACAGAAACCGCCGTTTTGGAGGCCACGCTGCTTGTATTGTAAGGAATGTCAACATCGCAGCCGTTCGAGAGGTTCATGGTTTTGCAGACCATCTGAGCTCCATACTCGTTGGTTTTTGAACCGCCCGCGAAGGTGAGTGCCGCGCCCGCCGCGTAGAACGTGCCGGACATGTTGATGGTGGAGCCGTTGGCGATGTTGGGGGGCACCGCCGAGTTGCGATCCTGGAAGTACGAGAGCCCTGCATAGGGACCGCTTGTGGGCGGTGTGAGCGTGGTCTTTGTTCCTCCCTCGAAATTGATCGTGCCGCCGCCGTTGTCGATGTAGATGGTAACGCCGTTGCCGGTGAGAGTGCAGCCATTCGCGATATTGAAGCTGCCGCCCTGGATGTAATAAACCCCAGGCGCCATGGTGAAGGTGCCGCCGTTGCCGAGATTCACGTCTCCCGTGTAGAGCCCAGGCTGCATGGAGAATGATCCCCAGCCCTGGTAGTTTGACATCGGAGTGGAAGTTGCCGGGGGTATGGTGGGTGTGGGGATCGAAGCCAGAGGGTCGCCGACCGAGCTGACGCCGGTTGCGATCGTGCCATCAACATGACTGCCATTGGCCACGGTGTAACCGCCCACGACGTTGATATCAGACTCGATATGGGCTCCGTTGTTCACATTAACTGCTGTTGAACTGGACGAATTGACCTGGACGGCGGAGCCGCAGGTCAGCTTGCCGCCGCCGCCGCAGGTCAGGCTGCCCGAGCTCGAGGGATCGAGCACGATGACCGATGCCGTGGAATAGGGTTGTACGCTCGAGGTGCCACGAGCTGTGGCCGAGGCGGTCACAGACATCGACCCCGCTCCCCAGAGCGCGCTGAAGGTTCTGGGCTTGGAGGCCGTGATTGACACAGCCATGTACCCAGACTGGGGCGACGTGATTTGTGAGGCTGATAGGGTGATTCCATATTGCGCGGCAATGGCCACCCCGGCTGCCTGCGCCTGGCTGAGATTCGATGTATTATAATACGTATACGCCGCGGCGAGGGCGGTCGCATCCGCGGCGGATTGCGCCTGCCGTCTCTGAAGATACATCAAACCGCCGTCAAGCGCGAGTGCCGACACGCCCACGATCACAGGGATCAAAAGCGCGGTGATGGCCGCGACGGTCCCACGCCGATCCCGTTGTTTTTGCCGCCGTTGCCGGAGCATGCTTGGTTCTCGTTCAATGGTTAATACCCAGGGAAGCCGAATCTCTCCTGGTTGCGATTCGTGCAGACGCTTCCACCCTCTTCTTCAAGCTTAGGCCGCGTCTTCGCCCTGCGAGCGCTACTTCACAAGAGCAACGGAGATCGAGGTCTTGCTCGCGACCGAGTTCACGGAATACGGAACGTCGATATCCGCACCGTCGGAAAGCAGCATCGATTTCACGATCATTTGCGAGCTATACTGATTGGTCTTGGATCCGCCGTCGAAGACCATGGGAGCCCCCGCCGCATAGAAGGTGCCGCTCATGGTGATATTCGCGCCGTTGCTGATGGTCGGGGTGACGGATGATTTGCGATCCTGGAAGTAGACCATTCCGGAGTAAGTGCCGCTCGTGGGGGGGGTAAGCACGGTTGTGGTTCCACCCGCCACGTTGATGGTACCGCCGCCGTTGTCAACGTAAATCATGACGCCATTACCCGTCAGTATTGCGCCGTTGGCTACGTTCAGGCTGCCCCCCTGGATGTAGTAGATTCCAGGCTGCATGGTGAAGGAGCCCCCATTGCCGAGGTTAATGTCTCCCACATAGAGCCCTGGCGAGAGCGTGTACGAACCCCAGCCGGGATAGCCGGACATGGGGGTGCTCGTGGCCGGCGGGATGGTAGGCGTGGGCAGCGAGGCGAGGGGATCGGGAATGGCTGATTCCCCGGTGTTAATCGCGCCGTTGATGTGGCTGCCCTGGGCGACCGAGTCGCCGCCAACGGCGTCGATGGTCGCATTCACCTGGGCGCCGTTCAAGACGACCACAGCCGAGGAGCTGCTCGAATTCACTTGCACAGGAGCGATTGCGCTGAGCTGCGATGGGGTCGTCGTCAGGTCGGCGCCACCGTCGATCGTCAGGCTTCCGGAGCTCGAGGGGTCGAGCAAGATCACCGCGCAATCCGAATAGGGCTCGCTCATGCTTATCCCTCTCGCCGTGGCCGATGCGGTAACGGACAACGCGCCTCGTCCCCAGAAGGCGCTAAACGCCCGGGGATTTGAGGTGGAGAGGGAGACGGTCATGTAGCCTGTCTGCGGCGAGGTTACTTGCGTTGCTCCCAGGGTGACCCCGTACTGGCTTGCCACACTCTGAGCCGCGGTCTGTGCCAGCGTCAGGTTCGAGGTGTTGTAGTAGGCGTATGCCGCCGCGAGTGCCGAGGCGTCCGCGATCGACTGAGCCTGCCGCCGTTGCAGATACATGAGCCCGCCGTCGAGCGCGATCGCGGAGACCCCCACGATCACCGGAGTCAAGAGCGCTGTCATGGTTGCGACTGTCCCTGCCCGTTTCGGCCTCCCGCGACCCAAAAGCCTGTTGCGTGTCATGGGTATGTGCTCCGGAGTGGGAACCTGTACGCTAGTAAGTTACCGGCATGGTCGATGTTACGGTCCAGGTCATCGGCTGCCAGAGCCCCTCGGGCGTCCACGTGTAGGTCAATGTTACGGAAACGGTGCATGGCAAGGCCGCTGACGAGTAGGTCACGCTTGTGCAATTGAGGCCTGGCAAGCCGACGGCAAGCTCCTGCACATAGGCCAGTACCGTCTGGGTGTTGGCCTCGGATGCGCTGTTTTCGGAGGCGTAGTCTGGGCCGTGCACCGAAGCGTATCGCGCCCCCTCGCGTGCCAGGAACTGGATCTGCTGGAACCGGAACACGCCGATGCCCACCACGATTGTGCCGATAAGGAGCAGCATGGTGACCGGATAGACGATGGCTGCTTCCACCGCTGAAACGCCTCGGCGCTCGATCTGTTTTTGTTTGAGCTTTCGGCTCAGCATGGAACGCCTCAGAAAATGCCGACTTGGCCTCAATAAACAGCCGACGTCGAATTGGGGTATGGCATGGTGGCCTTCTGCGTGATCGTGATCGAGCCGGGAATCCCCGGATTACCCTGGTTTGGCGAGAGGGTGATGAGGTTGAACTCGCAGGAGACGGTCACGGTGACGTAGTTGTTCGAAGCCAGGCCGGGCGATGTCGCCGTCGCGGTCAGGCTGAGATTCCCGGCGTCGGCCGCCACAGCGGTCGAAAGCGACGTATACTGCGACCCGAATCCGGCGGCGGTGTTGAATTCATAGAGGGCTCCGTTGCGTGCACAGTTCTGGAGCGTCACGAGTGCGTAGACGACCCGTGAGAAATCGATGGAAGCCATTGTGAGGAAAAGGATCATCGGCAAGACCGCGGCGAGTTCAACTGCCGCCATACCGCGGCGTTGATCGTTGTTCCGACGAAACCTGGGTTTTGTCACCAACATGGCTCTGAATCGCCTCCCGGACCACGCGTCTTCTGGGTCCTCTACTGTGATCTAGGCCATGAAACGCAGTGGCGGAGGATGTGGGCCTGCGCGTTGCGGAGAATCAACTCGGGCGCTGCGAACCAGAGCCTGGCAGGGTTTTCGAAGTCACGCGATCCGGGCCGGGCGTAGGGTCGAGCGCCGTCGAATCGTCTTTCGGTTCAAGGGAGAGATGTGGAGCGCGTCGGCGGGCGAGACGCGAGGATCTGAGCAGTCGGAGACTGTGGTCTGGCCTGGGGGCGCGAGCGGATCGTCAACCTTCAGGAGTCTGCTGCAAGGCGGTTGCGCCGCCGGAGGCGAGTGTGCGAGCAGGAGACGAGAAACCCGCTCCGCCTGGCAGGGAGCGGGTTTCAGTGAGGTGCGCGAACACGCCCGGCGTCTCGTCGCGGCCAGTTAGCTGGAAGAGCTCATCCCGAGTGCCTGCATGATCCAGGGCAAATCGATCTCAGGATAGACCGGATACGAGGCCAGCAGACTTTCGATCCTGTGCCTGGCCTGGGTCTGGATCGATTCATCGAGTGTGTATTTCGCCTTGTCGAGCCCGCCTGAACGAGAGGTCGCCGGCTTGACGTTTTGAAGCACAAGGGCGACGACGTCGGCGATTTCGTCCATTTCCTTTGCGCCCATGCCGAGCGTGGTGACGGCGGCGGTTCCGAAACGCAGTCCGCTGGTGTACCAGGGCCCATTGGCGTCGAAGGGGATTGGGTTGCGGTTGAGCGTGATGGCGGCCTTGCGCACGGCGTCCTCGGCCTGGCGGCCGGTGATCCCATGCGTGGCGGAGACGTCGAGCACGAGCAGGTGGTTGTCAGTGCCGCCGGTGAGGACCTTGAGCCCGCGCTTGAGGAACGCGTCGGCGAGGGCTCGCGAGTTGGCGACGATGCGTGCGGCGTAGTCGCGAAAGGTTGGGTGGAGCGCCTCGGTGAAGGCCACGGCCTTGGCCGCGATCACATGCGCGAGCGGGCCGCCGAGCACGAGCGGGCAGCCGCGGTCGACATCGTCGCCGAACTGCTTGGTCGAAAGCACGAGCCCGCCGCGCGGCCCGCGCAACGTCTTGTGCGTGGTTGTGGTCACGAGATGCGCGTGCGCAACGGGATCAAAATCGCCGGTGAAGACCTTGCCGGCCACAAGCCCCGCGAAGTGTGCCATGTCGACCATGAAGACCGCGCCGACCGAATCGGCAATCTCTCGCATCGTGGCGAAATTGATCGCCCGCGAATACGCGCTGTAGCCCGCGAGCAGGATCAGCGGGCGGACCTCCCTGGCCTGTTTGGCGATCGCGGCATAGTCGAGGAGCATCGTGTCGCGATCGACGGTGTAGCCGTGGGATTCGAACATCTTGCCCGAAACGTTGAGCCGGTAGCCGTGCGTGAGATGCCCGCCGGAGGCGAGATCCATCCCCAGGAGACGCTGATTGCCAAGAGCGTGTCGAATGACTCCCCACTGCTCGTTTGAGAGCTTTTGCCAGTCCGCCGGGGCAAGGGTGCTGGTGTCCTTGCCGGTGAGCCTGGCGAGTTCAGGAACTTCCACGCGGGAACGCAGGATCGCCCAGAAGGCGACGAGATTCGCATCCGCGCCAGAGTGCGGCTGGGAATATGCGCACTCCGCGCCGAAAAGCTCCCGCGCCCGCGCCGCGGCCAGATCCTCAACCGTGTCCACATTGCCGCAACCCGCATAAAAACGGTGGTGCGGCACTCCCTCGGCATATTTGTCGGTGAGCAGATTCGCCATCGCCGACTGCACTGCCAGCGACGAGAAATTCTCGCTGGCGATCAGTTTGACATTCGATCTCTGGTCGTGAAGCTCCTGCACAATCGCCCGGGCCGTCTCGGGCGAGACCCGATTCACGCAATCCAGGTTGGCCAGATAGGCCAGGAATCCGGGGGCGGCTTTCGCAGGGTCTTGCTTGGCCAGATATGACGCGACGAGCGTTGGCGACATGAATGGTTCCACGAGTTCGAGATGAGGCGTTCCGTCAGCCTTCACCGGGGAAAGCCGTCGTTCGCGGAGCGCTGGCGAGCGACCGCGGGCCGTGATACCGTGAACTGCACGCTGACGTATTTTAGCCGCCTTTGAACGAAGCGCCGAGGGTTCGGAGATGTCGCTCGAATTTGCTCCAGGAAAGACCAGGATTGGCTGGATTGGCACCGGGGTGATGGGCAGCTCGATGTGCGGGCACCTGATCACGGCTGGCTACGAGGCGGTGATTTACAACCGGAGCGCCGAGAAGGCCGCGAAGCTGATCGCCCAGGGGGCGCGGCTTGTGGAATCGCCGGCGGCGGTCGCGGCGGCTGCGGACGTTGTTTTCTCGATCGTCGGCTATCCCCGCGACGTCCGCGAGGTCATCCTTGGCCCCGAGGGGGTCCTGTCAAAGGCGAAGCCTGGCTCGGTGGTTGTGGACATGACGACGAGCGAGCCTGCGCTTGCGGTTGAGATCGCCTCGCTGGCGAAAACCGTGGGAGTCCATGCGGTCGATGCGCCTGTATCGGGTGGAGACGTCGGCGCCCGGGAGGCCCGGCTTTCGATCATGATTGGCGGCGAGACCGGCGTGGTCCAGGCGCTCCAGCCGCTTTTTGAAAAGATGGGCAAGACGATCGTGCATCAAGGGCCGCCGGGCGCGGGCCAGCATACCAAGATGACCAACCAGATTCTGATCGCGACCAACATGATCGGGGTCTGCGAGGCGATGCTTTATGCGTACAAGGCCGGGCTCGACCTGGAAACGGTGCTCGCGAGCGTGTCCTCAGGCGCGGCCGGTTCCTGGAGCCTTTCGAATCTGGCCCCGCGGATGATCGCCGGCAACTTCGAACCCGGGTTTTTCGTTGAGCATTTCCTCAAGGACATGGGCATCGCGCTTGCCGAGGCCAGGCGCATGAAGCTCGCCTTGCCGGGGCTCGCGCTGGCCGAGCAACTCTACCGCGCGGTCGAGGCCCAGGGCCTTGCTCGCAAGGGAACCCATGCCCTTCTGCTCGCGCTGGCGTCGCTCTCAAAGGTCGAGTGGAATTCGAAAAAATCGCACTGACTTGCCTTCTCGCGCCCGTCTGGCTCGCCGGTCGTGCTGGCGGTTACCATGCGGAACTCACGCCCGGGCCGGCCGAAACGTCGATCCGGGATCTCGCCCCGCCTTCACGCCCGACTCGAGAATCTCGTATGCACAGATGCTTATTCACTGCTCTGACTCTGCTCGTCTGCCTCGATTTCGCAGGACTTGCCGCGGGTCAGAGTTCCAATCCGGCTGCCTCGATCCGTTCAGCGCTGACGTTTTACGCGAGCTTTGATCACGGTTCTGATGCTGATCTGGCGCGCGGGGACAGGCGTATCTACACCGCGTCTTCAGCCGAGCGCAAGGACCCCAGGCCGGGATTGCCGCCGGGCGAGATTGAAGTGGCGCAGGGGCAAGGGCGCCGCGGGGGCGGCGCTCTTCGGTTCTTGAAACGGACGGGCAAGGATGTCTTTTACAAGGTTGAGGGAAATCTCAATTACCGAGCGCAGGACTGGAGCAGCACAGTTTCGTTCTGGCTTGGCCTCGACCCCCAGACCGATCTTGGCGACTGGTACTGCGACCCCATTCAGATCACCGAAAAGAGCTGGGACGACGCGGCCATCTGGGTTGACTTCAGCAAGGATGAACGGCCCAAGCTTTTCCGTCTCGGAGTGCTCGCTGACCGGAATGTGTGGAACCCCGCGAAACGCGACTTCGAGAAGATGGCCGCGACCGAGCGCCCTGTCCATGTCGTGACCAACCCCCCGTTTGCTCGCGGCAGATGGACCCACGTCACGATCACGTGTGAAAACTTCAATACAGGTAAGTCTAACGGCACTGCCAGGCTCTATCTCAACGGCAAGCTTGAGGGCTCTGTATCGGGCAGGAACCAGATGTATCACTGGAATGCGAAGCGCGCGGCAGTTCAGCTTGGCATGGGCTATGTCGGCCTTTATGACGATCTGGCGCTTTTCGACCGGGCGCTCAGCGAGTCCGAGGTTCAGGCTCTGTTCCGTCTTGAGGGCTGCCTTGTCGAAACGAAGTAGAGATTGGAGCTCGAGCGCTGAGACGGTTGCGGCTTCGGGGGCGCGGGTGGCTGCGATTCCGCAGCAGAATTGGCCCTCGGTTTTCAATTCCGGGGAGACCGAGGCCGCGGCTGCGCGCTGGGGATGAGCGCGTGGGAGGGCGGATCCGCGGAGATTTGGGTAAAAGCCGTGCCGCTCGGCCTTGAGTCGAATCGTGGCTGTCGTTTAAAGTGTCCGTTTCGAATCCAGGTCCGCGCGGCGTGGTCTGGGTTCAGCGCGATGAGTCACATGGTGGTTCTGGCAGTCCAGGGGAGAGCGCATGGCTAGTCGTCGTCGAGGGAAAGGTCGTCGGAAGGTGGGTCGGAAGAAGCGTCGGATGCGGAGCCGGATTCGCCACCGCAAGAAGTGACGAGCCCTCGAAGGCGGCTGCGCGGGGCGTCTGCGGGCGTCCCGCGTGGAGCGGGGAACTGGAGCGTCGATTGGCAGGCGCGGCTGAGCACGGCCGCGTTCGGGAGCGAGATCCATGGATCACCGGCCCTCGATCGAGCTGCTCGAATCCACCCACGCGTTTCCGGGGACGTATCGCATCAAGGCGATCGGCCGCGCGGAGGGGGATTTCCTCGGGCGTGTGATTGCCGCGGCTGAGCGCTGTCTGGCCGCGGCTTCCGACCTGGATCACAGCGTGCGCGAGACGCGCGGCGGCCGCCACGTCGCCGTCACGCTTGAGGTCACTGTCTCGTCCGCCGACCAGATCCGCGCCATTTACGCTGAGATCAACCAGCTTGAGGGGCTCACGCTGCTTCTGTAGCGCGTGGACCAGGTCCTGGCAAGAACCCCATCACCACGTTCGGGCTGCGCGTGCTCTTTATGACCGACCGAGCCGAATCGCCCCAGTGGATCGAGCTGGCGCGGGCAGACGACCCGCGGGATGTGGTGCATCGCGCAGTGGCTTGCCTGGCGCAGGGGGGCGTGGCCGGTCTTGCCACGGAGACGCTCTACGGCTTTGCCGCAAGCGCCCTGGCCACGGCCGCCGCCGCGCGTGTCCGCACGCTCCGAGCGCCTGAGCCGGACCGCCCGCTCACCCTGCTGTTGCACGGCCCCGAGGAGATCAGCGACTGGGTGCCGGGAATGTCCCGGCTCGCCCGGCGGATGGCGACGCGGCTTTGGCCAGGGCCGGCGACGTTTGTGTTTTCGCAGGGGCTTACGGGCGGACTCTACGAAGAGCTTCCCGAGCCCGCCCGGGCGATCATCGCCCCAGGTGCCCGGGTCGCGCTTCGCTGCCCCGCGGACTCCATGGTACGCGAGGTGCTCAGACTTCTGCCGGCGCCCGTGGTGATCTCCGCGGCGATCTCCACCGAACATCCCCTGCCGACCACCGCGCAGGCCCTCCGCCAGCACCGCGCGCTCGACCTGGTCGTCGATACCGGGCCCACTCGCTTTGCACGGCCCGCCACAATCGTGCGATTCGAGGGGGAAGGCTACACCCTCGAACGCACAGGTGCCCTCAGCGACGCCGAAGTCGCCCTGGGCGCCAGCACGGTCATCGTCTTTGTCTGCACAGGCAATACCTGCCGCAGCCCCATGGCCGAGGCAATTTGCAAGACTGTGCTAGCACGCAGGCTTGGCTGCAAGGTCGATGAGCTTGAGAGCCGCGGTTATGTGATTCTCTCCGCTGGCGTGGCGGCGTCGCCGGGCGCTCCTGCCGCGGGGCATGCGGTTGAGGTCGTGCGGGGCCGGGGCGGCTCGCTCGAGCAGCATCGCAGCAGGCGCATGCATTCCAGTCTCGCGCTCCAGGCCGACTGGATTTTCGCCATGACGGCCGATCACCACCGGCTCCTGCTGGAACAGATCCCGCACGTCGAGTCCCGCACGCTGTTGCTCGATGCCGGCGGGCGTGATGTCGAAGACCCCTACGGCTGCGATCGTCCCACCTACGAGGCTACCGCGGACATCATCGAATCGATGATCAAGCGCAGGCTCGATGAAATCGGCCTTCCTTGATCCTGGGCCATCTCGTCGCATGCTTTCCAGGCGTACCTCTGGCGGAATGCCCATCTGGGCCGGTCGATCTTGCCATTTTTGGGGAGTTCCCCCAGAATGCCATCGAAGGATCGCGACGGAGCCCTGGCCCCCGCGCGGGAGGAGGACTTGACGCCCATCTCCCCTGCCTTGCCGGGCGCTCGCATTTCGAGGAAGGGAGACCGCGATGGCGATCGCCGCGACGACGGCACCGGCAGCGAACGAACCGCCGGCGACGCCCATTCACCGCCTCGGCGAGCAGGTTTTCGACGCCGTGAGCGAGATCGGCGATGTTGCATCATTCTCGGTGCAGACGATCGTGTGGATCTTCCGCAAACGCGCGCGCTGGTCGGTCCTCACGCCCATTTTTTATGCGATCGGCGTCAACAGTGTGTCGGTCGTGGCGATTACCGGCACATTTATCGGCATGGTGCTCGCGGTGCAGGCGTACCACCAGTTCAACATGATGGGCCTGGCGACGCGCCTGGGCTCGGTGATCAACATCTCGATCGTGCGTGAGCTCGGCCCTGTGCTGGCGGCGACGATGCTCGCCGGGCGCGTGGGGTCGTCCATGGCCGCGGAGCTGGGCACCATGCGCGTTACCGAGCAGGTCGATGCGCTCGCCGCGCTCGGCGTGAACCCAATCTATTACCTGGTCGTCCCTCGGTTCCTGGCCTGCGTTCTCTTGATCCCGTTGCTCACGCTCATGGCCGACTTCATGGGTGTGATCGGGGGCGCGGTGGTGAGCACGCAGATCATGAAGATCGACTCATTTGCTTACTGGAAGCACACGCGCGACTTCGTGGAGAGCCTGGACATCTTCGCGGGCGTGTTCAAGAGCTATTTTTTCGGCTCGGCGATCGCGCTCATTAGTTGCCACCGGGGGTTCAATTCGCGCGCGGGGGCGGAGGGGGTCGGCCGCGCGGCGACCGAGGCGTTCGTGGTCTCCTTCATCGCGATTCTATTCCTCGACTTCCTGATCGGCATGGGCTGGAACACGCTTTATCGCTCGCTCTGGCCGCAGTCGGGGACCCTGATATGAGCCAGCCGGCTGCCCCAAACCCGAGCGCTGAGCCCATCATCGAGCTCAGGAACGTGACCATGCGGTTCCGGCACCAGACGGTGCTGCGGGACGTCAGCCTGCAGGTTCACCGCGGCCAGACCCTGTGCATTATTGGGGAAAGCGGCTGTGGCAAGACGGTGATGCTGAAACTGATCATCGGCCTGCTGGCGCCGACGGAAGGCTCGGTATGGTTCGCGGGGCGCAACCTGGCTGGGCTCAACGCCAGGGAGCTGGTCGAGGTTCGCCTGCGGTTCGGCTTTTTGTTCCAGATGGCGGCGCTCTTTGACAGCCTCACGGTCTATGACAACGTGGCCTTTGGGCTGCGCGAGCATCATCTGGCGGAAGAGAAGGCGATTGGCGACATCGTGATCGAGCGGTTGCGAGAGGTTGGTCTGCCGCCGGAGGTCCAGCACAAGAAGCCGGCGGAGCTCTCTGGCGGTCAGCGCAAGCGAGTGGGTTTGGCGCGGGCGCTTGCGATTGGGCCGGAGGTGATGCTCTACGACGAGCCGACGACCGGGCTCGACCCGATCATGAGCGACGTGATCAACGAGCTGATCCTGCGCACGCAGCAGACCATGAAGACGACGGGGGTGGTGGTCACGCACGACATGAAGACGGTGAGCAAGGTGGCCGACCGCGTGGTGATGCTTTATCCGTTGCCGAGGCTGCGCGGGGGGGAGTCGCAGATGCTTTACGACGGGCCTCCGGGGCCGATCGAGAACGATCCAGACCCTCGGGTGCGTCAGTTTGTGCGGGGGGAAGCGGGAGAGCGGTTGCTCGAGCTGGCGACCCAGCGCGCGGCGAGGGAGGAAGCCACGAGCCCGAGGTGATCGCGGAGAACCGCGAGGAGAATCATGAACGAACGGGTCATGCAATTCCGAATCGGTATGTTCGTCATTGTGGCGGGCCTTGTGCTCAGCATGATGATCGTCTGGTTCGGAGAATCCCCTGCGCTGCTCCGCGACCAGGTCTACCTGCGAGTGCGTTATCCGGAAGCGCCCGGCGTGCTCGAGGGCGTGGCGGTGCGGAAAAGCGGCATCCGCATCGGCGAGGTCACGGGCATCGACTTTGATACGCGCCCGGGCCAGCCGGACGGTGTGCTCGTCACCCTGGCGCTCGATCGCAAGATCCACCTCCGCGCCGGCGCACGCCCCCGCGTCTCTCGCTCGTTGATCGGCGACGTCACCATCGAGATGCTCCCGGGCGAGGGGGAGGGTCCGCTCGAGACCGGCAGCACCCCGAAGGACGCGCCGATTATCGATGGCGATGTTTCGCCCGACCCCTCCAAGGCGCTCGCCGCGGCCACCAAGGCTTTCGAATCCGCAGGCGATACCCTGCACTCGATCGAAGACGCCGCCAAGGGGCTCGCCAGGGTCGCCGAGAACGCCGGCCGGCTCGAGGAATTCCTCAAAACCTGGAAGACGACCGGCGAGAAAGTTTCGCTCGCCGCCTCCTCGATCGATCGCTTCATCAGCGAAAACGAGACGGAATTCCAGCCCGCCGTGGCCAACATCCGCCAGATCAGCGACAAGCTGAACAGGACCTTCGACGAGCCCACCCAGGCCGCCGTCAAGACCGCGATCGACCGGCTCCAGTCGGCCGTCAAACGGTTCGATACCGATCTTGCCCTGCTCGAGCCCGCGCTCAAGGAGCTGGGCGGGCCGGTCAACCAGGCGCCCACCACCGATATCGGCCAGGCCGTGCGCAGAATCAACGTGCTCGCCGCCGATCTTGAGCTTTTGACAAGCCGGCTCCGCGACGGCAAGGGGGGGCTCAATACCGATGGCTCGCTCCAGAAATTGATCATCGAGGCCGAGCTGCACGACAACCTGAACACGATGGCCCTTTCGGCCAACCAGGCGCTCGCGCTGCTCAAGGGCGTGCTCAAGAACCTGCAAAACTTCTCGGAGCGGATTTCACGCGATCCGGGAGCGCTGTCGCGGGGCGCGTTCAACCGCTAGCTTGACGCGCGGGCCGGGGTCGGTTTTGATGAACGGGTTCAGGATGGCCTGATCCTACCCCCCACTCTGCCCCGAGGATCCTCCCCATGCGACTGCCTCGTCGCCGGTTCCTGGAAAGCACCGCCGCCATTGCGGCCAGCATGGCTGCGCTCCCAATCACCCAGTCCACGGCCGACGAGCCGGCGGGCGATGACTCCAGGCCCACGAGCCCAAACGACACGCTCCGCGTGGCTGTCTGCGGCGTCCGCGGGCGTGGAATGGAACACGTGAACGGCTGGGGACGCGTCAAGGGCGCGAAGGTCGTGGCGATCTGCGACGCCGACCTGAACGTCACCCCCAGGGCAATCAAGGCCGTCGAGAAAAACACAGGCTCTGCGCCCAAGGTGGTGCAGGACATCCGCAAGCTGCTCGAGGACAGGTCGATCGACGTGGTCTCGATCGCCATGCCGAATCACTGGCACGCCCTTGCCACCATCTGGGCCTGCCAGGCCGGCAAGGACGTCTATGTCGAAAAGCCCGTGAGCCACAACGTGGTCGAGGGCCGGCGCATGGTCGAGGCAGCGCGGCATTACAAGCGGATCGTGCAGACCGGCACCCAGTGCCGCAGCAGCAAGGGGCTGCAAGACGCGGTCGAGTTCATCCGCTCGGGCAAGCTGGGCAAGGTCTACATGGCCAAGGGGCTTTGCTACAAGAGGCGTGATTCGATCGGGATCCTGGCCGACGCAAAGGTTCCCTCCGGCGTTGATTACGACCTCTGGCAAGGCCCCGCCCCCGCGCACCCGTTCAATCCCAACCGGTTCCATTACAACTGGCACTGGTTCTGGGACTACGGCAACGGCGACCTGGGCAACCAGGGCATCCACCAGATGGACCTTGCCCGCTGGGGCCTGAACAAGCACGAGTTCCCCAGGTCGGTCGTGGCCTACGGCGGCCGCTATGGCTACCACGACCAGGGCGAAACCCCCAACACCCTGAACGTGGGCTTTGAATTCGACGACTGCGAGCTCCAGTTCGAGGTCCGCGGGCTCGCCACCAACGACGAGCTCAAGGTCCGCGTGGGCGACATCTTCTACGGCACCGAGGGCATCCTGGCCATGACCAGCTACGAATCATGGCAGGTCTACTGGGGCCACAAGATGGAGCCGGGCCCTTCGGGCAAGGGGGGCGGCGACCACTTCGCCAACTTCGCCAGGGCCGTGCGGGCGCGCGACCACAAGCTCCTGAACGCCGACATCGAAGAGGGGCATCTCTCAAGCGCGTTTTGCCACCTGGGCAACATCGCCTACAGGCTCGGGCGCAAGCTCCACATCAACCCCTCCACGGAATCGTTCGTGAACGATCCCGAGGCCGACGCCATGCTCTCCCGGCACTATCGCGAGCCGTTTGTCGTGCCCCAGAAAGTCTAGCGCGGAAGCCGCTTCGCGCTCGGTCCCTGGCAAGGTTCAGCCGAGCGCGGAGAAACGGCTCGCTCGCAGTCACGAGTGGCCCGGTTCCGGGCGCACTGTGCTGCCGCCTTAACACCCCCGCGGATCGCAGCCGCGATTGACCCCCGCGCCCAGGTGGAATATGCTTCGCGCTTGGGCGTATCCATGCGCCTTCAATGCGCTCGGGAAAGGAGTCGTCGAGCCTATGTTGCGGACGGCGAAGCTCCGTGTGCTTCTGGGATTTTTCTGCCTGGCGCCCGTGATCGCTGGCGAACGCGCCTGCGCGCAACAGGCTCGCCAGGTCGCGCAAAATCCGATCAAGCTGGACTCAATCCTGGATGCGTGGGAGCGATCCTCGGCCCGGATCCAGACGCTCTCGGCCACGATCCTCCGCTCCCACCGTAAGAATCCCTGGGGCGGCAAGCTCGAGCTCGAATACCGCGTGCGCTATCGCCGTACCGGCCTTGCCGTGCTCGAGATTCGCGAACACGGTAACAAGCAGAACAGAGAGCTTTGGCGCGTGGTGTGGACCAGGACCAACGTCTGGCTCTACGACCCCAGCGACAAGGAGATCTTGATCTACACACGCAAGGCGGCCGCGGATTACCAGGAATTCCGAGCGACTCTTCAGCGATCACTCTTCGGCGGCTGGCTCGGCAACAACTTTGACTGGATCTTCCCCGAGCTTGCCGACCCGCTCGCCGTCGAGCCGCTCCCATTCCTGGTCGCCTTCAACAAGGACTCGGCCCGCAAGCAGTATCAATTCGAACTTCTCGAGGCCGACCCTGCGCGGGGAGCCTATGTGGTCCGCGCGACCCCGACCAGGCCCGAGCTGCGCGCGTCCTTTCGCTCGATTCTGATTACCCTCGACGCCACGCTCTGGATACCGGCCGCCATCCAGTTCGAACGGGGGCGCGGCGGCCGCGATTCCAGGTCTTATCTGGTGACTGGCCTCGAGCCCAATCGCGACCTTCCCGATTGGGTCTTCGAGCCGCGCAGGCTCGAGGGCTGGAGCATGAAGCACGAGGGCAAATAGACCAGGCGAACCCACGGTGCGCTGGGGTCCCCGCTCGGGGCGGTTGACGCGCGCGGATGCGGGGGATCTCGGGCGCATCCCGCTTACCCGGGCGCACGAGAGCGTGTGAAGAGACGCCCGCAGCGTTGGCGGATCGCGGCGATCGAATCCTGCGCGATCATGCGGATGAGAAACAGGGCGTTGCGAGTATAGCGTGGGGTGAGGCGCCGCGGTTCCATGAGGATTCGAAACGGCGTCTCGAGCCCGCAGCGCTGCATCCAGCGCGGGGCGCGGCGGATTCGCCCGGCCGCGAAATCAAGCGAACCGCCAATGGCCACGCAGACAGGGATGTTGAGCTCTTCAAGATTCTGCGAAATCCAGAGCTCGCCATTGGGTTGACTCACGGCCAGGAAAAGTAGATCGGGCCGCGCTTCATGAATCCGCGCGACGAGCGCCTGGTGTTCTTCGGGAGTAAGTGGGCGAAACGGCGGCGATTCCACACCCACGATCCGCAGGCCGGGAAAAC
>DAIDHX010000104.1 GCA_027451885.1 Planctomycetales bacterium
GGCGGAATCGGTCCGCGCGTGCGTACTGCGAGGACTGCGGGCAGTGGATGAAGTCGGAGAGCCTGAACCTTGCGCCCGGGCAGGGGCCGCTGCTCTGGGATCGGCTTCAGGAGGGTCTTTACGTCGAGGCCCAAAACCAGCTTGAAAACACCACGCGGCCGACGAACGTGACGGGGGTGCTTTCGGTCGAGCACTGCCTACACTGTCCCCAGGCCGGGCGCACAGGTGCTGTGTATCTTACCTTGAAGGATGTTCCCAGTCCCGAGGCGCAGCGCCCCGGGCAATCGAAGTTGGCCGGGTTCTTAAATCCCAGGCAATCGGCGGGCATGGCCACGCTTGTGAATCAGGCGATGCTCGAGCCGGAGGAGGTGGGGGCGCTCATCAAGGGCTTCCCCGCGCTCAGGAGCACGGTGGAGCAACACCCGCGGATGTTCGAGGCCGAGCGCGCGGCGGCGGCGGAGATCGCCCTCGAGGCCGCCGAGCAAGCGCCGCAGAAGACGGACGCGCTCGCGCGGATCGCGCCGGTTGACCCGCTCGAAGCGGGCACGATCCTCACCCGCGGCAACGCGATCCTCCAAACGCTGGTCGATCTCGCCTCGGCACTGGGCCCCCTCGTGCTCGCGATTGCGCCTGTCGCGCTTCTTCTGACCCGGCTCAAGAATCCGCCGGCGGCGGTTTCGATCTTGCTGATGGTCTGGCTATTCGGCTGGCTGGGATTCAACGTGTGCTGGAATTTCTTTTTCGTGGGTTATCACTCCTCCCGGTTCATGCGCGCGCGGACGATGAGGGCGTTCGAGATGCGCCCGAGCCCTGCCGTTGACCTGCACGATCCCGAGCTTGTTTTTGTCGACATCCTCCCGCGCACCAACTGGGGCAAGATCATGCTGGAAAGTGCATCGGACATTGGCCTGCTCAAGGTCGATGTGAGGAAACGCATGCTGATCTTCGAGGGGGACAGGGAGCGATACTGGATCCCGGCGGCGTCGATCCTGGAGGTGAAGCACGAGTACTGGGCTCAGCTCGCGCAGCATGAGCTTCAGCGTACGCCGACGCTCATCCATCTGATTGTGGTGCGAGCGATGACGGACAAGGGGCCATGGGAAACCTGGTTCACGCAGCGGCATCACGGGTTCCGGATGCGCACCAGGAAAAGGAGGCTCGAGGAAGCGCTCGAGCTCGAGGCGAGGATTCGGGCGATTCTGCCTGATCAGCAGGTTGGGCACCATTCGAGAGATGGGTCGGAATTCTTGTAATCGAAAGCGGGTGATGGCGACCAACGGTGGGAACGGGAGGCGCTGGGGTGCGCCGCGGGCGGGCCTGGGATCGCCGCGTGGGGAAATGCCCTGGGGCGTCTGGGAACCTTGAGGCGAGTGCGACAGTATGGATGAAGCGGCGGAACTCGACCCAGCGCACTGGGTTGAGCGGCATGGCGACAGTCTTTACCGATTTGCCGTGGTTCGGGTTCAGAATCCCGAGGTTGCGGCCGACCTGGTGCAGGAGACGTTCCTGGCTGCGCTTGCCGCGCGGGCGTCGTTTGCCGGGCGTTCCTCGGTGCGGACCTGGCTCGTGGGGATTCTCAAACGCAAGGTGATCGACCGGATTCGCAAGAGCGCGCGCGAGCGGCGTTTTGAGTCCAACGGAGCGCCTGGAGCTGCGAGCGAGAGCCTCTTCGATCGCCGCGGCCACTGGCAGAATGCGGGAGTCGAGTGGGGGAACAACCCCCTGGCCGAATGCGAGCGGAGCGAATTCTGGGACGTGCTCGAGGCGTGTCTTGCGAAGATCCCGCCGCATCTTGCGCACGCGTTCCTGGGTTCCGAGATCGACGGTGAGAGCCGCGAAAGCCTGTGCGAGGATCTGAAGATCACGCCGCAGAATCTCTCGGTCCGGCTCTTTCGCACGCGGGCGTTGCTGCGGCGTTGCCTGGAGCGAAACTGGTTTGGGATCAAGTCTGAATCTGGCGAGCTCCCGCGCGCGATGGGCTGGGCCGAGGTCGGCTCGAGCGGATAGGAGGACGAGCTCCGTGGACGATTCGTCACCCCGTGACACTGAGAACGAACGCCCAGGCGTGCTTGCGTGGCTGAAGGCCCCCTGCGAGCGAGTCTCCCGCGCACTGTCTGATTCGCTCGACCGCCCGCTGGGGCGCTGGGAGCTCGTCACGGTGCGGCTGCACGAGCTTGTTTGCCCGGCCTGCCGCCGCTTTCACCGTCAGTTGCAAGTCCTGCGTGCGATCCTCGTGCGCAAGCGAGCCCGTGATGTCGAGGCTGCCGAGGATTCTCGACCAGGCTTGCCCGCGGACGCGCGTCTGCGCATCCAGCGGGCCCTCCAGGCCGCGCTTCAGAACGGCGATGCCTTGCCCCCCACGATTTCTGAAAGCGAATTCCCCCCCGCGCTGTAATTCCAGGCGACGCTCCACGACAAATCGTCGACCGGCCCAAAGCCGCGTGTGCGGCTGCCGGGGAGAAAGCTCGCGAACAGGAGTGGATCGGATGACGCAGAACAACACGCGGATTCGGCTCGGATGGCTCGGGGGCGGGTTCGCCGCGATCGTTGCCGTGCTCGGCAGCTTGAATGTTCAAGGCAGTGAACATCATTTCCACCCAGGCGCTGTTTATGTTCTCACCAATGAAGCGAGCGGCAACCGGCTTGCGGTGCTCACGCGAGACGGTCAGGGAGCGCTCGCGGTTGCGGGCTTCGTTTCCACGGGGGGCGTGGGGTCGGGGCAGAACACGCACAGCCAGGGTGGGCTTGCGTTTGGCCCGAACGGGAAGACGCTCTACGCCGCCAACGCGGGCGACAATTCGATCTCGGTGTTCCGGCTCAGGCCCACGGGCCCTGAGCTCGTGCAGCGGGTCGCATCTGGCGGGCAGACGCCGGTCAGCCTGGCTGCGCACGGGCGCTTGCTCTATGTGGCGAACGCGGGGAGCCTGAATGGCGGTGTAGACAGCATCGCGGGCTTCCGGATCGTGCACGAGGGAATGCTCGAGGCCATCGCCGGTTCTTCGCGCCCGCTGAGCATCCCCGCCGCTGGCCCCGCGCAGGTGGGCTTCGACCGCGGCGGCAAGGTGCTCATTGTCACGGAACGGAACACCAACATGATCACAACCTATGAACTGGATCACGCGGGCGTGCCAGGCGAGCCGCAACCCATGCGATCCTCGGGCGCTGTGCCGTTTGGGTTTCGGGTGACGGACGCGGGCGTGCTGATCGTATCCGAGGCCGGAGGAGCGCCTGCGGGCCTGTCCGCGGTTTCATCATATGACGTGAGCAGAAAAGGATCACTTTATGTGATCAGCGGCTCGGTTCCGACTGAACAGGTCGCCGCGTGCTGGATCGGCGTCACGGCCGATGGCGCCTTTGCCTATAGCGTCAATGCCGGGAGCGATTCGATCACGGCCTACGCGGTGAACGAGGCCGGCGAGCTCCAGCAAATCGCGGGCGGCGGCGGCATCTTCATGACGGGCGGGACCACGCCGACCGAGGTCGGTATCGTGGGCGATTCGCTGCTCTATGTGCTCAACCGCGACTCCGGCGGCGTGAGCGCCTTCACGATCGGGGAGGAAGGCGCGCTCGAGATGTTTCAGGATCTGAGCGCGATTCTGCCGGCAAGGTCGTTTGCAAATGGACTCGTGGCCCACTGATGCCGAAAGCCGCACGGCCCGGGCCGTAACACCCGGGTCGCGGAGGCCGCCGGAACGATGATCGA
>DAIDHX010000105.1 GCA_027451885.1 Planctomycetales bacterium
TGCCGGCGGGCGAGGCCGACCGGTCCGCCTTCGCGTTCGAGCTGCGTAAGCGTGACCTGCGGAAGATGCTGCCTGCTGATGCCGACGCGGCCAGGGCGGTCCTCCAAGCCATGATCACGCGTAAGCGTGCACGTCTGAACATGATCCTGGCCAGACGCCAGGAGGTGGACGAGGCGGACGCGGCCGATGCGGCCGACCGGCTGGCGTTTGACGCGAGTCCCGAGGGCGAGAAGCGTAGGCGCTATTTGCTGGCCGCTGCGCGTTTGGCGAATCAGACGGTGAAAACGTTTTTATCGCTTGTGCGGGCGCCTCGGCCGGCGGACGTCGAGGACGACGAGTTCGAGCCTGACGACGACGGGTCGCTGGGTTCGGGCGAGACCGCGGACGGCGAGGAGACCGACGCCGACCTGGAAGCTGACGCTGAGCTGGAGGCCGACGACGACGTGGAATCCGAGGACGTCGCGGCGCTGGAAAAAACCGAACCCACCGCGCTTTTGCGAAGCGAACCCAACGCCCCTGAAAACCTGCCGCAGGATGATGCAGCGCAGGACGTTACGTCGAGTTCGAACAACACAAATCCCCCTAACCTGGACATGCAAAGTCAGTATGGGGAGCGCGATCGGTTGGACCTCCAGACCGGCGACTCGTCGCTGGAAAAAGCCGAAGCCATTGCCTCTGTTCCGAGCGAAGCCACCGCGCTTTTGCGAAGCGAACCCAACGGCCCTGAAAACCTGCCGCAGGATGATGCGCCGCAGGACGTTACGTCGAGTTCGAACAACACAAATCCCCCTAACCTGGACATGCAAAGTCAGTATGGGGAGCGCGATCGGTTGGACCTCCAGGCCGGCGACGCGACGGTGGAAAGAACCGAAGCCACCGCGCCTGTTCGGAGCGAAGCCACCGCGGTTTTGCGAAGCGAACCCAACGGCCCGGAAATCGTGCCGCAGGCCGTTACTAAGAAAGAGCTTGCGTCGAGTGTGAGTGACACGAATCCGGCCGGTTCCAGGCGTGTTGAGAGCGCTGGGCGGGCGCAGGAGCGGCGGGACGACTCGGCGGAGGCCAGGGAGCGGAAGAAGCGGAAGGAAGAACGCCGGCGTCAGAAAGAGAGCAGGCGGAAGAACCGCAGGCGGTGAGTCGGCGAGACCGACGGCGGTGAGTCGGTGACCGGTCGCGAGTCTCAACCGTGCGGCTCGGCTGTCAGGGGCTCAACCGCGAGCCTCCGAGGTCAGAGACTCAGCGATCGGTGGTCGAGAGTCTGGTTGTGAGCGGGTGAATCCCGGGGTGTTCCTTGGCAATATGGCGGTTGGTGGCGGCGGCTCGCGGTTGGCGCCCGCGGGCCGAAGAGTGGATGGTGCGCCCGCGGTGCGCGTACGGGGGTAGGCATTTCACGCGTCGGTCGCTCGCATGAGTGCTCGACCCAGTCGTGCAAACCAGGAGTTTCTTCGCCGTTGTATGGCTGAACGTGGCTCCGACTCGCGCTGCGTTGTGGTGTTTTGCGAGCGGTTCGATCTACCCAGGCTTCAGGTTGGACGAGCAGCAGGGCCGAAATCGGCACTCATGCAGGGACTCTTACACCGCGATCTCCACTTGCCAGTCCTGCAGATCGACGCGTGCGCCTCGACCGAGGAAGTGGACCGTGGCGACGAACTCGTCGCGTTGGCCGCGTCTCAGGACCTGGCCGGTCATGCCCTGGAGCGGACCGGTTGTGATCCGCACGAGGGCGCCGACGGGAACGGCTGGCTCGGGAGAGACCAGCAGCCCTGCGCTCAGCATGGTGTGGATCTGCCTCAGGTCGCGTTCGAACCCGAGCTGATCGTGGACCTCGAGCACGGACACGAGCCTGTCGCCGCGGAGGGCGAGCAGCCGGTCGTTCTCATCTCCGTGGAGGAAGACGTAGCCTGAGAACAACGGAACGATCGAGCGTGTTTTCCGGCCCTGGGGGGTGCGTCCTTCCTTGAACACCTGGGGCAGGTAGAAGGCCACGTCGTGGAGTCGCAGGTCGCGGGCGATGGCTTTTTCCTGCCGTGGCCTGGCGTGCAGGCACCACCAGCGCGCACCCTCCTTGAGGGAACCGGGATGATCGCCCTTCCAGAGGTCGGGGGGATGACAATCAGGTTCGGCCGGGAGAATCGGCATCGAACATCCCGAAACAGGCCCAGAGAGATCCCGGCCGCGTCGTGGGCTGGGGGGAGATTGGAACCCGGCGCGGGCGTTGCAGAGCGCCCAGCGTCCGGCACACATTTCTGATCATGCCAGGTTATCAGACGGATTGCAGCGTGAACCAGCTTATTTCGGGAGGGCATCCCAGCCGGACTGGATGCTTGCCGCCAATCCCTCGGCTGACGTACATGAGGGTGCGTCCGGAGCGGAAGAATCCCTGGTCGAAGCGCCTGGAGTATCGGCTCGGCATGAAGATCGGCCCCACGAGGGGGAAGCGGATCTGGCCGCCGTGGTTGTGGCCCGCCAGCATGAAGTCGATGCCCCACCTGGTTGCCCTGGGGAAGAGGTCTGGGACATGCGAGAGCAGGATTCGAAAGTCGGCGGGGGGAATCTCCTCACGGTGAAAAAGCGGTCCCCAGGGTGCGCTTGTGCCGCCGATGGCGAGCGGAACGCCGTTGATCTCGATGGGCGCCCAGCGCCCCTCGATCACGTGATATCCGGCCTGTGAAAGGGCGACTTCAACGCGCGCTGGCTCGTGCATATAATCATGGTTGCCAAGGATTGCGAACTTTCCGAAGCGTCCCTGGAGCCGGCCCAGAACGGGCTCGATCCAGGCAAGGGACGCGTCGTCCTCGACGATGTCGCCGCTAACGAGCACGAGATCCGCGGGGTGTTCGAGGCAGCGTTCAACGACCCAGTCGAAATAGGCGCGGCGATACGCGTGCGAGAAGTGGAGGTCGGAGACCTGCAAGATGCGCAGGCCGTTGAGGGCGTGAGGAAGCCCCTGGAAGGGGATCACCCATTCAACGGACTGGAGCGAGAGCGACTCGTTGCCCCGGATTTTGAAGAGCATGGCGTTTGAGCCTGTGCCCACGAAGTCCTGGCGAGGCGCCTGGTCGGTGGCGTGGGCCAGGACCGAGCGGCTGGCGATCCCGGGCGGGTTGCGCCTGAGTGCGATCCGCAAGGATCCCAGGGGGCCGAGAACGAGCCCATTGAACAGGCAGAGTGCCGCGTAGGAGAACGGCAGCCAGTGCCAGTTCCACCAGGGGGCGTGCAGGGTCTTCCAGCCGAACCACGCGGCCGATGCGCAGAGGACGGCGAGGGCGGCGAGGCGAATGCGATCGAGTGTCGATTCGCGGAGTCCGAACCCCGAGGTGACGTTCACCACCAGGACGAAGTGGTAGAGATGGCCGATGATCGGAAGCGCCGCGAGCGTCCATGCGAGCGCGGAGCGGGCAGGCTCGGTCATCCGCCGGGTTCCTGAACCGGGTCGGCGGCCGCTTCCTCGGGCGGCGGCTCGGGGGAAACAGGCTCTGACTGCATCCGCCCCGCCGGAGTGACCGGGCGTGTGTCTACATTGCCGGTCGTGGCCCGAAGCGCCTGTTCCACGGCCTCCATCAGGCGGTCCGAACGGAACGGTTTGTAGAGCACCGTCTGCAAGCCTTCCTGCCTCGCCTTCACAATCGAATGGGCCGGATCCCAACCGAAACCGGTCATGAGGATGATGGTGAGCCCGGGTTGAACCTCGCGCAGCCGTTTGAAGATCTGGTAGCCGTCCATGTCGGGCAGGCGGATGTCGACGAGGGCCGCGGCGTACTGTGTTTGCCGGGCAAGCGCGATGGCCTCGTTGGCGTCGCGTGCGGTTTCGACCGCGGCCCCTTGCCCGCCGAGAAGGCTATGCGCGGAGCGGCGGATCGACTCGTCGGCGTCGGCCACCAGGATCCGCGCGCCCGCGAGCCGGGGGGCGACGGCCGGCTGCATGAGCCGGGGCGCGGGGGCAACCGCCGTGCCGGCCTTCTGGATCAGCGAACGGATCTCACGCGCCCGGTAGAGCAGATGCCGCAGCCGCGACACGATATCCTCATCGTGGCCGGCATAGCGGTCGAGCACGGTTGTGGCGTCGGTGATGATGTCGTCGATCGGCAGGGCGAGCTCGCGATCGATGGCCTCCACGGCGGTCGTCGCGGTGCTGGCTTTCTCGGCCTGTAAGAGCTCGAGCGTGTTGAGCGCGGAGGCGATGTTGCGGCCGTAGATCTCGATGAACTGGCGATCGCGGTCATCGAAGGCGTTCGGTTGCGGGCTCTCCACGTTCAGGGTGCCGATCACCATGCCGTGAAAGACGAGCGGGATCGTGAGCGAACTGCGCGAGCCGCTGGCCCCTTCGAGGTAGAGCGGGTCCTTGGTTGTATCCGGGCAGACGTAGCTCTTGCCCGTCGCGGCCACGTGCCCGGTCACGCCGTGCCCTTCGGTTCTGGCGAAGAGCTCGCGATTGGCGGCCAGCGGCGTCATGCCCTCGGTCAGGAGCGGAATCAGCCGGTTCGACGCGCGGTCGAGCAGACGGATCTCGATGAAGTCGAGCCCGAGCAGGTCCTTCATGTGGCGGGCGATGTTGTATTTGAGCAGGTCGGTCCGCTCCTCAACGCCCATCTTCGAGAGCTCCTCGGGCGTGAGGTCGGCGAGTTCGTCACCCGCCTGGTGGATGGCGTTGACCTTGAGCTGCTGCTGCATCTCGTCGGTGGTCTCACGCGCAAGCGCGATCAGATGCGTGAGCGTGCCTGAGCCGTCGAAGACGGGCGTCACGGTGAGCTTGAGATAGCGCCCGTCGGCGGACTTGAGCGAGGTCCCGGCCGTGGTCTGGGTGGCAACCGCGGTGGTAAAGGGGCACGATTCAGGACCGAGGACTTCCGGATTCCCAAGCGACTCGTAGAACGGCCGGCCGACAAGCTCTTGCGCGAAGGCAAGCACCTGGAATTCGGAGTTGGCCCAGATGATCCTGAGGTCGAGATCGACCACGGCCACGCCGTCGGAGATGGCCTCGAGGATTTCCTCGGCCTGGATCATCATTCCCAGCTTGCGAACGGTCGCGAGCTGGGACGAGTCGACGTAAACCCCCTGGAACGACTGCTCGCGCAAAAGCGCCAGCGCCTTTGAGACGGTGCGCGCGGTCGTGAGCTCGAAGGCGGCAGCCAGCCCGTCGAGCGCAGGCTTGCTCACCGCCCCGTCGCGATCCACGATCAGAAGTCGAGGCTTCTCGGCCACGATCGACACACCCACGCGCAATAAGCGAACGCAGTCCGGCGGCCCTGAACCCCGGCCAAGCCCCGCGTCTGTCCAGCACTTGATCGTAACCCGACCTCCAGAACGGGACAAGCGCCCGAAAGATCCCGGCGGCTCGCGGGGGGGCTCGGCGGCGTGCGCAGTGAGACGGCGTCTCGCGGGATCAACGCGCGCGACCCGAGAGCCCAGACCCAGGAGACCCACGCAGGCCCGCATACCGGCTTGAAGAGACGCTCACGGGCCACGCGGAGGAGGGGCGGACCTCGGTCAAGAAAAGGGTGAAAACCCGCTTCAACTGGCCAGACGTGTGCTAAAGTCATTACGATTCTGAGCCCGCGCAGATCCCAATAGATTCGGCAACGGAGCCTCGACCAACGTTGTAAACCTGGCCCCGCTCTGGAGGAACCTTGATGTCGATTGCCGAGCCGGACGGTGGTGGAGATGCGGATTCGTCTCAGACATACGGATATCCTCAGTTGCGCCTTGCCGAAAACCGACCGACGCTCGATCCGCAGACCGCACCGCGAATCGAAAAGTCCCAATCTTCTGCTTTATGGAGATTCTTTTTTCCCGACCTGCCGCCGATTGACCCAAATGCACGAGGTACGATCCCCTCGCTCGATGGAATCCGTGCGATATCCATCTTGATCGTGGCGATCTCGCACGCGGGGTTGGGATGGCTCGTTCCTGGCGGGTTCGGCGTAACGATCTTCTTCTTCCTGAGCGGATACCTGATCACAACGTTGATGCGCAAGGAGTCGACGAAGACCGGCACAGTCGCGCTTGGGAAGTTTTATATCCGCCGCAGTCTCAGAATCCTGCCGCCGTGTTATATTGTAGTAGGGGCCTTGCTTGTTGTAGATCTCGCGCTCGGGGTCGCGTTCTCCTGGTATGGCGTGCTCTCCCACGTTTTGTACTACACGAACTACTACAAAATGCTGGGATCTGGCCCATTATTGTCGGGCCTGGGAGTCCTCTGGAGCCTCGCGGTCGAGGAACACTTCTACCTCATCTTTCCGCTGCTCTACCTGGCCTCGCTGAGATTGCCAAGGCCAGCCCAGGGAACCTTGCTCGCCGGGATCTGCCTGCTGGTGCTGGCCTGGAGGTGTTTGCTTGTCCTTCAATTCCATGCCCCGGTCGAACGGGTTTTCGAGGCGACCGACACCCGACTCGACTCCATTCTCTGGGGCTGCTGCTTCGCGATTCTGGCCAATCCCGCTCTTGGCGATCGCCACTCTCGCTGGATTTCTCACTGGTCGCTGACCGTGGTCGCGATTGGGGTCATCTTCTTCAGCCTACTTGCGTTCCGGCAACCATGGTTTCGAGAAACCTTCCGCTACAGCCTTCAGTCGATCGCGCTCATCCCCATTTTCGCGGGTGCCGTCCGCTGGTTCGACCGCGGCCCCTACCTACTCCTGAATACGTATTTCATGAGGTTGCTTGGCGCCTATTCCTACACGATCTATCTGACTCATTACTCGATTTTCCTCGGCCTCAAGGCACTCCATCTGGACCGCTTTCCGATCGCATTTCCCGTGATGATGGTGCTATCCTTCGTGGCGGCGGCCATCATGTATCAAATCGTTGATCTACCCTGCGCCCGGCTCCGAAAGCGGTTTGGAGCCTGACGCGCACAGCGACGATCAGATCGACGAGTTGACGTTCGAGCGGCCGTTGTTTGGCTTGTGTCTCGAAGCCGCGATTGATCGGTGATCAAGCGGCGGTAGAGTGGGGGGTCCTCCGAGCCCAGGTGGAGATCGGCCCCCGCGCTTGACAGCGCCCGGAGACTCGCCTTAGCCTTGGGAAATGGGGTTGTTGCGGTCGAAATGTTCGAACCGCCCATGCTCGGGTCCGAGTTCGAGGAACGCATGCGTCTCACGGAGCGCTTGACCAGCCGCCACGCCGGCCTGCTCGTCATCGACCTGCAAGACAAGCTGCTCCAGGCGATCGTCGATCGCGATCAGGTGGTGGCGCAGGCCGTGGGACTCATCAAGGGGGCCAGGCTGCTCGGCATCCCCACCTGGACCACCGAGCAATACCCCAAGGGACTCGGAGGGACGACCGCACCCGTTGCCGCATGCGTGGGCGAGCGCTTCGAGAAAACCAGCTTTCAGTGCCTGGCAGCACACAGAATTGTCGAGGAACTCCTGAGCCGGCCGATCCAGCATGTGACGCTTGTTGGGATCGAGGCGCACGTCTGCGTGGCGCAGACAGCGCTCGAGCTCATGGATCGCGGCTACCGCGTCCAGGTTGCGGTGGATGCGGTCGGCTCGCGCAGATCCCTGGACAGGGACATTGCCCTGCGCAGGCTCGAGCAAGCCGGCGCGGTGATCTCCACGACCGACGCCATCCTGTTTGAATGGACCGAGACCGCGGATCGCCCTGAGTTCAAGGCCATCAGCGCACTTGTGAAAGAGCTCGATGCACGCGCCTCGGGCGCATGATCCAATCACCTAGTCAGCGAACCCGACCCGGGAGCTCCAGCCGTGCCCAGCAAAGCCCGCCCTGCCTCGCCACCCCCCTTTGAGCCCCCTGCGCGCGTGCTGCTTGGCCCGGGGCCAAGCGATGTGCATCCCCGCGTGCGCGAGGCCATGGCCAAACCGCTCGTGGGCCATCTGGACCCGGTTTTCGTGGCGCTCATGGATGAGACGCAGGAGCTTCTGCGTTACGTCTTCCAGACCGAGAACCGGCTCACGCTGGCCATTTCGGGCACGGGTTCGGCGGGGATGGAGACGGCGGTTGTCAACTTGATCGAGCCTGGCGACAGGATGCTGGTGTGCGTCAACGGCGTCTTTGGCGGGCGCATGGTCGACGTGGCCGAGCGCGCGGGGGCGGACGTCGTTGCCATCGAGCGGCCCTATGGCGAGGCCTTCGATCCCGACGAGATTCGCCAGGCACTCAAGGCCCGGCCCGCGAAGGTTGTGGGCATTGTGCAGGCGGAGACGTCAACCGGAGTCTGGCAGCCGCTCGAGGAGATCGCCCAGATCGCACACGAGCATGGCGCCTTGATTCTGGCCGACGCCGTGACAGCGCTTGCCGGCGTGCCGCTGGAGGTCGATGAGTGGAGCATCGACGCGGTGTACTCGGGCACCCAGAAATGCCTGAGCTGCCCGCCGGGCCTGGCACCCGTCACGTTTGGGCCGCGTGCGCTCGAGGCGCTCATGGCGCGGAAGACCAAGGTCCAGAGCTGGTACTTCGACCTGACGATGATTCAGCGCTACTGGGGCAGCGACCGTTTCTACCACCACACAGCACCCATCAGCATGAACTACGCGCTCCGCGAGGCGCTCGTGCTTGTGGCCAAGGAAGGGCTGGAGGCGCGGCACGCGCGGCACGCCCTCTGCGGCCGGGCGCTCCAGGCCGGGCTCTCCGCGCTCAATCTCGACCTGGCGACCCAGGAAGGCAGGCGCTTGCCGCAACTCACCTGCGCACGAATCCCCGACGGCATCGACGACCTGGCCGTCCGCAAACGGCTGCTGGCCGACTGGGGCATCGAGATCGGCGGCGGCCTGGGACCCTGGAAAGGCAAGGTCTGGCGCGTGGGGCTCATGGGCCATGGCGCCCGGCAGCCCAATGTCACCCTGTTCCTCTCCGCGCTCGGCACCTGCCTGCGCGACCTGGGGCTCTCGATCGGAGTCGACCAGGCCGTCGCCGCCGCGAATGACGTCTTCGCTCAGGAGGCCGAGCCCGCCGTTGTGTAACGCGCAGGCCGTCAAGACCCAGAAGCATTGATCGGAATCGCCGGGGAGACCATCTCGAAGCACCTTGAGCCTGACCAGAAGCGCGAACCGCCCCGCGGAGATCCGGGGGCGGCTCAGCGCATCGTCCGTGGGCTTCTCAGGTATCAGGGCTTCTCCGTCGCCGATCTCGAGGGGACGTCCGGCGGCGGCTCTGCCTGGGCTCCCGCTGGCTTCAGATCCTGGTCCGTCGTGGAGTTCCTGAGTGCAAGATCAACCACCGCCAACTTGCGCGAGACCCGCGCCTGGTGCTGCATCAATCCTTCAAGCTTTGCCTGTCCAGTCTCGTACTGCGCTTCTGACACACGCAGCAACGATTCGTCTTTCCTGAGCTGCTCTTCCGACACGACACCCGGGTTTTGACCGTTCAGGCGTTTGTACCGGGCGACCCTGGATGACGCGAAGTCACGCTCCGCCTTCAGTCGTGCGAGCTCCGCCTTGCCCTGCTTGATCCGTCCGCTCGTCGCCTCGGATTCCTCGAGCAGGTCGTCCTTGATGCCGCACAGCGTCGCCACAGTAATCAAGAGTTTCCCATGTTCTTGATCAAGAACACCTTGAGAGATAGCCTTGCGCTTGAAGAGCTCGGCCAGGCGTGCGTCCTGTTCCCGTTCGAACTTGAGCCTGGCCTCGAGCGCGTAGATCTCCCGGTTCGAGACCACAGGGAAGCCGGCGCTGATCGAGGTCTCGCTCGCCGCGGGTCGAGGCGCCTGCCGAGGCCCGGAGGGGTTTTCCTCAACCCCGGCCGGCGAGATTGGTTTGCCGGGCTGGGCTGGCTGGGGCTGGTTGGCAGGCACGAACATGGCCGGCCGATTGGCGAAGGGATCTTCGGGATGTGGCCGCGGTGGCACGACGGCGTCCGCGAGCGGCGGCTGCGCCTGAACGGGGACCGCGGCGGGGACGCCGAGCGGCGGAGCCTGGGCGGGTTCAGGTTCAACCGCGAGTCCGTTCGGCTGGGCCGGCTGGCCGGCGACTGGCACAAGCGCGGGAGCGGAAGGCGCCGGCAGTACGGATGGTTGAGCGAATGGCGGCTGTGCGGCCCTGAGCAGCCTGAGAAGCTCGTCGAGCTTGGTTTCAAGCGCATGCAAGCGTTGATCCGTAGTTACGATGTTATGTTCATCTGGCGCTGCGGGTGCAACGGGGGCCGCGGGCGCGAGTGGAGTCGCGGGCGTGGGCGGGGCCGCGGGCGCGAGTGGAGCCGCGGGCGTGGGCAGGGCCGGCTGCGCGGGCGCGACTGCGACGGGAGTCGCGGGGGCGGCGGCCGGTTTGCTGGGTTGTTGTTGCCCGTTTGCGTTCGATTGCGCCAGCCGGGAACCGGCGAATGCACCCGAAACGCCGATTCCCGCCGCGAGCGCGGAGAAGCCGATCAGCTTGAACGTGGCGACTTTCATGGTGGTCAAGACTCCCTGGGCGAGCACCACCGCGCCTGCGGCCGCGGGGGCGGTCTGGGTCGAGGCGTATTGAACCGCGGCCGTCACGGTTCGCGAAAGGAGCGAGGCAGCGACCGGCTCGATGAGCGGCAAGGGCGGAAGCGCATCGCCGGCGGGAACGATCGCGGGCGCGACGCCGCGGGCTGTCAGCCTGCGCCTCAGGATCTCTCGGCCGCGGGCCAATCGGCTGCGGACCGTGCCCACGGGACAGTCAAGCTCGCGTGCGGCCTGGTCGTGCGTGCGCCCTTTCAGGTAGCAGAGCAGAAGCGGCTGGCGATAGCGCAGCGGCAGCCGGTTGAGCTCGAAATCGAGGATCGGCCCGACGTCGTCGACCACCGTTTCGCCTGGGTCGGCGAAGAGTGTCACATCCGCCGCCGCGCCCTCGCGCGACCTTCTGCGCACCGCTTGCGTTCGTGCCCTCGCGGAGACCTTGCATGCCACGCCGTAGAGCCAGCACGAGAGCCGGCGGCCGTCTCGAATCCCACGCGCCTTGCGAGCCAGGATCAGAAACACAGCCTGAAACGCGTCCTCAACATCCCGCGGATCGACCAGCACGCGCCTGCAAATCCCCAGGATCATTGGACCGTGACGGGCCACGAGCGCCTCGAAGGCGTCCTCGTCAGCGGCCTCGGCGTATCGCTCGAGCAGCGCGGTGTCGTCCAGTCCGACGAGCGTTCCCGCTCCCCAGAGCCGTTCGAAACCACCCGCCAACGATCGTCGCCGGCCGCGGTATTCCATCCCCTGCTCCTCAAACCTCGGTCATCTTCCCCTCTCCAACAGGGAATACTGCATCCCAGGGCCAAATCAATCCGCCATTTTCCCAGAATGTCTCAAATGCCCTGTTGGCGAGGACTTCCGCGCGAAGGGTTATTGGAACCGCAGGATCGTGAACGACCGCGCGGGGAAGGTGTACCGGGCTTTTCCGCCGGCAAGCTTATGCCGCCAGGTTGTCTCGTGCGGGACGACTCGATCGGGCGCATCGGCGGTGTTCACGGCCTCGAGCGCTCCGGAAAGCGCTTCCACCTGGGCGATCGGGAGCGCGGGTTGATAGCCATTCAGACCAAGTTCGACCAGGCGTGCCTCGGATCCCCAGTTCACAACCTGGATGACCAGCGTCTTGCCGTCTTCACTCTGCTTGGCATTGGCGTCAAGGGTCTCACGTTTGCCCTGGAGCGTCGTGGGCAGAACCCGCGGTTGGTGGTTGCGCCTGATCATTCGCGTGACGTATCCCGGCGGTTGCAGCCAGACCCGCGACGGGTTCAGAAACAGCAATCCCTGGTCCCAGCCATTATCGTTCTGCCCATCGGGCTGGAGGCAATTCGCGGAGCAGACGATCGCGAGCGGATCGCCGATTCGCTCGACCTCCAGATTCGCAAGCGCGTTCGAAAGGGCGCGTTTGACGGCGTGATTGCCCGAATTGTACTCGAAGATGACCACCTTGAACCGCGCCTGGGGCGCGAGCTTACCAAGTTGATCAATATAGCTATGTTCAGGCTTAAGACCATTGGGCTGCGGCGGGTGATCGGTGCCCACGTGGATATCGAACCAGACCTCGCGGTTGTGGGCCTTCGCGAGCTCGAGGATCTTCTGGTGCGCGGCGAGCGTGTTTGCCGCCACGCCCCCTTCGAAGTGGAACGGATCGGTGATCACGCGGCCGTAGGCGAAATCGCCCACCACGAGGATGATCTCGGGATCCTGAGCCCAGATGGCTTTCGCGAGCCGTTCGAATTTGCGGTAGTAGGCCTCGTTCACGGCCTCTTCGTTGCCGAGCTCGAGGTGCCTGAGGCGGTAAGGCGCGGGATGCCCGTCCTGGGCGCGCTTGCGACCCCAGGTGGTATCGGCCGCCCCGTTCGCGTACTGCACGAAGTCAGCCATGTCAGCCGGCGTCTCATCCATGTTAACGGCGGGAACGGCGAGAAAGCCGGCGGCCTCGCAGAATCTGAGGAAGTCGAAGATGCCCCAGCCGTTGGACGAGTAAGGATACCAGGTGCCCGCGGTGGGGGGCCGCCGGTCCCGGGGACCGATCATGTTTTTCCAGCGATAGGCTGGGTGATTGATCATCGACCCGCCGTAGCGCAGGACGTTGATTCCTTGATCGATGAGCGCCTGGGCGACGTCCTTGCGATCGGGCAGATTGTGGAACCGGCCCCAGGGCCCGGGCTGAAGAAACGCATGGCCCAGTTCAATTGCGCCTGGGCTTTCGAGCATGATCGAGAACCGGCCCCGGTCGTCGCTGGCCTGGGGAGTGATGGAGAAGTCATGGCGTGTCCATTCTGTGCCGCGGACCTCGAAGCTGGTCTGGCCCAGGTTGCGTTGGCCATCGCCGCCTTGGCATGCCAGCGAGATACGTGCAGGTTCGTCCGCTCGGGCCCAGACATGGCCCTCGTAGGGCTTGCCTGCCTGAAAGTTCATGCCCCAGCGGTTGAGCCCGGCATTCGCGATGCCGACCGCCCCTGCGCCCGCGGTGAACTCGAGGCGCTGGGATTGCCGGCCGACAAACGGGTGATTGGAGACGATCGCGGTGCGGCCCTGGGCGCTGCCGAGGCGGAACGCCGTCCACATGCCGCTTGTGCCCGAGCCGAGCTCGCTTCCCTGCGCGGTGAACGGCAGATTCCAGGACTGATCACCCGCCTTCGCGTGGAGATTACGGAACCGCGCAGGCCGCTGCCAGACCCGCAGCCCCAGCCCCGCGCCCTTGAGAGGATGCGCGCGATCCTCAAAGGTCAGCCGCGGCTCGCCGTTCACGACGATCTCAAGCCGGTCGCCCTGCATGCGCACCACGAGCGGGATCCACGTTTTCACGGGCACGGGGCAGGAAACGCGCTCGATCGGCTCCCAGTTCCGCCTGTGCCTGCCGAGCACAAGATGGTTGGAGGTTTCCAGCGAGACTTCATATCCGGTGAAGCTGTCCGCGCCCCGCTCTGGACGATCCACCTTGACGATCAGGCCCGCGTTGCCGCCTCGATCGGTCGGGAAATAGACCTCGACGCCGACCTCGCCGCTGGAGACGGCCGCGCCGCGCGCAACCAGCTTGGGGCCGTCGCCGCCGTCGCAGTACGCCTCGTCGCCGATCGCCCGCCAGCCTTCCTCAACGGGATCAAACGGGCCTGGAAACCGCGGCGGTTCCTGGAAGCTCTCGCCGAAGATCATCTGGCTGTAGAGTCCGCCGTAGATCTCGTGATTGACGTCCTCGATACACGCCCCGGCAAGATAGGGGCTGATCAAGCGCCCGGGACGCGTGGCGTCGACCTTGAGAATCGCCTCCTGCGCGGCTGCGTACCCCGCGTATCCGAACAACCCGCAGACCACGAGCAATAACCACCATGCTCTTCGCATACCCACAGGCTCCGTTCGTGTCTCCCTGGCGCGCTTCACCAGTGCATGACAAATCCGCCGTCGACGTTGATCGTCTGGCCCGTGACATGCGCTGCGCGATCAGAGGACAAAAAGACAATCATATCGGCAATCGATTCTGGAGTTTGCCATTTGCCGAGCGGCACAACCGCCCGGATCTTGCGCTCGGTCCATTCGTCGTAGCTCATGCGCTCGGGCTCGGGCGTCTGGTCGAACCAGGCTTGCCAGACGCCGCGGTTGAGTGGTGTCTGAACCATCCCCGGGCAGACGGTGTTCACACGCACGCCCGAGGGCGCCAGATCCCTGGCGAGGCACTGGGCGAAGTTGATGTTGGCGGCCTTGGAGGCGCTATAGGGCGGATCGGTCTGCGAACCGATCTGGCCGGCGACGGACGCCACAAAGACGAGCGTTCCGCGCGCCCGGTCGCGCATGCCGGGGGCGACGGCGTGGGCGACTTGCACCATGCCCATGATGTTGACCTCAAGCACCCCTGGCCAGTCGGCTGGAGTGAGGTTGGTGAACGGGAAGCCGAACCTGCCGGAGCCGATTGCGGCGGCGTGGACCAGGTGGTCGATGGGTCCGAGCCGGCGGGTTGTCTCCTCGAGCGCGGCGGCCACCGCCCCCGCGTCGACCACGTCGACCGCGCGGCCGATCGTTCGCACGGGATAGCGCGCGGCGATCTCACTGGCCGTTTCGGCCGCGGTTTGCGCGCGATCCCAAACGGCGATATCCGCCCCCTCGGCCGCGAAGGCAAGGGCCGTGGCGTGGCCAATCCCGCTCGCGCCCCCAGTCACCACCGCGATGCGCCCGCTCAGATTCAGATCCATACGTTTACTTCTCGCGCACTTGTGTGTTCATTTTATACTTATCATCACTTATGCATTCGGATTGTGTCAGCGCGCGGTATAGCCGCCGTCGATCATGAGAATGGCGCCTGTGAAGAAGCTCGCCCAGTCGCTCGCCATGTAGGTGAAGAAGGCGGCGATTTCCTCGGGCGAGGCCACGCGCCCGATGGGGTGGTTGTCGCGCAGCATCGCCCAGAACCGGGCCGGATCGCCGGATGCCTCGGCCGAGGAGTGGACGAGCGGCGTGTCCACGGTGCCGCAGCCGATCGCGTTCACGCGGATTCCGTGCGGGGCGTACTCGATGGCCATTTGTTTCGTCAACTGGTGAAGGGCGCCCTTGGACGGGCCGTAAACGCCCTGGGTTGGAATCCCCACCTCGCCTGAGATCGAGCCTGTGTTCAGAAACAGCCCGCTCTTCTGCCGCATCATGATCGGAATCGCATGCCGGGCAGCCCAGAGTATCGCCTTGACGTTCACCCCCATCACGCGATCCCATTCTTCCGAGGTGACCTCATGGATCGGCTTGACCACGCTGATGCCCGCGTTGTTCACCACGATATCGATGCGCCCGAACGCCTCCATGGCGACGCGGGTATATTCCCTCGCCGTCTCCTCGACCGAGACATCGCCCTGCACGTAGCGCAGGCGCCCTGTCGCCTGCCGCGCCTGGGCGAGAGACTCAGGCTCACAGGCGCGATCGACCGCGACCACCCCCGTCGCCCCGGCCCCAAGGTACCTGTGCACCGCCGCCAGGCCGATTCCGGACGCCGCGCCGGTGATGATCGCTGTTTTACCGCTCAAGCTGATGTTCATGTCTACCTGTGATCCCGGAAGCGCGGAACAAGAGGCGCCGCGGCCGCGTGCCAGGCGCAGGCGATAACCCTCATACCGGATGCGCACGATCGCCTTGAACCCCTAGAGCTTAGCCGCCCGCGGGGCTGTGAAACAGGGTGTCTCGCTTGCACGATCCGCCCCGCGCGGTTACGATCGATTCGATATGACGTTCGTCCGAGAGATCGATGGGGTTCCGTTCTGGGGGCCTGGCGATGCGTGAGCTGGAGCGGCCGGTGGCGCGGGTATTCAGGCGGATGCGGCTACAGCGGCTCCTGAACGCCTTTTTCTGGACTCAGGCGGTTGGGTTGCTGGTTCTGGCGGGCGTGTTCGGGCTCGAGAAGCTGGGGAGCTTCCATCTCCCCGCGCCCGCCTGGGCGCCCTATGCCGCCTCGGGATGCGTGGGCTTGCTGCTGGCGACGATCGTCGCGCTGTTCACGGGGCCGAGCCGGCTCGACGCGGCGACCGCGATCGATCGCGCGTATCAGCTCGACGAGCGCATCAGCTCCGCGCTTACGTTGCCGCTCGAGCTCCGCGACACACCCGCCGGGCGGGCGCTCGTGGCCGACGCGCGGAAGCGGATCGCCGAGATCGACGTGGTGGCTGAGTTCAGCTTCCGCGCACCCCGGCGGTCGTGGCTGATTCTCCTGCCTCTGACGGTGCTTGGCCTTGTGCTTGCCGCGCCTGCGCTCGCACCCAAAATGGGGCTCGTCAAGGCCGCGCCCGTGGTCGAATCCGAGCGCAAGGCCCTCGCGGAGAAGGCGCAGGAGCTTTCCCGCAAGGTCAACAGCCAGCGCGAGGCGATCGACAAGAAGACCTATCCCGAGGCCGCGAATCTGCTCGCCTCGGTGGAGAAGAAGATCAGCGAGCTGGCCAAGGCCCCTCCGGCCGCGAAGGACAAGCTCATGCTCGAGCTGAACAAGCTCACCGACTCGCTCAAGGAGCGGCAGAAGCAGCTTGCCTCGTCCGAGCAGATCCAGAAGCAGCTTCAGCGGATGAAGGAAATGTCCAATCAGGGGCCGGCCGAGCAGCTCGCGCGCCAGCTCGCGCGGGGCGACTTCAAGAAGGCCGCCGAGCAGATACAGCAACTCCAGGACAAACTGGCCTCGGGCAAGCTTTCCGAGCAGGAAAAGAAGTCGCTTGAGAAGCAGCTTGGCGAGATGTCGCAAAAGCTTGCCAGGATGGCCAATCTGGAGGATCGCAAGAAGCAGCTTGAGGAGGCGCGGAAGAATGGCGCCATCTCGCAGAAGCAGTTTGAAAAGGAGATGCAGAAGCTCGCCGAGCAGTCGAAGGGGATGCAGAAGCTCGGGCAGCTTGCCAAGCAGCTTGCCCAGGCCCAGAAGGAGCTTCAGAAGGGGGATTCCAGGAAGGCGGCGGAATCGCTGGGGATGACGCAAAAGCAGCTCGAGAACCTGGCGAAGAACCTGCAGGAAATCGAGCAGCTTGATTCGACCATGGCCGACATCCAGAACACCAAGGAAGGGATGAGCGGCGACGACATGAACCAGCTTGGCGACGACATGAACAACCTGGGCCAGGGGCTGGGCAACCGCCGTGGCCGTGGGCCTGGCCTGGGTCGCGGCCGGGGTGCGGGGTACAGGCCCGAAGCAGAGAGCGAGACGTCGACCTACCAGACGCGTGTGGCCCAGCAGCTCAAGAAGGGCAAGGCCGTCGCCACTGGGTTTACCGAAGCAAGCAAGACCGTCAAGGGGCAGAGCACAATCAACATCCAGGCCGAAATCGACGCCGGTGTCGGCTCAAGCGCCGAGGCGCTTTCGAACCAGCGCATCCCCAAGAGTCTCGAGAAGCACGTCCGCTCGTATTACGACCAGATCTCAAAGCCGCAGTGATCGGCCGCAAGGGGAAGCTTGGTTCGGGTGGAGACTCCCTGTCCAGCCTGACTCAGGGACCGGTCCGATTGGGCTTTCGTGTTGCCTTCGGCCTCAGCTCAACAGCAACCTGAAGCACGCCGAGATCGTCGAGCTCCTTGGCCCTGCGTGCCATGCCGGTGAGCTCGAGGGTGATGGTGTTTTTACCCGCGGTGAGCAGGCCCTCCGGAACAGGGATCGCGATCCGTTCGGGTGTTTCGTTGCGCGTCTTGATAAAGCGGTTGACGTAGTCGATGCGCTTGCCGTTGACGGCGAGCCAGGTTCGGAGCTCGCCTTCGCGGACGAAGCGTGAGAAGGTGGGGTCGTTGTCCTCGCCCACGACTCCGATCAGATCGAGAACCACGAAGGCGGGCATGGTGGGCTGTGCGGAGAGGAGGAGCTCGCGTGAGAGTGTTGCCCCTTCGGGCTGCGGCGGGTCGAGCACGGGTTCGGTGCTGGAGATTTCGTCGCCAAGGTGGTGGGCTGCTGGGTCGAGCACGATGCGTGTGCCCTGGGCTTGGACCTGGATGCTGACCAGGCGATCGCGTGGGATCACGAGCGTGCCCGCATAGGGCGTGGCGATCGCGAGCGCGCGGGTGTCGAGGCTCTTGATCGCGCCCTCGGCAAAATCGAGCTCAGCAGGATCTGTGCTGGTTCCCGCGAACCAGGAGACGCGCGCGAGCAAGCCCTCGACGGGTTCGCCCTGGCGGGGCTCGCGGCGAAGGTAGAGGCCGGCGACCTCGCTCCAGAGCAAGGTGGCGGGCCCGCTGTCGATGGTCATGAGGATGGAGTCGAGATCAGCGCGTTCGATCGTGCCGAAAAGCTGGTCGCCGAGGATGAGACGCGCTTCATCCTGATCCGCGTCGAGCTCGAGGCCGGCGGGGGGCTGAGCGAAGCGGGAGATGCTGAGGTCGTCGAAGATCACGCTGGGCGCCGGCGACTTCGCCTGTGCGGTTGCCGTGGTTGCAAGCTGGATTGCGGTGAGCGGGCCGGACGGCCCCTTGCCATGGGCGAGCTCCTTGCCATCAACCGCGATCTCCGTCGAACCGGCGTCGAACCGCAACATGAGCCGGTGCCAGCCGGCGACCCGCGGCAGCCGCTGCACGGCAAGCGCTGGCCCCTCGGGCGAGCGCACCGCCAGGGTCTCCTCGGCAAAACCCAGAATCACCTGAACCACAAGCGGACCGGACAGCCCCTGAAACGTCGCCTCGACCAGGGCTTGCCGCTCGGCCACGATCTCGCGTTTGTCGAAATAGGAGATCTCGATCTGGCCAGCCGCGATCGGCTGGGGCAGACGCGCGGCAACCGAGGCACCCGCCCCCGGTAGCGCAAGTGCGTGCGACCCCGATCGCACCGGGTCGGCCGCAAGCGCCGCCGCGCCGGTCGTCAACCAGCGGCCAGGGTCAAGCTGCTCGAAAGAATCCACCAGAACCCGAATCTCTCCCGGGCGCTGATAGAGCGCTTGCACCCCTGGGCGGGGGAGCTCGACATCCCGGGCCAGGCCCACTGGTGCAAATACAACCTGCTTGCGATCCAGGCCGCGAAGCTGGCCGGAAAGCCGCAGCACCTGGCCCATGGCCACGCGAAACGGCGGCTGTCCCGCCCCCCCGTCGGGCGCCACGCTCGAAAACCGGGCAACCATCCCAGCCTCAAGCGCAACCGGAACACCCCCTGCCGCCGGCCGAAACACAAGCCCCGACCGGGCATTCCCCTCCAGCCGCCCCGCAACGGACTTGCCGTCGCCCAGCTCGAGCCGATCCTCGCCCCCGCGGGCGAACGCGGCCGCGGCCAAAACCACTACGCCAACCCAGCACGTTTGACTCAGCCTTCGCGCGGCGGTGATCATGAAGTGACTCATGTACGTGATTTTACGAATCCGTCTCCCTGGCCCACAAGCCAGGGCGCAAACACCCAGGCGAAGATTGGTTTCGCCTCGGTTCCTCCAACTACTAAGGTGCGCCATGATTTCACGGCAACGAAACCAGGCACGGCTGGCTCTCCGCGGACTGGCAACCGCGCTTGCCCTGCTCGCAAGCATCGAGGTTTGGGCGCAGGAGCCCGCGCGGCCCTTGCGTATCATCGTCTTTGGCGCACATCCCGACGACTGCGAGCTCGAAGCCGCTGGAACCGCCGCGCTCTGGGCCAAGGCCGGGCACAAGGTGAAGTTCGTCAGCGTCACCAACGGCGATATCGGCCACCACGAACAGGCAGGCGCAATCCTCGCCAGACGCAGGACCGCCGAAGTCAAGCGCTGCGCTCAAATCCTGGGGATTGAATCCAAGGTCCTCGACATCCACGACGGCGAGCTCTTGCCCACGCTCGAAAACCGGCGGCTGATCACCCGCGAGATCCGCGATTGGAAGGCCGACGTGGTGATCTCGCACCGCCCCAATGACTATCACCCCGACCATCGATATACCGGAATCCTGGTGCAGGACGCGGCCTTCATGGTCATCGTACCCAGCTTCTGCCCGGACACGCCTGCCCTGCGCAAGAACCCCGTGTTTCTCTATACCGAGGATGATTTCAAGAAGCCCAACCCCTTCGAGCCTGACATCGTGGTGCCGGTCGACTCGGTCTTTGAGAAGAAGGTCGAGTGCATCGACGCACTGGAATCGCAGTTCTATGAATGGAACCCCTGGCTGTTCGGCACACTGGATCAGGTTCCCCACGATCGGGCGGGCCGGCTGGCCTACAGCCGGGCCTGGCTGGGCAAGCGCCAGGCCGGCATTACGGATCGGTTCCGGGGCAAGCTGATCGAGCTGATTGGCGAGCCGGCTGCGCGCAAGGTGAAGTACGCGGAGGCATTTGAGGTGTGCGAATACGGCTCGAGGCCCAGCCGCGAGCAGCTTCTGGCGATCTTTCCGCTGGCGGCTGTGAAATAACCGTACCGACGAGCATGGCTGCCAAAACGCGAACGACGCCCGCGGCGAGAACCGGGGCGTCGTTCGTGGTCTGTGTGGACTTCAGCCGGGATCAAAGGGGAGGAGTCGCGGCCTGATCCGGGCCGCCGCAGCGCCTCAGGTGATCCTTATCGAGATACACCACTTCAACCTTGTGATCCACGTGGTTGAACGGGATCGGATAGTCCGACCAGTACAGCTCGTCATAGTAAACCGTGCACTTGTAGTGGCAGTGGACGAGCTGGCAGGGGCCGGCGAGCGGATAGACCTTGCAGGGGTCGATTTTCTCACCGATTTTCTCAATCAAGATGCGGACGTTGTTCCGCTGGGTTTCATAGAACGGCGGGCAGCCATTCTTGAACTTGGGAACCTTGTTCCACACTTCCTCTTCGCTGGGCGGGTCCAGGCAGACGGCAGGTGCGAACTCGGCCGGGATCGGGTCGAGAATGGGCACCTTGTTCCGCTCTTCGCGTTTGATATCCTCTTCGAGCCGTTGCGACTGCGACGGCAAGATTGGGAAAGCAAACGACCAACCCGTCACGTGTAGCGGCGAGACATTGCGGAATACATAGTCGAGTCCGCAACCACTATTGCTCACCGCAATAATCGCCAGGAATGCCCCCGCGAAGAGGCCGCGAGCCAGGCGCGGAGTCACTGAGTTCCGGTGCCGCGCGGTTTGAAACATGGTCAACTCCCCTCCTTGGGATCGTGCGCGAACTTGCCGCGAGGCCTCCTGCCCCGCCGGCTTCAGGCGCCGGGACCTCGTGGTTTCACCGTCCTCCGATGACCGCCGCCCGTCAGGCAGCACACCATCGGTTCACGACCTACTTATCGAACCACGAACGACGGACGTGTGAGGAATTTCCCGATTCCACCACCAGATTCCGGGAAACTGGTCTTCCCAAGAATCCGGCAGCCGTCCCTCGCCTCGACCGAGGCTACATCGACAGGACTTCCCCGCCCCTTGATGAAAACCGCGCGAGCGATCCCTTCGCTCCCTGACGCAAAAAAACGAAAACCGGCCGGAAGTCGTGTGCTTCCAGCCGGTTCCGTTTATCACGCCAGGTTTCTCAAACCTTGCCGCGGGATTCGCGGCAAGGTTCGGCCCCGATCAGTAGGCAAAGAGGCCAAACGGATACGGGGTGAAGAATGGGCGGGTGTAGTGCTTCTTGAAGTCGAGCCACCAGATGCCGTCGTCCCAGCGGAGGGTGACCGCACGCCAGTCGAGCGGCACTTCCGGATAGGGGTAGAACGGCCCGATGTTCGGCCAGGCCTGCCAGGGGTAGGCCGTGGGGTAGCCAACACCGGAGAAGTTGGGGTACGGGGCGTAGTTGGGCCACGCGTAGTTGGGGAGCCCAGGCTGAGAGGCCTGGGTTGCACCCGCCATGCCCGCGGGGCCTTCCGGCATCGGCCCGCCGTCGCTGCCAGGCGCAGCAGCGGGAGCACCAGCACCAGCACCCGCACCCATGCCCGGATAGATCACGTCGCCGCCCATCATGCCGTGCCGGCCGCCCATGGCGAGGTTCGGCTGATACTGGGCGGGCACAACCCCACCCTCATTGAGCAGGCTGATCCGATCGACAACACCGCGAACGCCCGCAACCCGCGTGGCGCGAGCGATGGCATCGGCCCGCTGTGAGGCATCGCTCACCGCCCCGGAGAGGGTCACGAGACCGCCCTGGGCACGAATCTCGATCCGGTAGCCCTGCAGCGCCCGGCTCGAACGAAGCGCGCCAGCCACGGCGTTCGCCGTTTGCTGATTCGCACTCGGGGCCACGTTCTGTGCAAACGCCGTGGTCCCCATCAGGGCCAGCAGCCCTAACGTCGCGGAAATCCCTTTCAATCCAACCATGATCGCCCTATCCTCCTCCCGCGTGGATCCGACTCGACCAGTGGCAGAACGGCGTGCGGGACGCGTCGTTCGGGTCGCAGAATCGTCCGTATTCACACAAGGTTCAATCTCAGGCGCGTCAGGCCTTGGAGCGATCGGGCTCTAACCCAGATCCGCCCCCTGGATTCGCGGCCAGGCGAGCCGACTCGCGAGCGGTCACGGATCGGATCCAGTGGATGTCAAGCGAGGTGAAGATACAGGGAGAGCCGGCCCGCGAAATCCATTCGTCGCCGCAACTATGGCGCGCGTTTTGGGGCCGGTCAAATCAACGCAAAAAAAAATCGGGGCGTTTTTGCCCCGATCTGTCTAACTCATTTTTTATTAACAGGTTCGATCAAGAGGCAGTTGCCATTTCAACCCCTGAAGGCACACTTTGCGGAACCGATTCAAGCGCTTCTGCCGCTCCACTTCCCACGGTCATTCCGATGAGTAGGAGCGTCATGGTCACACCCGCGAAAAGTGCAAATTCGGAGTCATGCCGGCCGCAAAGCGCACCCGCGACCCCCAGACCAAACAGAGAAACGATCAGGCCGGTTCGGCCGTGAATTGCCAGCCGCGTGGAACGAGCGACAAGGCGACTGAAGCAAAGCCCCAACACGCCGCAGACCTGGAAGACCATCACGAAGAATTCTGACGCATCACACGAGGTGAACATGGGATCGATCGGCATACAGGCTCCTTCCTTGGTTCCTGCGAGATGCTTGTGACGAAAGAACATTTGATGAGAAAACGAGTTAGGTCGCTTGGTCGGCGCCGTCCGAAGCGCTCGACAGGGAGTAATGCATTTCCCGGGCCAAACCCTGTTCCTGCCCCGCCGGATGCCCGCTTCCCGGTACTTCAAGGGGGAAACTTGAGGAAAAACTGACGAAATCCCGATTTTTTCTGGGCCTGTTATGGAAAAGTTACAGGGGTGCCTGAGTCAGATTTACAGAAACGGCAAGCCGGGAGGATTGTGCGTTTTACAAACAGAAGAACCCTCGACCCGGTGGGACCGGAGAGCGAGGGTTCCTGACCACGGAGCAGTTGTTTGCCAGCGCCGGCTTATTTGGAGGTTTGCGTGGGTGCGGTTCGCCGAATCCGGCCGCCGAGGGCCTTGTACTCCGTGAGCGGGCCAATGTCGACCACGCCCCAGCCCTTCTTCTCATGGCGGACCACAACCTGGCGTTGATAGTAGGCGCCATTTTGCCCGTTCTTGCGCAAGACGACCTGGATGCGGCCTGTGCTGCGGGCCGGGTTCTCCATGGCAACACGAAAGCCATCGAGCTTGCTGGCAAGGTCATCCAGCTCGGCATCGCTCATGCTCATGTCCGAAATCTTTTGGAAGATTGGCTGGTTCTTGTGATTCGCCTCCAGGGGAGCACGCAGCGCGGTGGCTTCATTCAACTGATCGAGATTCTTGGCCTTCAGTGCGTTCAGGAAGGCCCGTGCCGCGCCTGACGGGGTATGAAAGTTGGCGGGACCGTTGTCGCCGCCATTTCCGCCCATCCCGCCTGGTCCACCGGGAGGTGCGCCGGGCACGCCAGGACCGCCGGGGCCGCCAGGGCCGCCGGGACCGCCAGGTCGGCCGCCCTGCGAGTTCATCATCTTGGCCATGTTTTTGGCCATTTCAGAGGCTGCGTTGTTTTGATTCTGCTGGCCACCGCCCGGCCCCATCGGCCCCATGCCGCCGCCAGGCATCATCCCGGGGCCGCCGCCGCCAGGACGGCTCATTGGGGGACCACCCTGGCCACCGCCGGGCATCATTCCTGGACCACCACCGCCGGGCATCATCCCAGGGCCGCCGCCGCCAGGACGGCTCATCGGAGGACCACCCTGGCCGCCGCCAGGCATCATCCCAGGGCCGCCGCTCATTCCACCCCCGGGCATCGACCCGCCCTGACCGGGTGCTCCCCCCTGCGAATCATTGCCACCGCTGTTATTCGGACCGGTGGCCATGGCCAGCATCTCGGCTGTCGTGGAATCCCCCTTCTTCGCGGCGGGCGCAGGCGTAGGCTCCACGGGAGCAGCCTCAGCCGTCTTGGCCTCCTCCGCCGCGGGCGCGTTGGCCGCGGGACCAGCAGCGGGCGCAGGCGCAGGGCCGCCCCCTTCCGCTCCACCGTTATCGGTCACCGCCGAACTATCCGAACCAGGATCCGGAGTTCCGTCGCCGCCGCAGCCCGCGATCGCCAAACAGCCCAGCAGCAGCAAACCCGGCCAGTCTCTCCACGGCTTCATGGCTCGTTATTCCTTTCCCGGTCAAGTCCCTGAACGGTCGTGGCTCCCGAAGCGAAGAACTTGCACCTCGCCAAACATTGATCGATCCTTGATTATCACCGCGGGGCGCGTTCCTGAAAAGAGGGTGCGAAAACTCTGGCCTGCTCGAGATCTCCGCACGCGGGCTCGCCCCCCCGCATCACAACCCAGGTTTATATGAGAATCCCGATCGGCCACGACTCTTGCCGCGCGATCGCCTGGTTTCTTATAATCGCGAATTCGAAATTGTTTTGTCCCGCCCCAGCGCAGTGCCGTCCAGAGGATCAAGCGCCATGCCGCCTCTCCCCCATCAACGCACCGTTCTCCTCGTCGACGACGATCACGAGATCCTCGAATCCATGCGCACCGTGCTCGAGAACAAGGGCTTTCGGATCCTGGCCGCGCGTGATGGCAACGCCGGACTCATGATCGCCGAACGCGAAAACCCAGACCTGATCATCCTGGACATGATGATGCCCAAGAAGAGCGGCTTTCTCGTGCTTGAGAAGCTCCGCAGCCGCCCGGGCGGGCTCATCCCCACGATCATGATCACGGGAAACGAGGGCAGCCGGCACCGGGCCTACGCCGAGATGCTGGGCGTGCGTGACTATATCCGCAAGCCATTCGCGATGGAAAAGCTGGTGCGTTCGGTCGAGCGCGTGATGGGCGTCAAAACGCCTCCGACGGGTTTCGCCGACGACGACGATTGAGCGGCTGAACACGCGGCAGAAAACGGGAAAACCAGGGGGGCAGGCCAACCACGGACGTGGCGGCTTGCCCCCTTTTGTTGGCGTTACTTCTTGGCCGCGGGCTGCGCCGGGGCGGTGGAGGGTCGGGCCGCGGGCGCGGACTGCGCAGTGGGATCGTTGACCACGCCAAGCATTTCCAGTACGTCGAACGGGTCCGGCGTCTTGTCGTTTTGCACCAGGGCGGCCAGATCCTTGAAGGGGAAGTCCTGCGCGGAGTTGTCCCCAAGCTGCTTGAGAACCCGGAGGTAACGGCTGGCGATGAGCCCTGTGTCCTTCTTGTTGAGCTCGTCGTCTCGATACGCGGGGAATTCATCGAGCAGGTGCTTCCAGACCTGGAGGCCTTCCTTGAACTTGGCGGCCGCGGTCACGAAGTCGCCCGTCTTGTAGGCCACGGTGCCGTCGTAGAAAAGGCTCCGCGCCTTGACGCCCTGGTCGGTCATCTCGGCACGGCAGCGATCCTTCCAGTAGCGATAATTCATCTGGTCCGCCCAGCGTGCGGTCCAGTACTTCTGGTTGTCATTGAGCTTGTTGTAGCGCTCGGGATCGGTCGAGTCGTCGATCCGGATCTCGTCGCGCTCGAGCTTGCCATTGCGGGGGATCTCGTTGTGCGACATGTAGGGATGTGAGCCGAGCTTGACCCACTCGCGGAGCGCGCCTGCCCATTCATTCTTGGCGAATTCGCCGAATCGAGCGGGGACGCCGTAGACGCTCATCTTCTCGACCGCCGCGGCGTAGCGCGTCTGGCCGTGCGCGGGCATCGAGCGGAAGGCAATGTCGTCCGGCCGGCCCTTCTTTTGCGGCGTGGCATCGACGTACTGGATCTCGTCGGACGTCCCCGAAAGCAGCCGGTTTTCGCCCCGGTCGACCATGCCCACCGCGCGGCTGAACCAGCCATATCCAAGCTTGAAGTTATCATCACCAACCACCGGCTGGGATGTCTCGGGGTCGAGATAGGTCTTGAATCCATACTCCTCGTCGTCGCGAAAGAGCCGCCGGAGGATGATCGCCTCGTCCGCGAAACCAAGCTTGTGGTAGTAGAACCACGCGCTATCCCACACGAGGTCGGGCGAGTGGCGGTTCTTCTCCACCCCCTCCTGCACGAACTTGATTCCTTGCTTGATCCATTCGTACTTATCCTCGGGGGCGTCCCATTCGACTGAGACGTTGTAGGCCAGATTCCAGCCCTGGAACGTCCAGATCGAGAGGAAGTGGGGCTGGAGCTTGGTGATCAGCTCGACGTTGGTCTTGAGCCGGTCCCAGTCGTGGTCGCGTTTGTTTTCCTCGGCGCGGAGCCAAAGAATGTCGGCCACGATGCCGCGGAAGCCGCCCAGGAGGAAGAGCTTCATCATGAAGCTGCCGGCGTCGACCTGGCCAATTGCGGCTTCTCCGAGGTCCTTATCGCGCTTGAGCTTCGTCAGCCATGCGCTGTAGCGGAACATGCCGCCAAAGAGAATGACGATCGCCAGGGCGTAGATGATCTTCTTGCGTTGATTTGTGTTGGGATTCATGCCGCGACCTCGCGATTCTTCAGGATGAGGTAGCCGAGGAGCGAAAAGGGCAAAGCGTAGGCCAGGGCGAGCAGGGAGTCGACTCCGAGAGTCTGCCAGCTCACCATGTAGCCGTCCGCGACCATGTTGCTCAGGTCGAGCGCCTGGAAGTTCGGCACCACATAAACCAGCATCGACATGAGGGGCATGACCAGCGAATCGAGCGTTTTGGCGAGCACCACGCCGGCCGTCGGCGTAATGTCGGACATCTGGTTATCGTGCGTCAGCAGTCGTATCAGCGATTCGAACGGGCCGCCGCCCATGATGGCCTGGCGCGAGAAATCGACCAGGAAGGCGAACGCAAGCTGGCCGGCCACGAAGAAGAAGATGGTGGTCAGGAGCGCCACGGGCCAGGAAAGGAAGGTCCCCGCGCAAACCCCGATGGCGGTGAGCACCATGGCCTGGAGCCAGATGCCGAAGAGACCCTTCATGTAGTTCCAGCCGAAGGTACCGGGCGGCAGGAGCAGATAGAGATCGCTTTCGGCCATGCCCAGGTACTGGGTGGGGCTCATGCAGCGGATCTCGACCCGGAGAGCGCCATTGGACCCGGCGAGCAGCCAGGGGGGCAGCTTGACCCGGTTGGTGTAGTACTCCTTGATGGCGAAGACGTCGCCCAGGTATTCACGCCCGGTGCGGGGGTTCCTGGCGGTGATCTCCGCGAAGACCGGGTCGCCCACGCGTCCCTTCGTGGTGCGATAGACGTTGAACGACATTTCGACCAGGATGTCGGGCGAGGAATGCAGGGCCGCTTCCTCGCGCAGCCGCTTGACCTCCGCGGTGTTCCCTTCCGCCTGAGCCTTGGCGGCCTGCGTGCGCAGGTCGTCGACCTTCTTGAGCAGGGTGTCGTACTCGGCCCGGGCGCGCTTGAGCTCGTCCTCGTTGCGGGCGATGCTGGCGTCGAGCTGGCTGACCCGGCTGGCCGGTAGATTGGGCTGATTCTTCGTCGCCTTGTCGGCATCGATCTGGGCTTGCAGGTTGTAAACCTTGTCCAGAGCGGACTCGACTGTCCCTTCGTGCAAGAAGCTCGAAACCGGGATCCGGCGATCGAGCGGGATCGGCGGCCGGCCTGGCGGCGTGAATGGATCAGGCACAATGCCGAAGCTCCAGATCGCCGCCGACGGAGTTGCACCCTCGATGTGGCTGCGGGGCTCCTTCATCGACTGATCTTGCCCGACGTCGATGCCCATCGCGTGCGGCACGCCCCGGGAATCGAGAAACGAGAGCGATCCCTTCACCGGCACCCGCGCCGACATGCGGGTCGAAAGCTGGTCGGCCTGCTCCATGAGCAGCTTGTACTCGGTGAGCCGGTTCTCTTTCTTGGCCTTCTCCGCGGCGGCATAGGTGTTGTCGATCGTGGTCCGGACCGTCCGCCAGAGATACGCCAGGCTGATGCCGCCGAAGACGACCACCAGAACCGTGACAAGCGTCATGTAGCCGATCATGCGGCCCCAGATGAGCTCGAGGCGCCGGGTTGGCTTCGAGACCACTGTGTAGATCGTTTGCTGCTGGATGTCGGTCGGCAGGCTAAGCGGCGTGAGGATCGTCACCATCACGGTGAGCAAGATCGAGCAGAGCAACGTCAGGGTGCCCACATAAAGCCGCCCCATTTCGGCCGCGCGGGGGGGCTGCAAAAACCAGTGGGTGAACGCCAGCACCAGCAAGAACACCGTGAGAACCACCCAGGGCGCCCACATCCGCCGATTCGCCTCATAAATGCTGAGGCGGGCGATCGAATAGAGTCTGCGCGCCCGAACGCCCACGATCTCCTTGAGGCAGATGGTCAAGACCCGCAGAAACACGAAATAGCCCATGAACGTGCCGCTCAGGCGCACGCCATAGATCAGACCTTCGCGCCAGGTGAGCTTGAAATTGGGAGGAATTGGCAAGACCAGGGCCAGGAACCCAATCCGCTGCAGCACGATCCCCATGACGAGGCCGAAGACAAGCGCCACGTGGAGTGCGATGATGACGAGCCCATCGAGCTTCTTGCCGGATCGTCTGACGCTCCGCGCCAGGGCGATTTCGATCCAGATGATGTAACAGGCCACGCACAGGAAGAAGACGATGGCGGTGGTCCGCACGCCAGCGATGGAGAAGATTGGGATCCGTTTCACCGACTCGAGCACGCGGAGCATCATCGAGATGGGCGTGAGGACGAGAGCGGCCACGCCGATGTAGTCGAACCACTTGCCCTGGCCGACGACGCGTTCCTTGATTCCAATCACGAGCCAGGACACGATCCAGCCGATCAGGCAGAGCAGGCTCAGCGCCTTGAGCCAGGTGAGGACCGCACCCTGGAGATCAGGCGTGGTGAAGGTCGGATCGCCCGAGAGATACAGCCACTTGAGCGCGGGGATCCATTGCGGCGAGATATTGAGCGTGGGCGGTGCGGGCGCTGCCGCGGCCGCGTTCGGCGCGGTCGCGCCGCCAGCCTGTGCCCAGAGGAGCGGAATCGTCAAAAGACCGGACATTCGCGGTTGACCTCGATTCGAAACCGTCGCGTTCGGGGATGCGGTTGTAAGACCTGGGTGCCGGGTCGATCGACCCGCCGTCTTCCCTCGATCCGCCCCCCGGTCCAAAAAGGCGCCTGGGAGCAGGATCAGGGTCGATGGGGGTGATCCGCTTGCGAGCAAGCGGCTGTTTACTTGGACGCGGGCGCGGCCGAGAGCTCCTTGGCGCGGCCGGCGTCCTGCGCCACCTTGCGGCGGCCGGGATGCAGCTCGCTCTCCTGCACGATCCGCAGGAACAGCTCCTCGAGTGTGGTGGTCGGATGATCGACCGTCACATCGTCGCCGCCGTGGCGGCGAATCACGTCGCGAATCTCATCGATGGCGGCGGGGTTCAGGTTCCGCGCCTTGATCTGGGTGACGTCCTGCACCGTCAGCAGGTCGGAGACGCGGCCGAGCTCCTTGAGCTCGCCCCGGTGCACGATCGCGATGCGATCGCAAATGTCTTGCATGTCGGCGAGCAGGTGGCCGGAAAGCACGATCGTCTTGCCCTGCTCGCGCAGCTCGCGAATCAGGTTCTTGATCTCGGCGGTACCGATCGGGTCCAGGCCCGAGGTCGGCTCATCGAGCAGGATCAGCTCGGGATTGTTGATCAGCGCCTGGGCCAACCCAATCCGGCGCTGCATGCCCTTGGAATACTCCCGAAGCTGGCGATGCTTGGCCCCCGAAAGGCCGACCATGTCGATGAGCTGGCCAACCCGCTTCTTGCGCTCCGACGCCCCGATCTTGAACAGCCGACCGTAAAAATTCAGCGTTTCTTCCGCGTTCAAAAACTTGTACAGGTACGACTCTTCCGGCAAGTAGCCGATTCGTTCGTTCTTCGCAACGTTCGTCGTCGGCTCATTGAAAATCAGAGCCTCCCCCTCGGTCGGAAACACAAGGCCCAGAAGCAGCTTGATCGTCGTCGTCTTGCCCGAGCCGTTCGGACCAAGAAGACCGAAAATCTCGCCGCGATGCACCTGAAGGTCGAGTGCCTTGAGCGCCTGTACCTTCGGCCGGCCCCAGAAGTCCCGATAGACCTTTGTCAGGTTCCGGGTCTCGATGATGACTTCGTGACTCATTTCGCGGACGCCTTTTCAGTCGATGATGAGTGCAAGATGCTCGGCCGCCCCGGACCGCAAATGCCAGGGCGCCTGATCCAACTTCCCAACACGCACGAGAGCGATGCTAAGGATACTCGATGAGAGCGAATCGTGCTCAAGCAGAATTCAACCAGGCGTTCCTCCAGGGCGACGTCCCGGGCCTAATCCGCGAGATCGCCAGGGCTTATCAGGAACGCTCCGCGCCGCCTTCGCCTCCAGGCCGGAATGATACTGCCTAGATTCATGATCGCGAGCATGGAGGTGCGATTCTGCCTGATGCAAATCGTCTCTGCTACGAACCGCGCTGAGATTTGGTTCGCTTCACCGCCAGGATCTTTCGGCTTGCGCCCGGTCGCGAGATTCTCCCGGCTCTGAAATCAGCCCGGGAACGGTGTTTCGGTCTCGCGGCCGAACGCCCAATCCCGTTTCTCCAGAGGAGTTTGCGCGGTGACAAGGGAGGGTACGGGTGGTTGCGTGGTTGTCGTGGCGCGGATTGAACGACCTCGCGCTTTGCGGCTGCTGGGGCGCGAGGTCGTGGGATTGCTTTTGTTACTCGATCGGTGTGCGATCAGGGAGTGAGACCGGAACCGCCGGAAGTGATCGGGGCTGCCTCGACCCGGCCGCGCAGGCGTGGCACAGGAACGATGGGCCCGGTATCGGGCAAGGCTTGATAGGGCGAGACGGGGAGATCGGCGGTTGCCAACGGCTCGTGCCCCGCGGGGTGGTCGCCACCGGCGCCACAGTAGGGCAGGTAGCGCTGACCAGCCGTGGTGAAGGGATTCCAGTAGGTCTCGAGAAAAAGCTGGTCGGGAGGCGCGGAGAAGTAGCGAGGGAAGTAGTACTCAGGCGTCCGGTCCGCACCCAGAGGCAAGAAGGTGCCCTCGTCAATCCAGCCAAACAGGTCGGGGTCATCGTTGGGGAAGCCGACGCCATCGCCGGGGTACGGCGGCAGGAAATGACTCTGTCCCCGCGCCTGGCGCGCCAGGTATTTGGCGGTGGGTTGGTAATCGCCTCGCCAGTGGTGATGGCCGTCGGCGACGCCGAACGAGCCCATCGCAATGCCGATCCCGAAAGTAATGACGGCCGCCGTCATGATCACCCTCCCTGCACGTTGGAGCGGATTTCAGACCCGCGAAGCGCTTGGTCCCCGGGCGCGCGAAGACACCCCAGATTAGGCAAAATCTAGCATGCGGCAACCGCGTGCGCGGAAACCTCGGCCAGGAATCCCTTCCGGTTACGAGGGTCGAACGCTACGATCCGAAAGGGACGTTCGCCGGTGCGCGAACGGCCGCGGCTGTGACCCGTCCAGGCGGTGAAATCGGCATGATTTTGCTCATCGACAATTACGACTCCTTCACATACAACCTGGTTCAGCGCCTGGGTGAGATCGATCCCGAGATCGACCTTTGCGTGGTGCGTAACGACATGACCACGCTTGAGCAGATTGAGGATCAGAAGCCGAGCCGCCTGATCATCTCTCCCGGACCCTGCACGCCCAACGAGGCGGGGATCTCCACGGCCGTGGTGGAGCGTTTCGGCGGCCGGATTCCGCTCCTGGGGGTTTGCCTGGGGCACCAGTGCATCGGCCAGGCGCACGGAGCGAAGGTTGTGCGTGCCGGTCGGATCATGCACGGCAAGACCTCGTGGATCCACCACGACTCCAGGGGCATTTACCGCGGGCTGGAGAATCCCTTCGAGGCCACGCGCTATCATTCACTCGTGATCGAGCCGGGAACGCTGCCGGCGGATCTTGAGGTTGTGGCCTGGACCGATCAGAACGAGATCATGGGCGTTCGGCACAAGCACAAGCCGATCGAAGGTGTTCAGTATCATCCGGAGAGCTTCTTGACCCAGGAAGGAATCAAGCTGCTCAGGAATTTCCTGGAAGCATGAGTGGAGGCTGGGGCAAATCGACGGCGGCCGCGGAGCTTCCCTCAGTCGCGGAGGCTCTTGCGCTTGTGCACGCGCGCGTTGCCGCGTTGCCGCCGGAGTCGATTGCGCTCGCGGCCGCCCTGGGTCTCGTGCTGGGCGAGGACGTCCAGGCGGACATCGACGCGCCCCCTTTCGCCAAGTCGCTCGTTGACGGCTACGCGGTGCGGTCGCGGGACGTGGCCGATTCAGGCCAGGTGCTTCGCGTGGGCGAGTCGATCGCGGCCGGCCAGGTGCCGAGCCGGGCGCTCGCGGCGGGTGAAGCGGCGGTGATCATGACCGGCGCGGCCGTGCCGGACCAGGCGGATGCGATTGTGATGCATGAGCGCACCCGGGTCGTCGCGGGGGGGATTGAGATCAACGACGCGAAGCTCAAACCCGGCCAGAACATACTACCGCGTGGGCGGGAGGCGCATGCCGGCGACGTGGTTCTCGCACGCGGATGCGTGTTAACGCCGGCCCGGCTGGGCGTGGCGGCGTCGTTTGGCCGAACGGAGCTGCGCGCGATCCGCCGGCCGAAGGTCGCGATCGCCCCCACCGGCGACGAGCTCGTACCCCCCACGCAGATCCCCGGCCCGGGACAGATCCGCGACTCGAGCTCGACAACACTCGCCGCGCTGGCCGCCCAGGCAGGCGCTGTGGCGGAAACGCTGGGAATCGTGGCGGACGACCCAGGCGCGCTCCGCGCGGCCTTCGCAAAAGGGCTGGAATCAGACCTGCTGGTGATCTCCGGCGGGGTCTCGGCCGGCAAGCACGACCTGGTCCCGGAAACGCTCGAAGCGCTGGGCGTGGCCTGCGTGTTTCACAAGGTGCGAATCAAGCCGGGCAAGCCGATCTGGTTCGGCGTGAAACCGCGGACCGACGGCCGCACCCCGGCCCTGGTTTTTGGTCTGCCCGGCAACCCGGTCGGAAGCCTGGTTGGATTCCTGGTCTTCGTGCGCGCGGCGATCGACGGGCTTTTGGGTCGCGGCCGGGATCGTGGACGCCCGCTGCCCGTGCGGCTGGCGCGTGACTTTGCGCACAAGGGGGACAGGCCGACCTACCACCCCGCGACGCTCCAGGAAGACGCTCTCGAACCGGTCGCCGCGGCGGTCGACTGGGCCGGCTCGGCCGACCTGAGCCGGGCCGCGGCAGCGGACGGATTCCTGCTCTTCGAAGCGGGCGACCGTTTGTACAAGGCGGGTGAAATTGTCGGTTTTCTCCCCATGCGATAGTATGACGGCCGTCCGGGGCCAGATCGATCGCGGTTGCGCCTGGTGGGCGAAAGACCTTGCTTCCGCTGGGTGCCGTTGCCCGAGCGAACTTCCGTGCGAGGATCCACGATGAGCACGACCCTCGAGGTCGAACAGAGACCGCCGCGCTCGCTCGTACGCCGGCTCGACGCCGCGCTTGCCAGCCGGCCCCTCGCCGCGGGCGCTGTCTCGGGGCTGCTGCTCTGGACGGCGTTTCCGCCGGTCGCATGGAACTGGCTGGCCTGGATCGCGCTTGTGCCGCTCTTCCGGCTCGTCACGCTCGAAGCACGGCGCTGGAAGATTTACACCGCCGCCTGGCTCCATGGCGCCTGCTTCTGGCTGCTCGCCGTGGAGTGGATCCGCTCGATCGACCCCTCGGCCTGGCTGGGCTGGGTTGCACTCGCCGGGTTCTTCTCGTTCTGGCCTCCCCTGTTCGTCGCGTTCGCAAGGCTCTCGGTGCGGCAGTTGCAAATCCCGCTTCTCATGGCCGTGCCCATCCTTTGGGTCGGCCTGGAGTATTCCCGCGCGCACATCTTGAGCGGATTCCCCTGGTACTACCTGGCGCACTCGCAATACCTGATCCGGCCCTTGATCCAGATCGCGGACGTGACAGGCGCGCTCGGCGTGAGCTTCCTGATCGCGATCACCAATGCGCTTGCCGTCGACCTGATCGCGTTACCGTTGTTCCGCCGCACGCCGACCAACTCCGTCCGGTTCTGCCGCCGGCAGTACATCCGGCTCTGGATCGTGACCTTCCTCATCGCCGGGTCGCTGGGATATGGGGCCTATCGACTGGCGACCGCTCACTTTAGCAACGGGCCCACGCTCGCCCTTTTGCAGTCAAACATCGAGCAGCGCAGGAAGATGAAAGGCGACCCGCGGCAGATCATCGCGCAGCTCGAGGCGCTGGTGACAAGGGCCATCGCCCGCAGACAGCACGACCTGATCGTCTGGCCCGAGACGTCCTATCCCTACGGCTATATCAAAATCGAGCCCGGCCTGCCCTTTGACACGCTGGCGAAACAGGTCGCGGCGATCGCGCCCAAGTTCCCCCCGCGCGACTGGTCCGCCAATGCGCCCTTGATCGACGCCGAACTCCACGCGCTCGCCGACCAGGCGCGTTCGCCGCTGCTCATCGGCACGCTCTATTACTTGCACCAGGCGGAATCCCTTGGCCGATACAACTCCGCCGTGCTCTTCGAGCCCGGCAAGAGCGAGGTGCAAATCTACAACAAAATGCACCTGGTTCCGTTTGGCGAGTATGTGCCGTTTGTGCGGACCTTGCCGTGGCTGACCGCGCTGACGCCCTACAACGGCGATCACATCCCCAGCCTGAGCTTCGGCGCCCAGGCCAATTCGCTCAAACTGGGGCGTTACCTGCTCGCCGTGAGCATCTGCTTCGAGGACACCGTCCCGCATGTGATCCGGCAGTTCTTCACCTCCGATCAACAACCAGACGTGCTCGTGAACCTCTCGAACGACGGCTGGTTCCACGGCACCGCCGAGCTCGACATGCATCTGGCCATCGGAGTCTTCCGCGCCATCGAACATCGCGTCCCGCTGGCGCGCTCGGTCAACACCGGTCTCTCCGCCCTCATCGACGGCAACGGTGACATCCGCGATGCACTCCCCAAGGAAACCGACGGCATCCTCTCCGTCACCGTGCCGCTAGATCCGCGCACGACCCTGTTTTCCCGCTACGGAGACTGGCTCGGCCTGGGAACACTCGCGATCACCCTCGGCCTGCCGTTTGTGTACGGAATCCGCACCTTAAGAGCCGCTAAATCTCCATCTTGACTGAATCTCGTCATTTCCCCACATTCGGCTCCTTGCCAGACCCGCCAGCGTGGGGTAGATTTATGACCGATCGACGGAGCGCGAAGACGTAACCCGGTTCGACTCGCGTCACGCGAGGCGAATTCGACGGAGCGTCTTGTCGAGTCGGATCGCGCGCCTCTACCATTTAGAAGAACTTCGATATCTGAGTGAGGACGCGAGAACCGCGACCTGCCCCTTCATCCGTGGGATATGTACGGTCCAAGCCCCATCCGCGCATTCGACTCGCGAATCTTTCGCGAGGGTGGTTGGCCGGCCGTCTTACTTTGATTGGTAGGATGGGACCATGACCTTAGTTGGCAAGATCCTCGTCATCGTGATCATGATCTTCTCCGTGGTGTTCCTGGGGATCTCCACGGTGGTCTTTTCGACCGCCAAGAACTGGAGAGTCGCCACTGGGGCCGAGCGGAAGAAGGTTGACGAGCTCAAGAAAAAACTGTCTGACGCGCAGGCGTCGAAGGATGCGGCGTCGAAGTCGCTTGACGACGCCAAGACGAGCTTTGACGCGCTTTCGAAGCAGTTGAACGAGCGGATTTCCCAGCTTGAGGCGGAAAACAAGCGGGATCAGGAGCAGATTACCGACGTTCGCGGCCAGCTTGAGAAGGCTCAAACGAACGCCCGTGCGACGCTTGATGAGATCAAATTCCGCCGTGACGAGACGGTTTTGCTCCGCGATCAGAAGTCGGCGGTGGAGAAGCAGGCGAACGAGTTCAAGCTGCACCAGGCCGACTTGAATGACAAGATCCGCGAGCTGGAGCGGCAGCTCGAGACGGCCACGAAGAACAATTCCGACCTCCGCGAGCGGGTTGCCAAGTTCTCGACCCTGCTGCGGCAGAATGGGCTTTCGGACGACATCAGCCAGATCAAGGGTCTGGAGAGTCCGCCTCCGGTCGTGGGCGAGGTGAAGCGAATCGACCCCACGAATCGCCGGCTGGAGATGACCATCGGCTCGGATGACGGCCTGGTTTTGGGGCACGAGCTGTTCGTGTTTCGCACCTCGCCGCGGCCCGAGTATCTGGGCAAGATCTCCGTCGTCGCGGTTGAACCTGATCAGGCGGTCGGCAAGGTCATCGGCAACACGTATCAGGGTAAGAAGATTAAGGAGGGCGACATTGTCTCGTCTACCATCAAGCCGCGGTTCTAGTGCTGGGAAGAGCGCAGCCCCGGCCCGCCGTCCTGGCGGCGTCCTGGTGCAAGCGCCCAAGAGCGATATCTATGTGACTCTGCTCGGTATTTCTCTGGGCGCGATCATCGTCAGTTGCATCTTGCTGGCGATCCTGTTCTCGGGATACGGCTTTAGCACCAAGGTTTCCGCAGTGACAGGCCCTGCGTCCGCCAGCCGTCTGGCGTGATCTGAAACCAGGGCCGAACGCTCCACACAGCCGCGCCGCGGGGAGATGCGAATCTCGCTCGCGGCGCGGCTTTTTTGGGGCGACTGAGCACCAATTGTGGGCTCCGGCTCGATCGATTAGAGTACCCGCGTCGCGCCTCGAGGGTCGCGTCGGCTCGGGCGCAGGGGGCGTTTCCCCTCGGGCTCGCGGCGGACGCCCGGTGGGAGCCTGGCCAACCATGAAGGTGGCTCTTGTCGCGTCCGAAGCAGTCCCTTTTTCCAAGACGGGCGGGCTCGCTGACATCGCGGGCGCTTTGCCCCGTGCACTCGAACGCCACGGCCACAAGGTCGCTCTCTTTATCCCAGCCCACCACACCCTCACCAGCTCCAAACAACCCATCACAGACACCGGGGTCAAGCTCTCAATCCCCGTCGGTGCACGCTTCGTCGAGGCGCACGTTCTCGAAAGCAAATTGCCCAACTCCCAGGTGACGGTTTATTTGATCAGCCAGCCCGCCTACTTTGACCGCCCAGGGCTTTATGGCGCCAAGGGGGTCGATTACGAAGATAACTGCGAGCGGTTTGTGTTTTTCAGCCGTGCGGTGCTGGCGGCGGCGAGTGCGCTTGAGCTAACGCCGGACATCATTCACTGCAACGACTGGCAAACCGGGCTGATTCCGGCCTATTTGAAGACACAGCCCCAGCGCACACCGGGGCTCGGTGGGGCGGGCACGCTCTTCACGATTCACAACATGGCGTACCTGGGGCTGTTCAAGCACTGGGAGATGGCCCTGACGGGGCTCGAGTGGCGGCTCTTCAACTGGCGGCAGCTTGAGTTCCATGGGATGCTCTGCTTCCTCAAGGCGGGCCTGGTCTTCAGCGACATGATCTCGACCGTGAGCCCCACCTATGCGCAGGAGATCCAGACACCTCGGTTCGGTTCAGGGCTCGACGAGCTTCTGCGGCTGCGTCAGAACGACCTGCGCGGAATCGTAAATGGGATCGATCTGGACGCCTGGAGCCCTGCGCGGGAGCCGATGCTCGCCGCGAACTACGATATGACAACGGCCGTCTCGGGGAAGGCCGCGTGCAAGGCGTGGCTTCAGCGTGCGGTGGGGCTTCCTGAGCGCGCGGATGTTCCGCTGCTTGCCCAGATCGGCCGGCTCGATCCCCAGAAGGGATGGGATCTCGTCGCGGGGATCGCCGATCGCCTGCTCGCCTGCGACGTTCAGTTTGTGGTGCTTGGCGAGGGCCATCCCCGCTACCATGAACTGTTGCTCGGGCTGGTCGAGCGGTATCCCCAGAAAGTCGCCGCGCATCTGGGCTTTTTTGATGCGCTCGCGCATCAAATCGAGGCGGGTGCGGATCTTTTCCTGATGCCCAGCCTTTTCGAGCCCTGCGGCTTGAATCAGTTATACAGCCTTGCGCATGGAACCGTGCCGATCGTGCGCGCCACGGGAGGACTGGCAGACACGGTCGTCGACGCCACACCGCAGACGGTTGCAGACGGTTCAGCCACGGGCTTTGTGTTTCACGAGCCCACATCCGACGCGCTCTGGGATGCCATTGCACGCGCGCTTGAGCATTATCGCGATCATGAGCGCTGGCGTGCGCTTGTGCACTCGGGAATGCGGGGGGACTGGTCGTGGGACCGGGGCGCCCGGCAATACGAGCTGCTCTATCAGGAAATCTTGCGGAGGACGGCGGCTCGAGCCTCCTCCTAGAATCAGGCGCACCCGTCCTGCCCGCTGCGCCCTTGCCACCGGCCGACTCGAGTCGTGCCTGGCAACGACCGAGCTTAAGAAAAGCGAACTATCTTCATACTGGGGCCGGAAAGGCGCGTTATCCCTTTAGTGTGGGAATCAGCGCGGGCCGGCCTGGAACCACGCGCCATCGTGCGGGCGCAACTCGGGCTCGGTTCCCGTCAACCCGCGAAATCCCAGTTCAAGGATTCCTGATGAACTCGGTCTCGCTCGCGCTTTTCTGGCACCAGCACCAGCCCTACTACCCGGACGACGTCGCCGGCGCGAACCCCATGCCCTGGGTGCGCCTGCACGCGACCAAGGACTACCTCGGCATGGCCCTCCATCTGGCCGAGGTTCCCGAGTTCCAGTGCACCGTCAATCTGGTTCCCAGCCTGATCGAGCAGCTCGAGGCTTACACCCAGGGCGCATCCGACGTCCATCTCGACCTCTCGCGGAAGCCGGCTGACGGGCTCAACGAGGCCGATGCGCTTGCCGTGCTCGACTCGTTTTTCATGGCCTTCGCCGACACCATGATCAAGCCCCACGCGCGCTATCACGAGCTGTACATCATGCGCTCGTCGTGGAGCGAGAGTGCGCAGCACGCCATCAAGCGATTCCGCCCAGGCGATCTGCGCGATCTCCAGGTCTGGTCGAATCTCGCCTGGGTCCATCCCCTGCTCTTCGAAAAGGATCCCGAGCTGGACGAGTTCAGGCGCAAGGGACGCAATTACAGCGAGGACGACAAGTGCTGGTTCCTGAACCGTCAGCTTGAGCTGCTTGCGCAGGTTGTGCCGCTGCATCGAGCGCTCGCAGAAGGGGGACAGATCGAGCTGACGACCACGCCCTATTTCCACCCCATCTTGCCGCTCTTGCTCGACAGGTCGTGTGCGCGTGAGGCGATGCCCGATGCGCCTTTGCCGCCGTTCCGCGGGGGCCGAGAGGAAGACGTTGACTGGCATCTGCGCGCAGCGGTCTCGAGCCATGAGCGGAGGTTTGGCGCGCGGCCGCGGGGCATGTGGCCGTCGGAAGGCTCGGTGTCGCAGGCGCTCATCCCCAGGCTGGCGCAGAACGGGATCGAGTGGATTGCGACCGACGAGGAGATCCTGAGCTGCTCGACCGGCGGGATGATTTCACGGGACGGGCGCGGCCATGTGCGCAGGCCTGAGCTGCTTTATCGCCCCTGGCGTCTGGGCGAGTCGGGCGCGGAGCTTTCCGTCATCTTCCGCGATCATGCGCTTTCCGATCAGGTGGGCTTCCACTATCAGCGCAGCCCTGGCCACGCCGCGGCCGCCGATTTTCTCGACAAGCTGCACAGAATCGGCGACGCCTGCCCCCACGATGCGCCCCTGGTGCCGGTGATCCTCGACGGCGAGAACTGCTGGGAATACTATCCCGACGGCGGTGTGTCGTTCCTGCGCTCGCTCTACCAGTCCGCCGCGCGCGATCCCCGGATCCGTCCCACACGCGTCGATCGTTATCTCGATCAGCATCCTCCAACCGACCGCCTGAACCGGCTCTTCGCCGGAAGCTGGATCAGCCACAACTTCGCGATCTGGATCGGTCATCCCGAGGATAATCGCGCCTGGGAAGCCCTCGACCTCGCGCGGGACTTCCTGGAGCGTGAATCGTGCACGGGGCGCCACGACCACAAGCCGCTCGAGCGCGCCTGGCGCGAAATTCATATCGCCCAGGGATCGGACTGGTTCTGGTGGTACGGCGACGATCATTCCTCCGCGCTCGATGCGCTCTTTGACGACCTGTTTCGCCGCCATCTCCGCAACGTTTACACGCTGCTCGGCTGCGACCCTCCGGGCGCGCTCTACACGCCGATTTCACGGGCGGCCGCGGGCAAGCGCGAGCGTCTCGCCCCCAGGAGCTTCCTGAATGTGCGCGTCGACGGCCGGGCAGGGTATCTCGAATGGGCCGACTCCGCTCGCTACGTCTGCGGCGACGATCGCGGCACCATGGCGATGACTGCGCAGGGGCTTTTTTCAAGCGTTTCTTTCGGCTTCGACGCCGAGCGCCTCTTGATCCGCGTCGACGCCCAGGGCGGTCCCGCCAGTGACCGGCTCCGCGCGGTGGATCGTTTGCGGATCGGGTTTGTCGATCCGGCCGAGCACGAGCTGGTGGTGCTCGATCCGTCCTCACCGCGCCCGACCGCGTATCTCAATCACGCGGGAGCATCCATCGCCAACGGCGATACCGTGGCCGCCGCGGCCGACGCCGTGGTTGAGCTGGCGCTGCCGTTCCGCAGGCTCGACCTGTCACCGGGGGATCCCGTGCGGTTCTACGTGGAGGCGATCGCGGGCGAATCGAGCCTCGACCGCGCTCCGCGCGAGGGCATCCTCGAAATCGAAACCCCCTCCGCTGACTTCGAGCGAATCCACTGGCAAGTCTAGGGAGTCCAGCACCATGCCCGAATTCCGCAAAGATCCCATTGTCGGCCGCTGGACGATCATCGCCGAGGAACGCGCCAAGCGTCCCATGCCCTTGCGGCAACCTTCCTACCTGGGATCGGAAGGGTTATGCCCTTTTTGCGAGGGGAACGAGCGGTTCACGCCCCCTGAAATCGCTGCGTTTCGCGGCCACGGCGCCGGCCCAAACGGAACCGGCTGGCGCGTGCGGGCCGTGCCCAATCGCCACCCCGCGCTCGCAATCGAGGAGCGGCTCGACAAACGCGGTGAAGGCGTTTACGACCGCATCGGCGGCGTGGGCGCGCACGAGGTGATCATCGAAGGCCCCGAACACCACGACTCGCTGTCGTGCCTCACGCCCGAGCGCGTGCGCGAGATCCTCTGGATGTATCGCGACCGCTTGCTCGACCTCAAGAACGACACCCGCTTCGTCCACGGCCTGATCTTCAAGAACCGGGGCGCAGCCGCGGGCGCAACCCTCGAGCACGGCCACAGCCAGCTTCTCATGTCGCCTGTCACCCCGCCGATCATCGAGCAGGAGATCAACGGCGCAAGGCGGTTCTTCGACTACCGCGGGCGCTGTATCTATTGCGACATCATCGAGCAGGAGCTTGGCGACGAACGCCGCATCGTCATGGATTCGAGCCAGTTCGTCGTCTATTGCCCCTACGCCAGCCGGTTCCCCTTCGAAATGGCCATCGCGCCCAAACGGCACGCCAGCCGGTTCGACCAGCTTACGAAAGGCGAAATCGACGAGCTTGGCAGCGTGCTCCGCGAAGCCGTCTGGCGGCTGGAGCTCGCCCTCGATGACCCCGCATACAACTCGGTGATCCACTCAGCGGCGTTTGACCCGCACGATTTGCCGCATTACCATTGGCACTTCGAGATCGTCCCCCGGCTGGCGCCGATCGGTGGTCTCGAATGGGGCGCGGGCTACTTCGTGAACCCCGTCGCGCCCGAAACCGCGGCTCGGTGCCTGCGCGACGTCGAGCTCCGACCACACGCGCCCTCGAACCGGATCGAATGGCGCATGACGTCGCGCCAAAGTGGTCTTCTCGTCTAATCCAGCGGGCTTTCCAGGATTGGCCATGCCCCACGTCCGACTCATCCTCGCGCTCCACAATCATCAACCGGTCGGCAACTTCGGCAGCGTCTTCGAGGAAGCGTATCGCACCAGCTATCTCCCGTTCCTGGAGACAATCGAGCGCTATCCGAAAATCCCAATCGCCATTCACACCTCCGGCCCCTTGCTCGAATGGCTGGCGGACGAGCGCCCGGAATACATTGAGCGCCTCAAGGCACGGGCGGCCTCGGGCGCGCTTGAGATCATCGGAGGCGCGTTCTACGAGCCGATCCTGCCGATGATCCCGCCGCGCGACCGCCTGGGCCAGATCAGAACCTACCGCACCCACCTTGAGGAACTGTTCGAAACTTCGGTGCGCGGACTCTGGCTGGCCGAGCGCGTCTGGGAGCAATCGCTGGCAAGCGCCATTGTTGACGCCGGCGCGGCCTATACCATTCTCGACGATGTCCACTTCGAACGCGCGGGCGTCGCCGGCGACCGCCTCACCGGCTACTATCTCACCGAGGACGACGGCCGGCTGCTCCGCGTTTTCCCCGCGTCCGAAACACTCCGCTACACCATGCCCTTTCAGGAGCCGCACCAGACCTACCTCTTCCTGCGGTCGATCGCCGAGCGCCGTGACGGAGCGACCGTGGTCTTCGCCGACGACGGCGAGAAATTCGGCGCCTGGCCAAACACATATAATCACGTCTATACGAATGGATGGTTAACGCATTTTTGTGACATGCTGGAGGCCAATCGCGACTGGATCGAGCCTGTCACGCCGGCGCGGGTGCTCGAGGAAACGCTCCCCGAGGGCAAGATCTACTTGCCTGACGGCTCGTACCGCGAGATGACGGAATGGGCGCTCGATCTTGAACCCGCGCGGATGTATCGCACGGGCAAGGGCCGGCTCGAGCATCAGGACAATCCCGCCGCGATCAAGCGATTTTTCCGCCCTGGGGGGTTCTGGCGCAACTTCAAGATCCGGTACCCCGAAACCGACGAGATGTACGCGCGGATGATGCTCGTCTCGCGCCGGCTCGAGACAGCGCTTGGCGATGCGAACGCCGATCCCGACTATCTCGAAGTCGCCCGCCGGGAGTTGCACCGGGGGCAATGCAATTGCCCATACTGGCACGGCTCCTTTGGGGGAATCTACTTGCCCCACCTGCGGGGCGCAATCTATCGCGCGCTCATCAGCGCCGACGTCGCCATCGACGACGCGCTGGGCGGGCGCGGCGATTCCCCCACGGCCGAGGCCGGGGACTTCAATCTCGACGGCCGGCAGGAAGTCCGCCTCGACAGCCAGGCGATCTCGGTCTTCATCCGCCCCGCCCAGGGCGGTCACGTCTACGAGCTCGACGATCGACGCGTCCTCACGAACCTGCTCGCCACCCTCGAGCGCAGGCCCGAGATCGGGCACGACGCCGTTCGCAATCCCAACGGCGAGGGACTGCCCACCTCCTCGCAGCCGGTCGTGCTCAAGCAGGAGGGGCTCGAGCGGCTGCTCTGCTACGACAGGCTGCCGCGCAAGGCGTTTGTGGACCATTTTCTCAGGCCGGACGCCAGTCTCGAGCAACTTGTCGACGGCTCCGATTACGACCAGGGGGACTTCGCCGCGGGCGCGTATCTCTCGCGCATCCGCCGCGAGCCGGGCCGTAGCTCCGTCGTCATGGAACGCAAGGGACGCGCAGCGGGCGCGATGATTCGCATTCGCAAGACCCTCAGCATCGCCGCCGGCTCAACCACCCTACTGGCGCATTACGAGCTCGAGGATCTCCCCGCTGGAACGCCCCTGCACTTCGCCGTGGAAATCAACCTCGCGGGCATGGCCGGCCACGCTCCCGATCGGCTCTACGAAGATCCCAAGGGAACTGCGCTCGGCATGCTCGACACGCGGATCACGCTTGCCGAAACGTCCGGCATCACCCTCCGCGACCAGTGGCTCGACCTCGCCGCCACGCTGGAGTGGACCACCCCGGCCGCGCTTTGGTGCTTCCCCATCGAGAGCGTCAGCCTCAGCGAAGGGGGTTTCGAACGCGTCTACCAATCCTCGGCCGTCGTTCCCCACTGGACCGTTCTGGGCGACGAACTCGGCAAGTGGTCAACCACAATCAGCCTGACGCTCAATCCCGCGCACGCCTCAACCAACCGCGAAACACGCCTCGTGGGGCAAATCGCCGCGACTTAACGTTTCGTAACAATTTCTTGCGACTGCGTTCAAGTTTCATACAAGGTTTGCACAAGCTTCATGCGCCTTTGGGCCTGAATCCTTACGATTTGGCACCGAGCGACCGTGTGGTCGCGCCAAAGCAACACGTAAGGATTGCTAGAAATGTTAAATACTGGCAGACGGCGCTCCGGCGGATTCACGCTGATCGAGCTGCTCGTCGTGATTGCGATCATTGCAGTACTGATCGCGCTTTTGTTACCCGCGGTCCAGTCGGCACGCGAGGCTGCAAGGCGCATCCAGTGCACGAACAATTTGAAGCAAATTGGTCTGGCTTTCATGAATTACGAGAGCTCGGTGGGCGCGTTCCCGCCGACGACGATTTTGGTTCCGATGCCGGTCGGCGCGCCTGCGACATGGTATTTCGAGTCGTCCTGGAGCGCCTTTGCCCGCTCGCTTGCGTTCCTGGAACAGACGGCGATGTACAACGCCATCAACTGGGACTTCACATATAGCAAGCCGCCCAACACCACGATGGAGTATGTAACGCTTTCGGTGCTTTACTGCCCGAGCGACCCGGGTGATCATTACGACGATCCTTCGATGGGCGGGACGGGCGACGCAACGACCAGTTACGGCACCTGCGACGGCGACTGGTACGTCTGGTCGGTGAACTGGGGCTCGACGAACAGCGTTGGTCCCATGAACCGATCGTTGTTCGGCCCAACTTACTCGCGGCGAATTGCCATGGTGACGGACGGGCTGAGCAACACGCTGATGGCGGCCGAGGGCTACATCGGCCATCCCCAGATGCGAAGCTGCATGAGCACGCCGTCGGTTCCATCCGACCCGATCACGGGGACCTGGTCCCCCATGAACGTGCCGGCCCCTGGGCCGAATTCGGCCGCGGCCCTGGCTTCGCTCCTCAGCTCCTGCGGCGCCAAGACAGGCAAGGTCAAGGCAGGCGGCCCCATCGGCCACACCCGCTGGTGCAACGGCGGAGTCTATTACTCCGGTTTCACCACCGCCATGCCCCCCAATCAGAAGGTCTCCGCCATCAGCCGCGCCACGGGAACCGCCGATGGTGGCGAGAACGTCCCCATGGACTGGGACTCCGTCGACGAAAACGACGGCGGACCGACTTACATGTCGCTGGCCGCGAGCAGCTACCATCCGGGCGGAGTCAATGCCGTGTTCGCGGACGGCAGCGTTCACTTCATCAAGGACACGATCAGTCCCATCACCTGGCGGGCGCTTGGCACCATGGCCGGCGGCGAGGTGATCAGCTCGGATCAGTATTGATCAACCACGTCAAAACCTTCGATCCGCAACGCAGGGATCGGCGACGACCTCGCCGATCCCGTTGAAATCCGGAGCCAGCCATGCGAATCGGTGCTCGATTCCTCCTGGGATCGACCATTCTCCTGTGGGGTCTTGCGAGCGGCTGCGGATCGGCCGGCGGAGTGACCCAGACCGTGCTCATTCCGGTCAAGGGCAAGGTCGTTTACAAGGGAATGCCCATGACCAGGGGCGTCGTCACCTTCGAGCCGGACGACTACGGCCGGCCCGCTTCAGGGCGGATCGAGCCCGATGGGTCGTTCACGCTCAGCACGCATCAAGCGGGCGACGGCGTCGTTCCCGGCCACCATCGCGTCACGGTGACCGAGACGGGCGTCAAGAGCCCCCGCGATCAACTCGCCAAGAAATGGGCCAGCGCGGCGGCTTCAGGATTGACCGCTGACGTCGACGCAGATCATAACGAGTTCACACTTGAACTGCGGTGAATGACCGCTCGTGCAACCGATTCCGTTTCTGTCCCAGACGATCGACACCCGAAGGATAGAGAACCATTGTCATGATCGCGCTTTGTATTCGGCCGATTCGCCTTGCCGCGCTTGCAGCGCTTTTCGCTCTTGGCCCCGCCCTGGCGGCGATCGCCGGCGATCTCGAGCTCACGCAGATCACGCTGCCGCAGCCGTTCCTCGAGGACGGCAAGGTCAATAACGTCATCGAGGCCTCGGGCGTTGAGCCGATCGGCAATGGCCGCTTCCTGCTCGCGCACGACAAGGCCCCCGCGCTCTATGTGGTCGAGCTCGAAACCGGCCGGATTCTGGGCGCCCCGATCACCTCGTCACGCCTCCCCGTGCAGAATGGTGCAGGGCCCAAGTGGGAAGGCATGGCGCGGGATTCCGATGGCAATTTCTACATCATCGGCGCGCACAACGGCAAGACCGACGACGAGCGCGCTACCAAAAGCCATCTCTATCGCTTCCGTCTCAAGGACACCGATCCCCCCGCGATCGACGACAGCTCGGTTGTTGCCTTCCACGCGGCGAAGGGGATCGAGCAGGCGCTCAAGAGCCTGGGCGTTGAGCCCAGTCTGATCAACAAGCGCAAGGTTGAAGGGCTCACAATCCGCGAGCACAGTGACGCCTCGGGCGCGAAGCTCAAGGAGCTCGTCATCGGTCTGCGCGCCCCCACCGACAAGGTTCGCTTGCTCAAGGCCGACATCACCAACGTCTCACCCGATTCCGAGCTCGAGCTAAAGCCACTCGCCGTATTCCAGGCTGAGCCCCGCGAGGGCGTCGTGTCGGAGCTCACAGCGATGGAGTACTGCCCCGCGCTCGAGGGCACGCTCGTGATGACCGCCTCCGAGGACGATGACAACGCCTTCCACGGCAACACCCTCTGGTTCGTGCCGGACTCCTCCAACGATCGCGCGGAGAAGATCGCCGTGCTCTCGCCCGCAATGAAGGCCGAGGGGCTTACCGTGGTCTCGGCGGAGAAAAAGGACGGCACAACGTCCGCCAGGCTGCTCATCACCTATGACAACGATTTTCACGCGACGCACATTCCAAGCCGGTTCCAGACGGCCGTGCTAATCAAGCATTGAGCATTCTTAGCTTTGATGATGCACAATCAAGAAATGGCGGAGGGTCGCCGTGGCATAACGGCGGCCCTCGTGCGTTCAGGGGTTGACCACGTTGATCGGCCGGCCCGCCAGAAAGGCGGCGATGTTGGCCGCGGTGGCTTCCAGCAGCCGTCTCCGCGCATCCTGTGACGCCCAGGCGATGTGTGGGGTGATCAGGCATCGAGGGGCGGATAGCAAGGGATTCTCGGGGCGAATCGGTTCGATCGAGGTCACATCGACGGCAGCACCCGCGAGCTCGCCGCGCGCAAGCGCATCCGCGAGATCCTGTTCGATCACAAGCCCGCCCCGCGCTGTGTTGATCAGATAGGCCGTGGGCTTCATCCGCTTGAGCCGGTCCCCATGCACAAGCCCGGCAGTTTGCGGCGTGAGCGGGCAATGCAGGCTGACGACGTCGGACTCGGCGAAAAGTTCGTCGAGCGTGCGCCAGGATGCCCCGTCCACGCCTGAGGACCGTGTCCGGCAGTGGTGGATCACTTTCATCCCAAAGCCGCGCGCGATCTGGGCGACTCTGCCGCCAATGCGCCCCTGGCCGACAAGGCCCATCGTCTTGCCCTCGAGATCCACCAGCGGCGTCTTGCGGAGCGAGAAATGGGGCTGGGCGGTCCACTCCCCCGCGCGCACGGCCGCGTCATGCACACCGACGTGATGGCATAGCTCGAGCAGCAATGCAAAGACAAACTGGGCAACGGACCCGGCCGCGTATTCGGGAACGTTCGAGACAGGTACCCCGTTCCGACTGGCGGCGATCACATCCACGCAGTCGAAACCGGTCGCGGTGACGGCGACGAAGCGCGGGGCAGCGGGAGAGTCGAACAGATCCGCCCCGATCCGTGCCTTGTTGGTAACCACGATCTCCGCACCCGCGGCCCGAGCCGCGAGCAGTTCCGGCGGAGTATGCTCGTGGAGTTCAAGCGCGCCAAGCCGCTCCACCGCAGCCCAGTCCGACCGATCCGAGCCCAGCGGACGCCCGTCCAGAACCACGATCCTCGCCATCGCGTTTCCCCCGCGCCTGTGTGCCGGCCTCGAATCGACTTGACCCTTCCCCCTGCCCAACCAAACAATACGAACAGGATGGCTGACAAACCACGACGCGCCAATCCGGCCAGGAAAGGATCGACGGCCCGACCGGCCGCCGAGCGCACTGAATCCCCGCCCGTCGAGCCCGCGCAGGAATCCCCTGCCGCGGAGGCCCCAGCTCCCATCACGCCAGGCGACAAGGTCAAGCAATTCCCCACGTCGCCCGGCGTTTATCTCATGAAGGACACACGCGGACGGGTGATCTACATCGGCAAGGCCAAGAACCTGCGCAGCCGCGCATCCTCGTATTTTCTCAAGGCCGCGGCCGAGGATCTGCGCATCCGCGACTGGATCGGCGAGGTCGCGGACGTCGACTTCGTCGCCTCCGACAGCGAGGTCGACGCCCTGCTGATGGAAGCCCGCCTGATCAAGGACATTCAGCCGCGCTACAACCACGATCTCAAGGACGACAAGACGTTCCCGTATCTTCAGATTACCACGGGCGAGGACTTCCCCCGCGTGAATTTCACGCGCGAGCCGCTCGACCGGGGCGTGAAGCTCTATGGACCGTTTCCACGCGCCAAGAGCCTGCGGGGTGCGATCCAGGTGCTCCAGCGCATCTTCAAGTTCCGCACTTGCTCGCTTGATATCGAGGCCGATGATCCCCGCTGGCGCTGGTTTCGCCCCTGCTTGCTGGCCTCGATCGACCAGTGCACCGCCCCGTGCAATTTGCGGATCGATCGCGAGACGTATCGCAACGACGTGCGCAGACTCCAGCTTTTCCTCGACGGCAAGAAAGACGCACTTCTGCGCGAGCTCGAGGCCGAGATGAAGCAGGCAGCCAGGGATCTGCTCTTCGAGAAGGCAGCGCGGCTGCGGGACGAGATCAAGGCCCTCAGCACACTGAACTTGCGGGGAAATCTGGCCGATCATGCCCAGCCCGAGGTCTTTTACGTTGACCCCAGGCGCGGGCTCAAGGGGCTCAAGCAAGTCCTCAAACTCGACTCCACGCCCCGCACGATCGACGGCGTGGACATCGCGCACCTCAGCGGCAATGAGACCGTGGGCTCGCTCGTGACGTTCGTTGATGGTCTGCCCTTCAAGCCCGGTTACCGCCGCTACCGGATCCAGGGGGTCGAGGGAATCAACGACTTTGCCTCGATTCAGGAAGTCGTCACGCGTAGAATCAAGGGGCTCCGCGAGCGCGACGAGCCGTTCCCTGATCTCTGGCTCATCGATGGTGGCAAGGGGCAATTGAACGCCGCATTGAAGGCCTTTGAGAAACTCGGCGTGGTACCCCCGACGCTGGTTTCGCTCGCCAAGCGCGAGGAGGAAATCTTCGTCGAAGGGCGGTCCGAACCGATCGTCCTCAGGCGCAGGTCGTTCGCGCTCAGGCTCCTGCAATGTGTGCGCGACGAGGCGCACCGCTTCGCCCAGCATTACCATCATCTCTTGCGAGAAAAGCGGCTGGTCGACGACGATGCTACGTAACATGCACAGGTACGATTCCCGCGCTCGAGCGCGTTTTCCGGCTCTGGGCTCTTCATGATCCTGATCCAGGCGCACGGCCTCGGCCGGCAATATAGCGGCGACCCCATCTTTCTCAACCTCGACCTCGAGATCCGGCCGGGGCAGCGGATCGGGCTTGTTGGTCCCAATGGCGCGGGCAAGACCACGCTCATGCGCATCCTGGCGGGCCTCGATCAGCCGGATTACGGCTCGGTCTCCATCCGGCCAGGCGTCCGCATCAGCCTGCTCCGCCAGGAACATTCCTTCCAGCCGGGCGAAACCCTGCTCGACGTCGCCAAATCCGGCCTTGCTTCGCTTCTCGAGCTCCAGGTTGAGCTCGAAGAAGCCGCGGCCGAAATGGCCGAGGCCGAAACCGACGCCGAACGCGAACGCGCCCACAAACGCTACGACGACCTTCACGACCGCATCTCACACCAGGATGCCTACTCGGTCGACCACCGCGTCGAGGAGATCCTGACGGGGCTCGGCTTCAAGGAAGACGAATTTCAACGCCCGGCGACCACGTTTTCGGGCGGCCAGCAATCGCGCATGATGCTCGCCAAGCTCCTGCTCGAAAGCCCGGACCTGATGCTCCTCGACGAGCCCTCGAACCACCTCGACATCGCCACCACCGAATGGCTCGAGTCGTACCTGGCGCGGCAGCCGGTGGCCATGCTCATCGTGAGCCACGATCGCTACTTCCTGGACAAGGTTGCGAGCACGATCTGGGAGCTCCACTTCGGCAATCTCACCGAATACCCCGGCAACTACAGCCAGTACTGGCGCTTGCGGGGCGAAAAGGCCAAGGTGCTCGAGCGCCAGGCCGAGCGGCAGGAAGAGAAGGCAGCCCAGCTTGAGGCTTACATCCGCAAGTACGGCGCGGGCCAGCGTGCCAAGCAGGCGCACGATCGCGAGCGAAAACTGGAGCGACTCGAACGCGAACGGGTCGATACGATGCGCGACATCGTGGGGCCTGTCATGCGGTTCGACGAGGTCGAACGCACGGGCGATATCGTGCTCGAGGCGAATCACCTGGCGAAGGCGTACGACAAGCCCTTGTTCCGCGATTTTTCGGTCGCGGTTGAGCGGGGACAGTGCGTGGGCGTGATCGGTCCCAACGGCGCGGGGAAGACGACGCTCATCAAGACGCTCATCGGCCACGAGAAGGCGGACGCGGGCTCGGTGCGGCTGGGGCACAAGGTGAAGGTTGGCTACCATGACCAGGGGCTTGCCACCCTGAGCCCCACCACGACCGTCGTCCGCGCTGTCTGGCCCGAGGACGATCCGGAATGGGTCGAAGGAGACGTGCGCGACCTGCTCGCGCGCTATGGCCTCTCGGGCGAGATCGTCTTTCAAACCGTGGGCCAGCTCTCCGGCGGCGAGAAAGCCAAGGCCGCGCTCGCAAGGCTGTGCGCAACCGCGGCCAACCTGCTCGTCATGGACGAGCCCACCAACCACCTCGATCTTTGGTCGTGCGCGTCGCTCGAGCGTTCGATCAATGAGTTCGAAGGAACGGTGCTTGTGGTCAGCCACGACCGCTATTTCCTCAACCAGGTGGCCGATCGGCTGATCGAGGTCAAGGATGGCCGCGTGCGGGTGATCGAAGGGGACTACGACGCGTATCTCCACTTCCAGCGGCTGGAGCAAGAACGCGCCCGCCCCACCCAGGCCAAACCCGCCCGGGCGCCCGAGCCTCGGCCCGATACTCAGAGCCCACCGCCCGCCAGAAACACAAAATCCACACGCAAGTTCGCCTATCGCAAGGCCGTCGACATCGAGGCCGAAATCGCTCGGCTTGAGCCCGAGCTCCGCGCGCTCGAGGATCTCCTGGGACAGCCCGCCACCTGGCGCGAGCCGCTCAAGGCCATGCGCAGCCAGGAACGACATCGCGATCTCAAAACCAAGCTCGAAGACCTCTACGAATACTGGGCCTTCGCCAGTGAGGCCGAATGGTAGCCGCTCGTTTCTCCGAACGTCTGCTAGACTGGTAGAAACAGGCGCGTACGAGCGCGCCTGACCACCCAAGCTCGCCCGCGTGACCCTCCATGCCCGACCCTCGCAAAATCCTCTTCACTCTGCGCAAGGCCACCGAGCTCATGAGACAAACGCCCGGGCGATCCGGCGGCGTTGTCAAACTCGATTCCGCTGAGGACGTTCTTGTCGTCGGCGACCTGCACGGAAACCTGCCGGCGTTCCGACGCGCCCTCGACCTGGCTGCGCTTGATCGCTTCCCCGCGCGGCACCTCGTGCTCCAGGAGCTTATTCACGGCCCCCAGCAGTATCCCGGTGAGGCGGGCGATCGCTCGCACCAGCTTGTCGACCTCACCGCCGCACTCAAATGCCAGTATCCCGACCGCGTGCACATCATCCTGGGAAATCACGAACTCTCCGAGATCACTGACCGCATCATCGGCAAGGATGGCGAGGCCCTGAACGCCAAGTTCCGCAAAGGGATCATCACAGCCTACGGAACCGCGGCGAATGAGATCGTCACCGCCTACAAGACGCTCTTCAGGGCCCTCCCCCTGGCCGTCCGCACGCCCAACCGCGTCTTCATTTGCCATACCCTCCCCGAGGCCCGCGATCTCGATACCCTCGATCTCGAAATCCTCAAGGCCAACGTCTGGCCCGATGAGGCCATGAAACGCAGAGGCTCCATCTACGCCATGACCTGGGGCCGCGACGAATCCCCCGAAACCGCCGATCGCTTCGCCACGATGGTCGACGCCGACCTCTTCGTCACCGGCCACCAACCCTGCGACGAGGGCTTCCGCCAGGCCAACCATCGCCAGATCATCATCGACGCCACCCCCCCCGCACCCACTTGCTGCCTGTTCTCTTGCACACGCCCACTCACCGTCGAAGACCTCCTCGGCGGCGTACGCATGCTCATTAATATGAATGAATGAATGCTGTTCCTTACGGCTTGCCTTCGGTCGCTGCCCTGGGACTCCCTGGCTTCGCGCAAGGTCACGGTGTAGCCTGGGCAGGGCAGCCGTCGAGGTTGCGCTACTGGCTGGGGGTGGATCATGAAACGCGTGGTGCTTGTGATTGCGGCGGGATTCGGGATGGCGGGCCCAGGCGCCTGGACGCGAGTCCACGGGGCGGAGGAATCGCGGCCGATTCGTCTTGTCCAGGCGAGCGACCTGGCTGCGATCGAACGCGCAGGGGGGCTTGAAGGCATCGGCTCGGCGGTGGTGCGTGTCTGGGCACGCGCCGGCGACGAATGGTCACTGGCCATCAAGGGAGACACGCTGACGCTCAGGCGGCGGAGCCGCTCGGACGATCCCGATGCGCGGTGGACGACCGTGGGCAAGATCAACCCCGAGGCCAGCAAGCGGCTCAAGATCGCGATTGAGGATGAACCCGTCAAGGCGGCGGAGAATCAGGCAAAAGACGGCAAATCCAGGAGCAAGAAAAGGGTTGAGCCGCCGCCCAGTCCCGTGCCGGCATTGATCGCATTTGTTGCGCCTGGCGCAGAGTCCACGGAGCCTGTGCTTGACATCCTCCGTGGTCGGGTTGAGACGACTTCTCCTCTGCTCGACCTGCGGCGGGAGCGAATTCGTACCAATAACGAAGGCGTGAACTTCCAGGCGCCCTCGAGCGCGCAGGCGTGGCACAAACGCGCGGCGCAGGTGCGCGACCAGCTCATGGTCACGCTCGGTCTCCTACCCGGTTTCGAACGCACCAATCTTGAAGCCAGAGTTTACGGCAAGCTCGATCGCGGTGATTACACCATCGAGAAGGTTGTGCTCGAGACATTCCCAGGCTTCACCCTTTCGGGCAATCTCTATCGCCCCGCGCACGCGAGCGGGAAACTGCCGGCGGTGCTCTGCCCGCACGGCCACTGGGAAATCGGCCGTATGCAGCCCGACGTCCAGATGCGCTGCGTGCGCCTGGCCAAGCTCGGTTTTGTGGTCTTCATGTACGACATGGTCGGCTACAACGATAGCAAGCCGTTCCCGCATGAATTCCTGAACACGCGGTTACGGCAATACGGGCTCAGCCTGCCGACTCTGCAAACCTGGAACAGCATGCGTGCGCTCGACTGGATTTCCAACCTGCCCGACGTGGACGCGGCCCGGATCGGCTGCACGGGCGAATCCGGCGGCGGCACGCAAACCTTCCTGCTCACCGCGCTCGATCCGCGCGTGGCCGTGGCCGCACCCGTCGTCATGGTTTCCGACAGCTTCCAGGGGGGCTGCGTTTGCGAGAACGCGGCCGGGTTACGAATCGGCACCGACAACGTTGAGATCGCGGCACTGACGGCGCCTCGACCGCTCATGATGGTGGGCGCAAGTGGCGACTGGACCAAGCTCACAATGACGCGTGCTTACCCCGCGATTCGTGGCGTCTACGCACTGGTCGGCAAGCTCGACCGCGTCTCCGCCCGGGTCTTCGACTTCCCTCACAACTACAACGAGACAAGCCGAAACGCGGTGTATCCCTTCCTGGCGCGCTGGCTGGCCGGGCTCGAGGACGAATCCGCAACGCGGGAAGGCAAGCAGACGCCCGAGACCGCGGACGTGCTCTCCACCTGGGATTCGGACCATCCGCGCCCCAGTGATCGAAAGAGCCCCGAGCAGCTCGAGGCATATCTTGTCGACGAGCTTGAAAAGCGGCTCTCAGCCTGCTCTCCGCTTCATCCTCTGGCCTGGCCGGCCGGGCAGCGAATGCTGAGGACGATCCACGCGGTTCGGGTGGGGCTCAGCATGCCTGCGCCCGAGCGACTGGTGGAGGAATCGCTCAGACGGGTGCCGCGCGTGGGGTTCACGATCGAGCATTTCACGCTCGGGCGGATTCATCAGGGGGACGCGATTCCCACAGTGCGCCTCACACCCAGGAAGGCCTCCGGCCGGGCCACCGTGCTGGCCAGCGATCGCGGCAAGGCCGCGCTTGTGGACGCCCGCGGCGAACCGTCGCCTCTGGTCCGAGCCTTGCTCGCGGAGGGGGAAACGGTGATTGGCTTCGACCCGCTCTTTGTGGGCGAATCGCTCGATCCCGCCGCGCCCAGGCCCGCGCGCCCCACCACGGTGCACTTTGATACATATAACCCCACGCGCGCAGCCGACCAGATGCAAGATCTGGCGACCGTGATTTCCTGGACCTCGAGCCGGCCCTCGGTTCGCGCGACCAGCCTCGCGGCGATTGGAAACGCAGGGCCGCAGGCGCTGCTGGCCTTGCCAGCGCTCGCTGGGTTGGCACGAGTCTATCTCGATCTTGACGCACTTCCCAACCTGGACGCCGAATCCGCGATCGATCCCGGGCTCGACCTGCCCGGCTTGCGGCAATTTGGAGGCTTCCGAGTCGCCGCCGCGCTCGCCGCCCCCGTGCCGCTCTGGCTCGATCCGGGGCAGAACAGCTTCGAGGTCGACTGGGCGCGAGAGTCATATGAACAGGCAGGCGCGGAGGGAGCGTTCCTGTTCCAGGAAGCTCGGTCGCCGGTGGAGATCGCGCGCTATCTCACGCGCGGCGAATCGCCGGCTAAATGAGCCCCTTGCGCTCGAGTTGCTTGTAGTCGATAAACGCGTAAACGATCGGCGCGAGGGCTCCCGCGAAGAAGAGGATGATGGGATAGAGGATTGGGGCGCCAAGCGCGATCAGTGCAATGCCCGGCACGGCCATGCCGGCCCAGAGCCAACCCGTGAAGCGGTGCGTCTCGTTCCAGACCCGCTCGCTCGCCAGCGTCCAGGGAACTCGCACTCCGATGTAGAAGTTGCGCCCGATCTTCCTCAAGAAGAAGCCCATCAAACCCAGGAAGCCGTACATTCCACCGAACAGCCAGCGCCCGATATCGAAACCCGTGCGCCCTTCGACGCCCAGCCAGGTCGCCCGCAGGATCACGGCATGAAGATAGGCAAACAGCGCAAGCGCGACAACAAGAATCACCAGTGTCGCTCCCCTGAACGTGTCGACCTGGAATCCTCTGGGGGAGAGTGCGGGTAGGACCGCGAAGAGCCCCATCAAAAGGAGCATGAAAACGGGTGAGAACCAGAGCGAAAAGTGCTTGCTGCCATGGCCGTCGATCTCGCCCCGGATATTCCAGTGCGTGGGCACGACGTCTGGAAAAAAGGTGAAACACCAGGCTGAAAGCAAGAAGGAGGCAGCCACAAGCGCAGCAGAACCGACCCAGCATGCCCGGCTCATCAAGGAACCCCCGGCAACGGCGTGAACCTGCGAGTGCGTGCAGATACGCACCCGGCGAGCGAAGGACTCAGGGAACATTCGCTCGCTGCTGCCAAAGATTGTATCGAATCATGAGCGAGCGGGGTCAGGCCCGGGACCGCGCGGGCGCCCGAATGCAGGCAGTTGCAATGGCATCAAGGACCTGTTCGACGCGGCTCGAGATGATCAGATGATCAAGCACGTCCCTGCGCATGAATCCCTGCTCAGCGGTATTTTCAAGCAGCTCGATCAGTGCGGTGAAGCTGTCATGCACGTTCAGGAGCGCCATTGGCTTGGTGTGCAGTCCAAGGACGGCCCAGCTTAGCACTTCGAAGAATTCCTCGAAGGTGCCAACGCCGCCCGGCAAGGTGAGAAAGGCGTCGGAGAGCTGGGCCATCATGGCCTTGCGCTCGTGCATTCCTGGGACGACATGGAGCTCAGTGAGGCCGTCGTGAGCGATCTCGCTTGAGGCAAGGGCACTGGGGATGATGCCGATCACGCGCCCGCCTGCCGCGAGCGCGGCGTCTGCCGCCACGCCCATGAGGCCCACGCGTCCGCCGCCGTAGACGAGCTCGATTCCGCGTTCGGCGAGCGCCCGTCCGCAGGCGCGGGCGGACTCGGCATAAACTGGCGACACCCCTGGCCTCGAGCCGCAAAACACACAGATTCTCACCGGCTCATATCCTCGTTCAGGAAGCGGCCAGGCGCACGCCACGCGCTTGCGTCCGGAGGGGCAATGTAGCACACTCGAAGGCGTGGCGGCGACTCACGCCTGAACCCATCGGGCGCTCGACTCCCTCACGATCCAGGAGCAGACCGTGCGCGCGGCATTCATCGAACAAACGGGCGGCATTGAGGTCATCAAGGTCGGCGATCTTCCCACGCCCGAGCTGGCGCCCGGAAAGCTACTCGTGAGGATTCGATCCGTCGCCCTGAATCCCATCGATCTCTACGTTCGCTCGGGTGCAGTGGCGATGCCGCTTGTGTTTCCCTATGTGGTTGGCTGCGATTTCGCGGGGGTGGTTGAAAAGGTTGGCCCGGGCGTGACCTCCTGCAAACCCGGCGACCGCGTGTGGGGATCGAACCAGGGACTGCTCGGACGGCAGGGGGTCGCGAGCGAGCACGCCGTCATCGACGAATGCTGGGCTTACCCGATCCCGACTCTACTGGGCGACGACGAGGCCGCGGCCATGGCTCTCGTGGGCATCACAGCGCACCTGGGATTGTTTGAGCACGGCCGGCTCGAAAAGGGTCAAACCGTCCATGTCCCCGGCGGTTCGGGGGGCGTGGGGATGATGGTCATCCAGCTCGCGAAGGCCAAGGGGGCACGCGTGGCCACAAGCGCGGGCAGCCCTGAACGCATTGCTCTCTGCACCCGGCTTGGCGCTGACCTGGCTCTCAACTACAAAACCGACGACATTCCCGCGAAGCTCCGCGAGTTCTCACCCGAAGGTTACGACGTCTGGTATGAAACCCAGCGCGAGCCGAATCTCGAGGTCTCCATCCCGCTCTTGCGCAAGCGCGGGCGGATGATTCTGATGGCCGGCCGGGCGGCGAAGCCCACGCTTCCGCTGGGTGCGTTTTATCCTCGAGACTGCTCGATCCACGGCTTCGCCATGTTCAACGCCGCGCCCGAGACCCAGCGCAAGGCCGCGCTCGAGATCAACGCCTGGGTTGAGGAGGGCCTGATCAAACCGGTTGTCGGCAAGCGTTTCCCGCTCGATCAGGCGGCCGCGGCCGAGCAATTCCTTGAAGACAATACGGTCAAGGGCGCGGGCACCCTCACCGGCAAGGTCGTCATCCAGATCGAACAGAAATGAGCGACGCGGCATGAACCTCATCACAACCTTGGCCGGATCGATGATGGAAGGCTTCTTACCGCGCGGCTGGGACCTGGCCCGGATCGACGCCTGCTGCGCCCATCCGCCGCAGGCCATTGCCGAGCGCCAGCCGTGGTGGCACACGGGCTTCGAACTGGCCGCGTGCGAATCCATCGCCGATTTCGACGTCATGATGGGGCACGAAATCGCCACTGTGATCCAGCGCACGGGCGCGGAGGGCCGCAAACTCGCACTCATCCTGCCCGTTGGTCCCATGGGCATGTATCGCTGGGCGGTCTACTTCCTCAAGGAATGGGGCGTTGCGTGCGAACATGTTTATGGCTTTAACATGGACGAGTGGAGCGATCACGCCGGGCAAACACTGCCGGCGAACAACCCAGGCGCCTTTCAGAACGCAATGGAAGCCGCGTTTTACGGGCCCCTCGGCAAGGGAACGGTGCCGCAAAACCAGCGCTGGTTCGCCACGCCCGACCGCCTGCCCCACTACGCCGAGCGGATCGCGGAGCTCAAACAGCAAGGCGCGCACCTTGTTGTGATCTTCGGCATCGGCCGGGTGTGCCATATCGCCTTCTGGGAGCCGCACTTCGCCGCGGAGTACCCCACGGTGGACGCCTGGAAAGCCGCCACCCACAGGTTAGGCGCGCGGCTGCACCCGCTGACCATCGAGCAAAATGCAATCACCAGCTTCAAGAGCCGCACCACGCTCGTCCCCGCTTTCGCCAACACGATCGGACCCGGGCTCTTTCTGGCCGCTGATCAGATCATCGGAGGCGCGGAGGGGGTGTTCGATCGCGGTATGCAGTGGCAGGGCGCAAGTCTCTGGATGACCTTGCGCTATGGACCCGATCCCTGGGTCCCAAGCTCGTTCATGCCCACGCTGCCGGGCCGGCTCTTTTATCACAAGGGACTCGCCGGCCCGCTCACGCCCGATCTCAATTAACGCCGCTTGCGTTTGGCGCGATATTCCTCGATTTGCTTTTGCATGGCCTTCTCGCAAATCTCGACCAGGTCGTCGCGCTCGCCGGGCTTCGTGAGATCTTGCCCCTTCTTGGTGAGCCCGATGAAGCCGATGCACATCTCGTCGGTCGTGGCTTCGCCCCAGCGTACTTCCCTGGGCGGATGGTTCGGATTCCTGGGGTTGGAGGCCGAGTTGTCAAAGTGTGCAACGACGTGCAGGACTGTCCCTTTTGGCAGGTCGATGGGTTTCTCAAAGGAATACATCTGCTGCCAGTTGAAATCCCAGTCGTCGATCTTGAGCAGGTCCTGCACGCGCCCGTCGGGGAAAGTCACGGACATTGTCATGTCGCGCCCGAGCAAGTGCATATGAGGCGCAACGCCGTGGGCCTCGACGTCGACAGGCAGCTTCCAGTCGGCCTTGATTTCGATGTTGGACTTCCCCGGCGGCAAGACCATCTCTGGATTGAGCGCAGCCCGCCAGTGGAGCGTTTGCTTGATCGGCTTTCTGGCGAAGTAGAGCGCGATCTGGGTGCGATCGGTTTCCGGCTTGCCGCTGGGGTGGTAATGCAACTGTACGATCAGGTCTGCGCCTTTTGGCATCGAGCGGCCAATCCCCTCGGTCAGTCGATACGGCCGTGCGCCCGGCGCCCAGCCGGTGAGATCGGCATGGATCGGCTCACCAGGTCCGGCAAAGCAGCGATAGCCCGGCCCAGGATCGGCCGCGTCGCGCTCGCGCGCCTTGCCCGAGACATCCACATAGGCGAGCACGTGGTGGACCACGCGGCGGTTTCCGGGGCGGAAGTCGACGGCCTCGATCGCCACGTCACGCGGCAGGCTCGTGGGGATCACGAAGCAGCGATAGATGTCGTCACCGGACGGGGGAATCGGAAAATCATGACCGATGTCGAGCACGAGATCCGGCTTACCCAGCTCCCAGTCGTTCGAATACCGCGGCGGAGCGGGTGTTTGCGCGGGGTCGCCTTCGGGAGCGTCGGATTCGGCCCAGGCGACCAGCGCCGCGATATCAGCCGCGCTCAACGCGCGTGAATCCTTGAGCGGCAAACCGAACCCGGGCGCAGGTTTCCAGGGCGGCATCTGCCGGCTTTCGACCACACTCGCGATATCGCTCGCCCGCTTCCTGGCCTGCGCGTAATTCTCGAGCGCAAACGGGCCGACCTGCCCCTTGCGATGGCACTCGCGGCAGTGGCTGTTGAGAATCTCCGCGACATTTCCCGAATACGTGGGCCGCTCGGCCGGCGCTGAGACTTCCGGGAGCGGGCAGCCGATCGCCTCGGCTCGAGGCACCGCGACCTCCTTGCCCGCAAGCACCGCGGCCAGTGCGTCCTTGAGCTCGTTGCCCGAAGGATTCGCTCTGCGCACGCCGCGTGAGGCAAACTGGTCGTCAATCCGGCCGCGATAACGAATCTTCCCGGCGGAATCGAGCACAACCGCCTCGGGTGTCACTTTCACACCCAGTCTGCGAGCGATCGTACCGGTGCGGTCGCGTGCAATCTCCACCTTGAGATCAAAGTCACGGGCGTGCTGGGCCACATCAGCGTCGCTCAGATCAGGATCGACGCAAATCCCCACAAAGCGAGCAGGCTTGCCCTTGAACTCGTCCATGAGCTGAGTAAGGGTGGGGCTGTACGCATTCGAGATCGGGCATTCGCTCGAGTAGAACACGATTGCCGTTGCGCCCTTTTCCGCCGCCTGGAGTGATACGCGTCCCTGGGGTACGCCGGCGGCTGTGAGATTCTTGAAAGAGTCGTCGTCGCCTCCGCGCACCCGGGGCTCGAACACGACCAAACACAGGAAAATCGCCGCCGTACACCAGCCCGGTCCACCGGCCCTTATTCGCTGCTTCATGGCTCCCCTCGGCGTCTTGTTGCGATTCGACTACAACCCGCGGCGCATCTCCCTGAGCCTGAAATGTCTTCCTGATGACCCCTCGTTGCTCGAAGGATAGATTCTAATCAAGCTTCCACGCCCGCCGCGAACGCGAATTGCTACAGATGCGGTTCGAGCGCCACCACCCCCGCCATCAGCAGAAGCCCCGCGAGCAAACCGAGCGACAGCTTGACCCGGTCATGGGAATGAAAGTGAAGCTCAGGCAGAATGTCCGAAAGCGCAACGCACAGAAAGGTTCCGGCTGAAAACGCCAGCGCGGAGGCCGTGCCAAGCTGGCGCTCGCGATCGCCGATCTCGCCAATTCCCAGCACAAAGAGCATGGCTCCCAGCGGAATCATGAGCGCGAAGATCAGGTTCACCAGGTGGCCGGCTTTGCGCGATGCTCCACCCTTCACCAGAAGTGAAGTCACGGTGAGCGCATCGGCCGGCTTGTGCGCCAGCGTGGCCAGAAAAACTCCCAGCGAGACTGGTCCCAGTCGTTTGCCAAGCGCGTAGTCAGCCCCGACCGCGCTCGCAAGCGCAATTCCGCCAATCAGCGAATGGAAGCCAAGGCCAAGCGCAGCCGCACCCCAGCCCATGGGATTGCCCGCTTCGTGACCGTGCGCTCCCTCCTCGCCGCAGGCGTGTGCGGCCGCAACCGGCTCCTCAGGCTCCGTCTCGTGATGGTGATACGAGAAAAATCGCTCCACCAGAAACAGGATCACAAGCCCGACCGCCGTCCACGAGATCACCGCCGGTGAGCCGAGCCGTACGGATTCTGGGAGCATGTGAAAGAAGACAGCCCCCAGCATCACCCCCGCCGAAAAGCTCAGGTAAAGCTGCAGACGGGTGTGGTCGAGCGCCCTCGCCAAAGGAAGCAGCCCGCCCAGCACGCTTACCATCACGATCGCCAAACAAAGCACCGCAAGTGCGGCAATCATGAGGCCGACCTTTCACTCGCCATGGTGATCGACTCTTGTCTCGAGTGCCTCAAAGCCGAGATAATGAGTTAGTTGAACCCAGGGAATGATCGATCCTGGCGCGGATGGACTGCAAGATCCCCTCAGGCTGGGGCGACCAAGGGTCAAGGTGGCGCGATGTCGAAATTGAGCGAGGCCGAAATCCTGGAGCGGCTGCCGCTGGCCAAAGGCTGGGAACGCCATGGCGACATGCTCGTGCGGACCTGGAATTTCTCCTCGTTCCGCCGGGCGATGGAATTCGTGAACGAGGTCGCCGTTCTGATCGAGAAGCTGGAGCACCATCCCGACCTGATCGTGAGCTTCCGCACGGTTCGCATCGAAATGTCGACCCATGACGTGGGCGGACTGACCACGCTGGACTTCGACCTGATTGGCGAGATTAACGCGCTTCGGACCGATCGCTAAATGCTCGGTCCAAAAAAACCGAACGCCGAGGGGACAAAGCCCCTCGGCGGCGGGAACGCGAAAGAATCCAGGTGATTCACTTGGATTCGCCGGACTCGCCCGGGCGGGAAGGCCCCGATACACCGGGAGGCAAACGGCGGAATTTGGTCTTGGGGATGTTGTAGACACCCTTTTCCGGCGTCCACCTGTCGTCGGCTTGCAGGGCCGCGAGACGTTCGGGGCGCGTGAGCACGCTCCGCACCCGCGTCAAACCACCCCCCTTTTTCAAGCTCTTATCAAGCGACATCTAACCCTCGTCAAGCGGCAAACGGCGGGCGCCAGGTCACCTCGCCCGGTCCCGAGCTCGCGCATGCGACCTCGACATCGACCCGGTTTCAGGATCATTCATCGTACTCCGAGATTGGCTCGATCGCAAGCGAACTCGGCGCGGGCCCGGCCGCAAATCTCCCACGATCGCGCCGAGTCCAGCCCAGGAAGACCAGCGCCCCCAGCGCGATGGCGGCTGCTCCGAAGACGATGATCTCGAGCTCCATGGTCCCAAGTGCGAACAGCCAGCCCGCGAGGGCGATGAGCGACGCGATGGGGTAAAGCGGGGCTCGAAACCTGAGCCGTCCGGGATCGAGCTTGTGCACACGATGCAGGGTTGCAATCTGCCCCACGAACTGGACGATGATCCGCGTCGCCAGCAGAGCCGTGATGATGGTCCCCAGGCTGGCGAGACATGCAATCGCGGCGAGCCCGCCAATGCAAAACAGTGAACGCGCTGGGTAACCTCGTCCCGAATTGGACTCGGCAAAGAATGCGGGAAAATCCCCAGCCCGCGCCGCCGCTTGTGGCACTCGGCTGGCACCAATCAAGAACGCGTAGAGGCACGCGAACGCCGTCCAGATAATCAGCGCTGTGGCAAGTCCGGCCGCTTGCGGGCCGTGTACGCGTTCCATCAGGTCACTGACGATATGCCGGGAGGCTGCCACCTGTTCCCAGGGAATCACTCCCAGAATCCCCAGATTCATGACCACGTAAAAGCTTCCGACGACGAGGATCGAGATCAGAATTGAGCGCGGAATGGCCCGCGCTGGCTGTTCGACCTCGTCAGCCAGGTAGCAGACGTGGTAGTAGCCCAGGAAGTCGTAGAGCGCGATGGCAAGCGCAAGCCCCAGGCCGCGGGCGTTCTGGATGTCCAGCCGCCAGGCATTTGCGGGGATGTCGAATGCCAGGCGCGGGTCGAAGTGGAGCAGACCGGTTACCGCGACCCAGATGAGAGTCACGACCACGCCAACCCAGAAAACGACGAGCAGCCGGCCGACCCAGACGATACGCCCGGCCGCGGCGACGGTCGCGCCGATCATCACCAGGGCGGCTGCGAGTTGATCCCAGCTCACGACCCCGCGTGCGGGAACGCCGAAATCGGCAACCCGCCAGGCCGTCTGCGAAATGCCAGGCAGCCAGTAACCAAGGTAACGCGCCAGCCCGATGGCTCCCGTGGCCGCTTCCAACGGCCCGCTCACCAGAAACTGCCATACGAACAGGAACTTGAGCAGGCGGCCGATCCGAAGCGTGCCAAACGCCTGATCGAAATAGTGGTAGGTGCCGCCCGAGCCTGGGTATGCACCCGCTAGCTCACTCCAGACCATGCCGTCGGCAAGCGCGACGAGCGCACCCAGAAACCAGCCCACCATGGCCTGTGGGCCTCCCATCGCCCCAATCAGGGTCGGGATGGTGATGAACGGACCGATCCCCACCATCATCGACATGTTCAGGCAGACCGCCTGGAACAGCGACAGTCCTCGCTCTCGCATCATCCCTGTCTCCCCGACCGAGCGCCCCGCGCCGATCGGGGAGCTGCGTCCATCCTGGCGAGCGATTCCTCCTGATCAGACGAGGCTGTGACCCCTTACTTCCAGAACAGGTCGCGCTCGTGCTCGGGGGTGTTGTCGCCCGTGGTTTCAACAAAGTGCCCGCCGCCATACACGATCTCGTTGAAGAGATCGTAAGACAACTGTTCGTCGAATCGAATGCCCAGCTTGGCCGCGCCGAACCACGGCTTCTGAACCGCAACAAACTGGCCTTCCAATCCCTGACCGCCAGCAGCGAACTTGATACAAACGTGCGATCCCAAAGGCGGTGGCGAAATGCCCGCGGCCTCAATGCGGCATCCCTTCAGCGAAACGTCGAGCACCACGCAATTCACGGTCGAAGACGATGATCCCTTCTGCCAACTGATCTGCGCGGCCGACAATTTCACCGGATAACGGCAAAACGCTCGCCGCTCAACACCTGCACGCATCGCTCCTACCGCATGTGAAAAGCTCATGGTCTCGCTCGCGCCCTGTTGACAACAGACTCATGAAAGGACGCGGGAGCCTGCGTCCCTGGTGAGCGGCGTCCGACACTTCCGGGTTACCTAATAGTAACCGTAGGTGCCGGTTTGGTTGCTGTCAACACACCAATCGATTAAACACGTGTCATTACGAGCGATGCGTTTTGTCCGCCGAATCCGAAGCTATTCGAAATGGCGCAGTGGAGCGGCATTTCGCGCGAGGTGTTGGGCACGTAGTCGAGGTCGCACTCAGGGTCGGGTGTGGCGAGGTTGATGGTGGGGGGCACGACGGCGTCGTGGATCGAAAGCGCGGTCGCCGCGGCCTCGACAGCGCCTGATGCACCGATGAGGTGGCCGATCATCGATTTTTGGGAGCTCATGGGAATGCGTGAGGCACGCGAGCCAAAGACGCGCTTCACGGCGACGGTCTCCATGAGGTCGTTGAGACGGGTGCTGGTGCCGTGGGCGTTGATGTAGTCGATGTCGGAAGCGTTGGTGCGTGCTTCGCGGAGCGCGGCGGTCATGGACAGGGCAGCGCCGCGGCCTTCGGGCTCGGGCCGGGTGATTCCGAAGGCGTCGAAGGAAGAACCGTACCCCTTGATCTCGGCGTAAATGGTGGCACCACGGCGGCGAGCACGGCTCAGACTTTCGAGCGTGAGCACGGCCGCCCCCTCCCCCAGAACAAAACCATCGCGCTCGGCGTCGAATGGACGCGAGACTTCGGCCGGCGGCCGCAGCGAGGAGCTGATGGCTTTCATCGCGGAATAGGCCACGAAGAGCTGCGGATCGAGCCGGCTGTCACAACCCCCGGCGAGCATCACATCGGCGTCGCCGCGTGCAATCAAGCGGAAAGCTTCTCCAACCGCCTGGGTTCCCGCCGCGCAGGCCGTCACGATCGTGTTGTTCGGCCCCATCGCCCTGTGCAAGATCGAGATGTGCGCCGCGGCCATGTTCGGCAAATGTTGCAACAGCCAAAGCGGGAAGATGGACTCCGAACGCTCCACGGCGAAGCGGGCCACATCAAAGCCGCCGTCGGAGCCCACGCTCCGCATGATCGGCCCCACCAGTTCCCCCACGTCCATCGGGGTAATCCCAGCGCCCATGCATACGCCGAATCGAGCCGGATCCAGCCGCGCGGTGTCGACGCCCGAATCCTCAACCGCAAGCGCGGCCGCGCCCACGGCAAACCGCACCGCCCGGCTCATCAGCTTCAGATTCTTGCGGTGCTCACCCAGGTACGGCAGGACGTCGAAGTTCTTAACCTCTCCGGCGATCTTGATCTTCAGCCCCGAGGTATCAAAACTCTCGATGTACCCAACCCCCGAGCGGCCTTCGTAGATCGCCTCGCGAAACGCCTTGCGTCCCACGCCATTCGGCGCAACGACGCCAATCCCCGTCACAACCACCCGGCGCATTGTTTCCCCCACGCTCTCGTCGCGATCACTCTCGGTGTGCGGGGCAGTCCGTCGTCCTCGAATCCCCTCCTCATCCCTGTACACAGCCAGCGGCGAACGGTCAGCAGGCCGTGCCTCGATCAACCCTGCTCATGACTCCTGGTCGACTCCCTGCTCCAGCAAAGGCCAGGACTCTCAAGGCAAATCCAGCAACCGCGGCCGCCAACCGAGGGAATTGACCCGCCAGCCAGCCAGCCGCACAATCTCGAAGGTTGTCGGTCAAAGAGGCATCATCCTGCAAATATCCAATTTGCCGGACTCCTAGATCTTAACACGCTCATGACCATGGTTCAAGTAAATAGCGCTGTTTAGGGAGTCTGGGAAGCCTTAGACGTCTTCGGCCGAGAAGAATCGTTTTTCGAGGTCGTTTGGAGTCACCTGGAACCGAGCGGGATTCAATTCGACGATCCCAGGCGAACCGCTCAGCCAGGGTTGGGGTCGGACGCAATGCAAAGGAGGGGACGAATGGGACTTGAGCTGGCATCTCGATCAACGTTGATCGCGCCTTCAGCGACCCTGGCGATGGGGGCGGAAGCAAGAAAACTGAAGGCCCGAGGCGTGGAAGTGCTCGATTTCGCACTCGGCGAGCCGGACTTCGACACGCCCGCAAATATCCAGGAGGCCGCATTTCGAGCGATTCGCGGCGGCCATACGCACTACACGCCGCCAGCCGGTATCCCTGAGCTCCGCGAGGCGGTCGCCTCCCACTACTCAAAACATCATGGGCTCAAGACAGCCGCGGCCCAGGTGGTCATCTCGAATGGAGCCAAGCACTCACTCCACAATGCACTCATGGCAGTCTGCGGGCCTGGCGATGAGGTGATCATCCCTGCGCCCTACTGGGTGAGCTATTCCGACCTGGTCAAGTTGACCGGGGCAACACCCGTGGTGATCCCAACCACCGAGGCGGAGGGTTTCAAACTCACCCCAGAGCGATTCCTGGCGGCCGTGACGCCAAACACGAAGCTCCTCATGATCAACAGCCCCTCCAACCCGACTGGAGTCGTTTACTCACGCGCGGAGCTCGCTCAGCTCGCGGAGGCCGTACTGAGCACGCAGGTTGGCGTCCTTTCCGACGAGATCTACGAGCAGCTCACCTACGGCGACGCCCAGCCTACCTGTTTTGCCACACTGGATCCTCGGCTGCCCGAACGCACAATCACAGTTTCCGGCGTGAGCAAAACTTACGCGATGACAGGCTGGCGCATCGGCTGGGCGGTCGCACCCGACGGAGTGTCGCGCTTCATGGGAGACTTGCAGAGTCAGGAGACGAGCAATCCCTGTTCCGTGAGCCAGTGGGCCGCGCTTGAGGCAATCGCGGGGCCGCAGGATTCGGTCGCCGTGATGAAGGCTGAATTCACCAGGCGAAGAGCTCGCGTGCTTGAACGCATCCGTGATCTTCCTGGAATCACCTGTACGCCCCCCGATGGTGCCTTTTACGCGTTCATGAATGTCAGCACTTACTTTGGAAAAGTCCTCGGCGGCAACCGCATTGAGGATTCCACGGACTTTTGCATGCAGGCGCTTGGCCAGGCTGGTGTCGCGCTTGTCATGGGCTCGGCATTCGGCGCGGAAGGTTATGCCAGAATGTCGTTTGCGACGAGCTTAACCACCATCGAAAAGGGCTTTGACGCCCTCAAGCGGTTTCTTGTCGATTAAGGAGCATGGGACGGGTCGCGGCAGGTTGAGTGGGCCGGAGCCCTTGCCCAGGAATGGGATTTCGCCCTTGTGGCATATTCAGGAGTGGGTTAGGGTGCGGCCCCCTCGATAAGGCCGACTCGGCTGCGTTCATCGTCCATAATTCATTGTCGAGCGTTTGCGTACAGGAACCGTGCCGGGAGTAGGTCATGACGGGACCTCGGACATCCTGGATGGTGGTCCTCGCCCTGCTGGGTGCGAGCGGTTGTACGCCCGCGTTTAACTTGCGGGGGAATAATCCCGCTCCGGCCACCACGCTCAAGCAGATTTCGGTCCATGAGTTCGTGGCCAGTCACAACGAGAACGCGGATCGGATCAAGACACTTCAGGCTCGGCCGTCGATTCGGGTTGCGAGCACAATGGTGCGCGGGGGGGTCGAGGGCCACCTCTGGCTCGAGAAGCCGCAGAATTTCAAGCTCGTGCTGACCCACATGGGAGCGACCAAGGCCGACCTGGGCTCAAATGATCGTGAGTTCTGGTTCTGGGTGCAGAACAGGCAGGACAGGTCGATTTACTGGGCGGATCATTCGGATGCGGAGGCGAACGGGCTGGCCGCAAGTTACCAGCCGGACTGGATCATCGAGGCGCTTGGCATCAAGTCGATCAGCCCCGCGGAAGAGGCAAGGATCACAGCGCGAGAAGGACCGGAGCCCGGTACCACCCTCTTCACGTTCGCGGGGGGCTCGAACCCGGCGTATCGCGAGGTCGTGGTGTGGAACCAATCGCGGCGGATCAAGGAGTATTCGCTCTACAGCCGCGACCGCAAGACCTTGCTTGCGCGGGCGGAGATCAAGAACTACAAGACGCACGAGCTTGAGTCGAATGGCGAAGGGCTGGCTGATACCTGCCATATCCCGGGGGCAATCCGGCTGGAATGGAAGCCGGAGCAGCTTGCGCTTGATGTCGACATGGATAGCGGAGTGAAGATCAACCAGTTTGACAGCACGAAATCGGCCGGGCTTTTTGTCGAGCCGAAGGTACCGGGTTACACGCGTGTGAACCTGTCCGAGATGGCGAACATGGCTGCGGAGAAGCCCGAGACGAGGAGTCGAACGATGGTCCGAAGGACCATCCCGCCGCCGGTGAGGCGTGACGTCAAGCTGGGGCGGCCAAGCGCGATCGAGGACGAGGCGTCGAATCAACCCGCGGCTTCACGGCCCTTGCTCGAGCCGGTCATTGGCGCCCCGATGCCCGCGCCGCCGGGTACAGACTGGCAGACAGCCAGCACGGTCGACCGGTCGGGCCTGAGCTCCTCGATCGACCGCTAGGCGCTTACCCACCTCCTAGCCCACGCTCCGTTGCTCGGCGGCTTCACGCAGTCGCTGCCGGGCCCGCGCCAGGATCGGCCCCACGGAGTTTTCCGGAATGCCCATCCGCTTGCCAATCTGACGATAGTTCAGAAACTTGAGATGGTACATGCGCACGATCTCCGCATCGCGTTCCGGGAGATCCTCCAGCAGACGATGGACCTCATCCGCTGTGAGGATGGACTCAACCTCACCCGATGCTCCGTCGTCGATACTGGCGCGGTGCGCGTTGGTATGCCCAAGCTCTTCTTCCCTGTGCCGCTTGACGAGCTCCTTTATGCAGGTCCGGCGGGCAATCACCGTCAGATACGTCGGCAGGGAGCTCATTCCCTTGAACCGGCGCAGCACCGCGTAATTATCATCGACAATCTTGAGGAAGATCTCGGCTGCCACATCCTCGGTGTCCGCCGCGCTCAGGACCCGACTCCGCGCATGCGCCACGTGGCCAATCACATGGTAAATGAGCCCCATGTAACGGTCGACGAAGTCGTTCCAGGCGCCGGGTTCCTTGCGAAGGCACCGATCGATCAGTTTGCGATCAATATCCCGCAGAGGCACGAGCTTTGCCTCCCTTCAAATGAAGAGAGCTCTGTAGAAGATGGAGGAACCGCGGGTTCAGCGAATTTTTAAAGAAAGCATCCAATTCTAACACGGGAAAAGCCCGGGGCAACGTCCCTGGAGCCGTATCCCGACAGACTTGTGCTCAACCACTCCGTGGACCGTTCCTTTTGTGCGGGATGCATCGGTCGCACTGTCCCCAAACGCCGTCCCCTTGTATATTCTAGGCGTCAAAAGCACTTCCGTGACGCCCGCCAGGTTCGGTGGGATCACTGGCCCTGCGGCTTGAGCGTTGGGCCGGACTGGGTTGACCCGCTCGCTGGCGGCGACCAGGGCCGAGCCCGGGAGTGCCTGAGAGGAGAATGGGAATTGGACGAGCCCTCCCCGCCGCCCAGGATCGTGATCGCTGACGACAATCACCAGAATGTCGAATTGCTCGAGGCCTATCTCGGCGACTTCGATTGCGAGATTCGGACTGCGCACGACGGCGAGGAAACGGTCCGCGTGGTCGAGGAGTTCCGTCCCGACCTGCTGCTGCTTGACGTCATGATGCCCAGGCTTTCCGGCTTTGAGGTCTGCCGCAAGTTGCGTGCGAACGACGCCACGCGCGACCTCTTGATCTTGATGGTGACTGCGCTCAATGAGGCCTCGGACTTCGAGCGTGGGGTGCAGGCAGGTGCGGACGACTTCCTGACCAAGCCTGTGAACAAGATTGAGCTTCTGTGCCGCATTCGAGGGTTGTTGCGTGTCAAGCATCTGAAGACGCAGCTTGACCGCACGCTGGCGTATCTGGCCGAGTTTGAGGCCGCGAGCCGGGGCTCGACGAGCGCCCAGATGCCTTGATGATCCGCTTGCACACGGCGGACCAGGATTCGTGATCGATGACGCTCGTTCCGCAGGTCATTCTCAAGCCGCGCAAGGCGCGCCCCTTTTTCGCAGGTCATCCCTGGGTTTTCGAGGCATCGATCGACCGGGTGCCGCGCGGGCTCGAGCCTGGAGCGGAGGTCGCTGTCCACGCGCGCGAGGGGCAATTCGTGGCGCGCGGGCTCTACAACCCACAAAGCGCGATCCGGGTGCGCCTTTATCGCCTGGTGGATGAGCCGCTCGATTACGACTTCTGGGCCGAACGGATCACCCGGGCGGTGTCTCTCAGGCGTGATGTGCTCAAGCTGGAGCAGCCTGAAGCCGCTTACCGGTTGATCGCAAGCGAGGGAGACGGACTCTCAGGTCTCACCGTCGACCGTTATCACCGCAGCCTGGTTGTGCGCTTTTCCAGCCTCGCGCTCTACCTGCGCCGCGCAGCTATCCTGGAGATTCTGGAACGGCTGCCGGGGATCGACGGGCTCTGGTCGCGAACCGAGCGCGGCGTTGCGGACCTCGAGGGGTTGCCACGCGATGAAGAAACGGCGGTTGCCACGCCGCAAGAACCCCCAATCCTGATCCGTGAGCACGGAATCGTATACCGTATCGACCCCCGCGGCGGCCAGAAAACCGGCTTCTACATCGACCAGCGGGAGAATCGCCGCGCCGTGGCCCGCTACTGTGCGGGCCGGAGCGTGCTCGATCTTTTTTGTTACTGCGGCGGTTTCAGTCTCGCAGCGGCTGTGCTTGGCAGCGCACGGGACGTGCTCGGCGTGGATAGCTCTGCTGCCGCGATCGAACACGCGCGCGAGAACGCGGTACTGAACGGCGTGGCCGCCGAGCTGGTCCGGTTCGAGGCGGGCGACGTCTTCGAGACCTTGAATCGCCTGCGTTCTCTGGGTGCTCGTTTTGGCGTGGTGATTTGCGACCCGCCCAAGTACGCACGCCGAGCCCGGGATCTCGACAACGCGCTTAAGCACTACCTGCGCCTGCACAAGGCGGCGATGGATCGCGTTGAGCCTGGGGGACTGCTGGTCGCCTGCTCCTGCTCTGGATCGGTGGATCGCACAACGTTTGCCCAGGTGCTTGCAGAAGCGGCCGTGCAGACGGGGCGAACGCTTCAGATTCTCGAAGAGCGCGGCCAGGCGCCTGATCACCCCATCGCGGCAAGCTGCCTCGAAACGGACTATCTCAAGTGCATGATCTGCCGCGTGGCCGACTAGGCCGCCCCGCACCGCTCACGGCTTGAACTGCTCGAGCTTGAGCGGTCCACCCGTGGCCCGGTTGAGCGCAGCACGCATGGAAGCCAGCCGATCGGCCGCGGCGGGATCGCGCGCATGGTCCAAGCGTTCCCCGGGATCATCCTTCAGATGATAGAGCTGCTCGCCCGAAGTGCCTTCCCCAAGGATATAACTCCAGCCGTCCTGCGTCAGCGAGGCCCAGACCTCGCGGCTCTCCATGAGCTTGAGCGGATCGGGCTCGACGGGGTCTGTCGGCACCACCACCGAAATGGCTGGGGATGTCTCAACCGGCCTGCCCGCGCCGGCCTGCGCCCACAGCGGTACCAGTGATTCCCCGGGAAATGCCCGCGGATCCTGGAAGCCGAGCAGATCAACAATCGTGGCGGGCAGGTCGCGCAGGCTGACTTCCACATCAATCCGCATCCGCGTCCGCTGCGGCGTCGGCGGCACAACCAGAAGCGGCACATGAAGCTGAGTCTGATAGAGCGAGGTGCCGTGGCCGAAATCCCCCTTGTGCTCGCCGAAGCTCTCGCCATGGTCGGAAAGCACAACGAGCCAGGTGTTCCCGAGCAGGTCTCTGCGCTCGAGCGCGTCGACCAACCGGCCGAGCTGCTCGTCAAGCGCGGTGACGCAGTCATCGTAGGAGTTGCGCACAAAGCCAATTTCGCCTGGCATGAGATTCCGCTTGTCGACCGTGCGCCAGTTCTGGATCAGGTCGACCTCGCGATCGTTGCGCGGGCGAAGCCCATGGCGATGGATCGCGCCGGCGGGCAGTTCGTAGGGATAGTGGGCATCGTAGTAGTTGAGGAACGCAAAAAACGGGCGATGGGGATCGGGCCGGTTCGAGAGCCAGCCCAGGAGCTCCGCGTTGACGTGCGCCGCGTCCTTGCGGCTGCTTGCGTTGAAGCGCCACCAGACCGTACGAACGAAGGGGCGCAACAAGTCGATGCCGAAACGGCGTCGGAGCTCGTTATCAAGCTGGCGCGCGCCCTCAAGCGGGCGATCGATGAGCACGGCGTACTTGAACGCGCCCAGATCGTCGAGAAGGTAATCGCGATAGACCGTGAAGCCGCGCCCGAGCCCCGAGTCCGCGGAGCAATACCAGGTGTTGGCCACGAAGCCAGCGGTCGCATAGCCGTGGCGTGAGAGATACTCCGCCAGGGAAGGCGCCTGGCGATCGAGCGGCGTCAACCAGCCGGCCGAGAGCTCGTATGGCCATCGACCCGTGAAGAAGCTTGCATGCGATGGAAGCGTCCAGGACGAGGGCGCGACAGCGCGTCGGAAGAGGATGCCGCGATCGGCGAGCGTCTCCAGCGTGGGCGAGGTGGGGCGATCGTAGCCGTAGAGAGCCAGATGCTCGGCGGCGACCGTATCGAGCACGACGAGCACCACGTTTGGAGAACCGGGGGACGGCAACGGTCTGCCCGCTTCTTTCCAGGCGAGGAGTCGATCCCCCCCGAACGTCCAGCCCGCGAATCCCAGAAGCACAAGCGCGGGGATGGCACAGGTGAGGAGCGTGAACCTGCGCACCGCAGCGGCCCTGCGTTCCACGAAGGCCCCTGCCTGAACGCCCAGCCCAACCGCGAGTACAAAACTCGCCGGCCCGTAAATCAGCGGAAACGCGGCCCAGACCATCGGGACGAAGAACAGCCCGCAAAGCAGCCGGATCGCAACCGACCGACCAACCCGACCCAGGCGCGACAGAAGCGCAAGGGCAACGCCGAGCACGGAGAAAATCGCCAGGTCCGCAACCGGCACCAGCCAGACAAACTGCCGCGGCATCCAGTAGAGCTTGTTCCAGTCCACGAATTGCTTGCGGAGGATGACGATCAAAACCTCGAGAACCCCGGCGGTGAGGCCGCACCAGATCGAAACGAGCAACAAATCCAATGCGCCCAGGCGGCTGACCAAGGGTTGTGCGGCGGCGGGTCCAGGGGACGGCTCAGCGGAATCAGTCGCATTCATGGCGTTTCATGGCGCTCGCGTGGCTTCAAGGTGCGGGACAACAAAAACGCCAGCGCCGCGATGGAAGCGGCACTGGCGCCTGGGAGATCCAGCTTGCGGTGCAACCCTTCCAGACGCCCTGCGTTCAGCTTGAACGAAGAGCGCGGATTGGTCCAGACCGCTCAGTAGGAATCGGAGCTCACGACCTCGTTGCCCTTCGTGGAGGAGAGGCTCTGGAAGGTGTACGGGTTCACTGTGTTCTTGATGAACCGCACGCTGCCGTCCGCCATGCCCACGTTGACGCCGCCGGGGTGCTTGCTGCGCACGTCGTTGACCATGCCCAGGCCGGTGTAGACGCCGCCCGAGCTGATCGCGCCGGTCGCGCCCGTGCAAGGCGGATTGGGCGGAACACTGCCGCAATAGCTGGCGGACTGGAGCACGTCGGGCGAGGTCGAGTTGGGCGGATAGAGACCGGTGAACTCAGCCGCATAGCCCCACCACGAGAAGCCGCGAAGGTCCCAGCCGCTGCCGACCAAAATCTCGGACGCAAGCATCGTGTTCGAGAGGCCGTCCGGGATTCCCGAGAAGTTAACCGTGCCGGCCGAGTTCGCCTGCTGGGTGCCCGCGGTAATGTCAGAATCGGGCGCACCCATGTCGGTGAAGGGCGCACCCAGGAACGGCAGCCGGAGACCGTTGTAGAGATAGTACTGCGGCTGAGTCACCAGCGTGTTGCCAAAGTTCACGACGTAGTTCTGCGACGTAACCTGGCCGATCCCCACGAGGTTCAGGTTGTTGGGATCGCTCGGGCAATAGTACGCGTTCACGCGGCGATAGGTCACCGTGGTGTTGGCCGCGCCCGCGTAGCGGAACATCCCGCTCGGCTGGATGCCCATCCCCTCGTAACGATCGTTGCCCACGAAATTCCAGGCATTGAACATGTTGGTCTGCTCAATGTAGGGCAACACAAACACCAGCCACGTACCCCAGCAGCACCCTTTCACGCCTGGGGGAAGCGTTCCCTGCTGGTCGTGATAGTTGTGCATGGCAAGGCCGATTTGCTTGAGGTTATTGGTGCACTGAGCGCGGCGGGCAGCCTCACGCGCGGACTGCACCGCGGGAAGCAAAAGCGCGATCAGAACCGCGATGATCGCGATCACCACCAGAAGCTCGATCAGCGTAAATCCGGAACGACGTTTCATCATGTCAAAAACTTCCTCTTCACTGAAGAAATGGAGTGCGCCGAGCATGACATTGGGAGAGGCAGAAGACGACGATCCAGGCCGCGGCATGCTCCATCCGTAGCCCAGAACTTGCTGCCGTCTTCACGGTCGACAGGCAAATACAGTCACTTTTCCTTGGACGTTGAGGTCAGATCGAAGGAGAGATCGTTCGCGCCTTCCTTGATGTCCGCGGTGAGCTTGGTCATCGCGTTGTACTCCTTCGGAATCAGCTCCTTGGCGACGGCAGGGGCACGCCCTGGCCCCATGTTCGCCTTTGGCCGCTCGCCCGCGAGATTCCCCGAATAGATTGAGACCTTGTAGGAACCGGGCACGAGCCCAACTTCGCGCGAGATCGAGAACTGCCCCCCCTTGATGGTATCTCCACCCTCTACCTGCGGCCCCCCGCCGGGAGGCGCCGACGGTACGAACCGGATCGTCCCACTCTCAAGCGGCTTTCCATCGAACGTGACCTTTCCCGAGACCGCCTGGCGGGGCAATCCATCGCTTGATCCACCGCAGCCGACGATGGCCAAAGAAGGAACAAGCGCAAGCCAATACGAAATGCCACGCCGGGACGCAATCCCTAGCATAAGAGAACCTCAATACGTAGTTAGATACGCCCCGGACGGAGATAATCCGAGGTGAGAGCAGCCGGAATGAACGCGTACTTAGAAAACCGAAAGAGTGACGACGAGGTGGAGAGGCATTCGCCGTCATGGCTAACAAAGTGTAATTGAACCCGCTTTGAAATTGGATGCAAGAAAAAAATCGAAAAGATTATCGTGATTGGGAGCGACGTTCTTCGTATTACGAGTTTCACAGAGCGGGCTGGCGCGAGTCCACCAGGGCATTCGTTCTTAATTGATTCGTTTGAGCGGGGGCAGGTCGATGGCGTGGGGGATTCGCGGTTGGGCTTTGGTAGGCGTAGTCCTTACGTTTTTGATTGTCCTGGCGTGGGCGGTCTGGCGGGGGTTGGAAACGGCACGGCTGCGGGGTGCGGTGGAAGAAGCGCGTGCGGATCTTGATGCGGGGCGTCCCGCGCTTGCCGCCCGCAAGCTTCAGGAGTTGCTTCGGGTCCGGCCGGATTCGGACGAGTTTCATTTTCTGCTGGGCAACGCGGAGAAGGCGCGTGGGCGATTGAAGGAAGCCGAGCGTGCCTGGCGGGCGATTCCGCGCGACTCGGGCTTCGCCGCGCCTGCGATCCGAGCGCTGGCCGCGATGAGTGTGGATCAGGGGCGGCTCGCCGATGCCGAGCAAGTGATTGTGGACGCCCTGGGCGATCCGCGGGTGAATGGATTCGAGCTCAGGCGGTTTCTCGCCCCCTTGTACTGGCAGGAAGGGAGGGTGGACGAGGCCCGGCGTGTGATTGAGGAGAACTGGGATCTGCTCGAGCGAGCGGGGACAGGCGGCTCTGAGCTTGCCGTCGAGCACGTGCGGCTTCACGTTGCGCTTTCCGTGGGCATGGCGTCGATTGATGCGGTCCGCTCGTTTCTGAGTCGCGCGGGGCAGCTCGCGCCGGGTGACGACCGGGTCTGGCTGGGCAAGGCGAATCTTGCCTTGCGTGAGAACGCCATTGAACAGGCGGGGCAGTGGCTCGATCGCTGCCTCAAGATCCGGCCCGACGACGCCGCGGTCTGGCGTGCCCGGCTGGATTGGGGGATGGCGGCGGATCGGCCGGATGTGGTTCGCGAAGCGTTCAACCGACTTGCCGAGGATTCGCTGCCGGCGGTGGCGCTTGGGCGGACTGCCGCGTGGTCCGCCGCGCGCGCGGGCGATGCCGCCGCGGAAGCCGAAGCGCTCGAGAACCTGATCGCGATCGATCCTGAGAACACCGCGCCGCTCGATCGCCTGGCGGAGCTCGCGATCAAGGCCGGCCGCCCCGAGCGCGCGCTCGAGCTCCGCAAGAAGCGCGCGGAGATCGACCAGGTCCGCCTGCGATTCCAGGAGCTCTTCAAGCGCGATCAGCCGGTGCGGGACGCGGTCGAGCTCGCCCGGCTCGCCACCAGGCTCGGCCGGGTTTTTGAGTCACGCGCCTATTACGCGATCGCGCTTGGAACCGATCCCGATCTTCCCGAAGCCAGGTCCGCGCTCGCCGCGCCGCCAGTCCCGCCGTCGATGCGCGGGGACACGGCCAGGTTCCTCCGCGCCGAGCCGCCACCACGCGCGAACGCCGCACGCGAGCCTGCCGCCGCCGTTCGCTTCGATGATTCCGCACCCGCCTCGGGCCTGAAGTTCACCTTCAATAACGGCGAAACCTCAATCCACCAGATCGTCGAGGTCTCAAGCGGCGGCATCGGAGTGCTCGATTACGACGGCGACGGCTGGCTCGATGTCTATGCCATCCAGGGCGGCCCGTTCCCGCCGCCACCTGATGCCAGGCCCGCCGACCGCCTCTTCCGCAATCGGGGCGATGGCTCATTCGAAGATGTAACTACAAAAACAGGTATCGACAAAATCCCCGGCGGTTACGGCCACGGCGTGACCGTCGGCGATTACGACAACGACGGCCGGCCCGACCTGTTTTTGACCCGCTGGCGCTCCTACACCCTGCTCCACAACGAGGGGGGCGCGCGGTTTCGTGACGTCACCGCCCGCGCCGGCCTCGCAGGCGACCGCGACTGGCCCACTTCCGCCGCGTTCGCGGACCTCGATCAGGATGGCGATCTCGATCTCTATGTCTGCCACTATCTCAACTGGGACGCCATCCATCCCCGCCTTTGCAAGGACCCCGCCCGGGGTGCGTATATCAGTTGCGATCCGCGCACCGCCGATGCCTTGCCCGATCATCTCTTTCGCAACGACGCCGGCTCATTTCATGATATCAGTAAGCAAGCAGGAATCACCGACGCCGACGGCCGCGGCTTCGGCGTGGTTGCGGTCGATGTGGACGAGGACGGCCTCGTGGACCTCTATGTGGCCAACGACATGTCCGAGAATTATCTCTTCAAAAACCTGGGCGGCATGCGGTTCGAGGAGCGCGGGCTGGCCGCGGGGGTCGCTTGCAATGCGCAGGGGGGCCGGCAGGCCGGCATGGGTGTGGCGGCCGGCGATCTCGACCGCGACGGCAAGGTCGACCTGCTCGTGACCAACTTCTACAACGAGTCCACCACGTTCTTTCACAACCTGGGCGAGTGCACGTTCGCCGATCATACCTCGGTCTCGGGGCTTGCCCTGGCGAGCAAGACGCGGCTGGGCTTTGGGATTGTTCTGCTCGACGCGGACAACGACGGCCGCCTGGATCTGCTCACCGCGAACGGCCACGTCAATGACTATCGCCCAGAGATTCCCTACCAGATGCCGTTCCAGTTGTTGCTGGGTGCGGAAAAAGGGCGTCTCGTGGATGTTTCTCGCCAGGCGGGCGAGCCGTTCCAGACGCCCCACATTGGGCGCGGGGTGGCTGCGTGCGACCTCAATAACGACGGCCGGGTCGATGCCGTGGCCGTGCTCCACGGCGAACCGCTCGTGCTGCTGCACAACCAGACCCAGGCGGGTCATTCCATCACGATCCAGCTCGAGGGAACGCGGTCCAATCGAGACGGGGTGGGGGCGAAACTGGAGCTCACAACCCAGGCCGGCCGCCAGTCGGCCTGGCGCACGGGAGGCGGCAGCTTCCTTTCCACGAGCGACCCCAGGCTTCACTTCGGCCTGGGCAAGGAAGACAGGGCTCAGTCGCTCGTTGTGCGCTGGCCGTCCGGTCAGGTTGATCGGTTTGAAAATCTGGCCGCCGGCAAGATTTACCGCATCCAGGAAGGCTCGAAGACGCCGGTTGGGATCCCCGACCAGCCCAGGCGATGAGGGCACTGGCCGGTTGCTGTGTGCGATGGTGGGAGATTCTCCGATTTTGAGCGACCCATCCGCGAGGCGGGGCGGCGCATTGCCGCGCATGGGGGGAGCCGATACCCTCGAGTCGTGCGACCCCTTGATGACAGAACTGTCGGCTGCCTTCCACAGGAGAACTCGACGATGCCCTCGATCCTTCGCCGGTTTGCGATCGCCGCCGCCACCGCGGCGGGATTCGCCGCCACCTGCCTGGCCGCGGAAGAGCTCAAGGTCGGCGACCCCGCGCCGGCGTTCACTCTCAAGGCCTCGGACGGCAAGACCTATTCGCTTGCTCAGTTCAAGGGAAAACAGGCGGTGGTGATCGCCTGGTTCCCCAAGGCATTCACCGGCGGCTGCACCAAGGAGTGCAAGTCGCTCCGCCAGTCCACCAAGGAACTCCACGCGCTCGACGTCGCCTACTTCACCGCCAGCGTGGACACGCCGGAGAAGAACAAGGACTTCGCCGCCTCGCTCGACCTCGACTATCCCATCCTGAGCGACCCTGAAAAGACCACGGCCAGGGCGTATGGCGTGCTCAATCCCGAGCGCGGACTCGCCCAGCGCTGGACGTTTTACATCGACAAGGAGGGGGTGATTCGGGCGATCGACAAGGCGATCAAGACCGAGAAAGCTGGGCCGGACATGGCTGCCAAGGTGAAGGAACTGGGGCTCGCGTCCGGCGGTTGACCGAAGCCGGCCACCTGCTCACACGCGCCTGGGCGAGCCCTGCTGCAACCGCGCCCAGCGATCCTTGAGCTCGCCCAGGATCAGCCAGAAGAGACGGCTATGCATGAGCCCCGGCACCCGCCTGCACCGGCTGGCCGCGAACGACCGGGGCTCGGTGTATTCCAGGTGGTGCGCGACCTCGTGCAAAAAGGTGTCAAAAAGCTCTTCGAGCGGGCGGCGGCCGTCCTGCGTGTCGTGGGTGTAGATGCGGATCAGTCTGCGCGTCTTGTAATAACCGCCCAGAACACGAATGGTGGGGCGGGGATTGATGTCGACCTCAAAGCCCACCTTGCAGTGATGGATTCGCTTCATCCGGGCCATGAAAAGCGCTTCGATCGCGTCTTCCGGAGGCTCGAACCCGCGCGCGGAGATCGACTTGGTCGCCGTTCGGGGCGCAACGCCCGAGCGGCGAGAGACTGGTCCTCGCGGGCTGGTCCCGCTTCGGCTCGAGGCGGATCGTTGACGCTCCCGCATGCCTCACCCCACACCTGAGGGCCAGTCCCTAGGCCTGGTCCGCGACTCGCTACCCCTGGAATCTTCGTGGTCTCATTCCCTTATCGAGCGCCGGTGAGCCGCAATCGACTGGATTTCGTGCGAAACCCGCCGCTCGAGCCGTCAGGGACCGCCCGATCCGAACCGACCACCCGGCCGCTCGTCCGTCCCCCGCGAACGGTGCCACGCCGGGTCCACGAACAACGCCCCCAGACGCGGCAACCTCGCTTTCCATGGGTATCTTACCACTCGTCTGGGATCGAAGAATCCACGCCCAAAAATCCCGGGAAAAGCTCGTCAAAACGGCCGGCGGACAACCTGGCAAGTTTCCGCCAGCCGCGCCCCGCTTCCTGGATTCCGGCGCTCTCCCAACCGCTGGCGTAACGTATCATCCCATGGACAAATTGAGAACTCCCAATTGAGGTCGTGCAGGCTGTTTTTTTCGGGCTTTACCTGTGCCAGATCCGTCACTCTCGCCTTATCTCTTGCTTACAAATGACGATGGCTGGAACGCCCCTGGGCTGGAGGCGCTCAGGTCCTGCGTCCAGAATCTGGGCCCCTGCCGGGTCGTCGCGCCCGCCGAGCCAAGCTCCGGATGTGGACATAAAGTCACCACGCACCAGTCGATCGGGTTCCGGATCCACGATCCGCACACGACGGTTGTCAAAGGAACGCCGGCGGATTGCGTCCGGCTTGGGCTTGAACATTTCGCGCCTGGGCCGGCGTGGATCCTTTCCGGCATCAATCGCGGCGGGAATCTGGGAACCGATGTCTACCAGTCGGGCACGGTCGCCGCGGTCCGCGAAGGGGCGATTCGGGGCTATCGCGGCATCGCACTTTCGCAGTATCTTGCACCGGGGAAGCGGCTCGACTGGACGATCACGGCCAGGTTCGCGTTCCTGGCGGTCATGCGTCTGCTGCGGGAGCCGTGGGAGCCGGGAACGTACTGGAACGTCAACCTTCCGCACCTGGGACCTGACGATCCGGAGCCGAACCTCGTCTTTTGCAAGCTCGATCCCTCACCCCTGCCCGTGCATTACCGCCTGGAGGGCTCGGAGGCGCTCTACAGCGGCGATTATCAGGGCCGGGCCCGGATTCCCGGGCGCGACGTGGACATTTGTTTCGCAGGCCAGATTGCCATCACCCGGCTTGCCGTCGCCGCGGACGGCAACTCGTGACGATCCACGTTGGGGAGAATCAGGGGCACTGGTCGAAGGTTCGCGGGGGATGTCATAATTCGAGGGAGAAGCCCGCGCTGGCTTCGCCCTCATCTTTTTTGCTATTTCAGGTGCGGTGGGAGACTCTCATGAGCCGCAGGAGTTTGGGCTGGGTTGCCGTTTTGCTGGGTGGGGTGATTGGCTGTGAGGATCCGGGACCGATTGTTCCCGTGACGCCCCCCGGCGCGAGTCTTCCCAAGGAGTCGCCGGACGTTGAGCCTGCGCAGGCGGTTGGCGAGATGGCCGCGGCCGCGCCCAAGCAGGAGCCGGGCGCGCCGAGTCCCGCCAATTTCACCTCGGCGCCGCCCACCAAGATCGGCGAGAAAAAGACCACGCCGCACGGCGTCGTCTATGAAACGCTCAAGGAGGGGACTGGGCCAGAGCTGAAGTATGGGCAGACGATCCGCGCTCACTACGAAGGCAAGCTCCAGACCGGCGCGGTATTTGACACGACCAGGACCCGCAATCAGCCTCGGATTTTCAAACTCGTGGGGAACGAGCTGATCGAGGGGTGGGTGGAGGCTCTTCCTGGGATGAAGGCGGGCGAGATCCGCCGGCTCACGATTCCGCCGGCGATGGGTTATGGCAAGCAAGGACGGCCGCCGGTCATCCCGCCCGATTCCACGCTGATCTTCGAGATCGAGCTGATGGACATTCTCTAGTTCACCGCGCGTCCAACCGTAAGAACTCTGATCGAGAGGCCGGGCTTGCCGCGCCGGGGATTGCCCGGCCTCTTCCGTTTGGCTATCGTTTTCATGCCACGATCCTCGCGGCCGAGCCCAGCCGGGACGCGAGAGGGTTGCGGTATCCCCGGTGACGCCCCGGCGCGCCATTCCATTTGTGCATCTTCGAGGAATCGCATGGCGAAAGCCTCTCCCTCCACACCCTCGTTCGCGGCTATCAAGTATCGCGTCGTGAGCACCCTGGGCGCAGGCGCGGGCAGCACGATCCTTCTCATCAGCGACAAGGCCAGCGGCGGCAAACGCTTCGCGCTCAAGGTCGTGCGCAAGCAGGAGCCGGAAGACGAGATCTACGTCCAGCAAGCACTGACTGAGTTCGAGGCAGCCAAGAAACTCAATCACCCCGCCATCGCAAAGGTCTACGATTGCCGGCTCAAACGCTCCTGGTTCAAGGTGCGCGGGGTGGAGCTGCTCCTGGAATATGTCGACGGCAAGACCCTGGATGAAATCGAGGCCCCGCAACTGGGCCAGCTCGTGCTCATCTTCTCACAGGTGGCCTCGGCCCTGGCGCACATGCATCGCCGCGGCGTGTTCCACGGCGATCTCAAGCCCAGCAACATCATGCTCAACAAGAGCGGCCAGGTGAAGCTCATCGACTTCGGCACCGCCTGGGTTCGCGGCCAGGACAAGAACCGCATTCAGGGCACGCCTCAGTTCATTGCGCCCGAGCAGGCTTCGGAAAAAATCGTCGACGAGAAGACCGATATCTACAACCTGGGCGCAACGATGTATCGCATGTTCACGGGTCGATTTCCCCAGCAGGGGATCTTGAAGCCCGGCGAGGATCGCAAGCTCGTGCCCCCGCTCAAGATCAACCCGCGGATCCCAGGGGGGTTGAACGAGCTGATCCTGGGCTCGCTCAACCTTGATCCCAAGAAACGCCCTGCCGGCATGTTCGAGATTCGCGACCAGCTCTCCGCCGTGGCCCGCCAGATGGGTCTGGCCGAGGTCGACCTCCGCGGCGCGGAGGACGACGAATAGCCTATCGGGGGAACGCCGGGCGCATCACGCCCGGCCGTTTCAATAGCGCAGAACCGCGGCAATCCCCTGGTGCAGATCCAGCACGCCGGGTTCGTAGAAATACACGTCGCCTCCCTGCGCGATCACCTGCTCGATAACCTCGTCCACGGCGTCATCGAGCGCGTTTTCGCCCTTGCCCGTGTAGGGCAAGAGCCGCGCGCCCCCCGCTTCCAGGTCGGCGGGATGTTCAAACCCCGTCTCCACGAGCAATGTCAGGCATCGCTTGTCGTACGCCGCACGCCAGACCTGGTCGATCCCCGATGCGTGCCGGTTGGCGCTCACCGCCTGATGCAACCGCGCAAGGGCCCGCGTGCGCACAAGCCCCGCGCTCGCCTTGAAGACAGGCCAGACCAGCTTGCCCAGGTCGGCCGGGTTGGGATCGTCGTGGCTCCCGGTCACCGCGGCCACGATGGCGTCCGGATCCGCGGCGATCTCCTGGTAAAACGCCAGGTAGCGCTCGACCCCCACCAGAACCACGGGAAGATGGTCCGTCTTCTGGATCGCGGCGAGCGCCCCGTCCACCTGGCGAAAGAACTGGCGATGCCCCTCGTCGCGCGCGGCGGATGTATTGACCCCCTTGCCGCCGGGCAAGCGACCCAGCCCGCCCGGGCCGGTGTGGGTCATGGGAAATGGCGCAGCGGCGTGCTCGGTCAGCACGTTCGTCGTGGCGTCGTAGAGCCGCGTGGGCTTTTCGGTGAGCACCAGCACGCGATAACGCGGTGCACGATTCAGCGAAAAGACCAGGTCCCGGGTCGCGAATGTGGCGTCCACCACCGCGCGCGCCTTGGGCCGAAACGGCAGCAGCACCGACTTCGCCACGTCGCGGCTGGCAAAAAGCGCGAGCCCTTCGAGCGTATGCTTCCAGTCGACTGCGCTCGCGAGCGCCTTGAGATTCTTAACCAGGGGCGCGACCTCGCGCTTCTTGAACTCGCGCTCGAGGCGTTCGATCGCCTTCGCAACCAGATTCTTGACCACGATACGATCGCGTTTGTTCGACGGCGACGACCGGTGCGTCGGCGCAAGAATGGAAACCGAGGGATATTCTCGATGATGCTGAAGCTGCTTGAGCTCGTCACGGCAGATCATGAACGACCATACTTTCTGAACGAAGAGAGATTGGGATGGGTTGCGCCCGGCCGCGTGAGCAATTGATTCGCGTGCAGCAGGCGGCCGCTGGCACAAGTGTAATTCGAAGGAGAGCGGGGATCGAGCAGCTTCAGCGCCTGAATTCGCAACCTCCGCGCTGCGTCCCGTGAGACTCGCGCTTGAAGCAAATGGATTTCCCGCCTACGATGGATTGTTCGGCGCTGGCGAATGAGATCATCACGAGGCGCCTTGACCGCGTCCTCCCGCTCATGGCATGGAGCCCATGCAGTACAATCCCGCGAACCCCCTGATCGTGCAAGGAGACCGCACGATCCTTCTCGAGGTCGATAATCCCCTGCACGCCGAGGCGAGGGACGCGATTGCGCCTTTCGCCGAGCTCGAAAAGAGCCCCGAGCACATCCACACTTATCGGCTGACGCCGCTTTCGCTCTGGAACGCGGCCGCCGCGGGCATGACCGCGCGTGAGATGACGTCCGCGCTTGAAACCTATTCCAAGTTCCCGCTGCCGGGCAATATTCCGGCGGATCTACGCGAGCTGGTTGATCGTTACGGCCGGGTGAAGCTCGAGCGCAGGGACGGCGGCGGGCTGCGGCTCTGGACGAGTGATCCCGCCCTGCTCGAGGAGCTGGCACGCCAGCGCGGGCTGCGCGACTACCTGGGGGAGCGGCTCGACGCCTCCAGCTTCGCGGTTGATGACGCACACCGCGGGGTGATCAAGCAGGCGCTCGTCGCGGTGGGTTATCCCGCCGAGGATCTGGCGGGCTACACTACGGGTGCCGCGCTCGCCGTCGGACTGCGGCAGACCACGCGCGCGGGGCTGCCGTTTCGCGTCCGTGATTATCAGGAAGGCGCAGTGGCCGCCTTCCACGCCGGCGGCGACGCCCGCGGCGGCTCGGGCGTCGTTGTGCTCCCCTGCGGCGCGGGCAAAACCATCATCGGACTCGCCGCGCTCGCCGCCCTCAAAACAGAAACGCTCATCCTCACCACCAGCACCACCGCCGTGGAACAGTGGCGCAGAGAAGTTCTCGACAAGACCGATCTCGATCCCGAGCTCGTTGGGTGCTACACCGGCGATTCCAAGACCATCGCCCCCGTCACGCTCGCAACCTATCAGATCGTCACCTACCGCCCCACCAAGGACGGCGAGTTCCCTCACTTCCCCCTCTTCAATAAACGTGACTGGGGGCTCATCATTTACGACGAGGTCCACCTCTTGCCCGCCCCCGTCTTCCGCGTCACGGCCGACATCCAGGCCAGGCGCAGGCTCGGACTCACGGCCACGCTCGTACGCGAAGATCACCGCGAGGAAGACGTCTTCAGCCTGATCGGTCCCAAGAAGTACGACGTCCCCTGGCGCGTGCTCGAATCCAAGGGCTTCATCGCCGAGGCGCGTTGCCACGAGGTACGCCTGGGCATGGCGCCTCCGCTCCGCATGGAATACGCCGTGGCGGAATGGCGCGACAAGTTCCGGCTCGCCAGCGAGAATCCCGCCAAGGATGAAGTCGTCGCCGCCCTGCTCGACCGCCACGACGGTCCCGAAGATCGCGTGATCATCATCGGCCAGTATCTCAAGCAGCTCCGCCGCATCGCGGAACGCTTCGAAGCCCACCTCATCACAGGCCAGACCTCCAACGCCGATCGCGAGGTGCTCTACGCCGCGTTTCGCAAGGGCGAAATCCGCCGCCTCGTGCTCTCGAAGGTCGGTAATTTCGCGATCGATCTCCCCGACGCCAACGTCATGATCCAGGTCTCGGGCACGTTCGGCAGCCGGCAGGAAGAGGCCCAGCGCCTGGGCCGAATCCTCCGACCCAAGGGACAGGGCGCGGAAGCGCGTTTCTTCACGCTCGTCACCCGCGATACGCGCGAGATGGATTTCGCCCATCACCGCCAGTTGTTCCTGACCGAGCAGGGATACAGTTACGACATCCTGGATGAAACTGAGTTCGTGAAAGGGCGCGTGGAGGTCTGGGCGGAAAGTCGCACAGGCGGCGACCTTCCTGCCTGAGCGCCCCACTTGCCACGACCCGGGGAGAGCGATTCCGCCGATTGAGCGATGATCAACAACCCAGCGCGAACTTCCGTCCGATTTCACCGCAACGTCGCCCTCATCCGGGTCGGCGAGCCGATCCTGGCGGAAGAGATCCTGGCGCGAAAGCCGCTGGCCCGGTTCATCCTGGGGCGGCTTTCCGACACCGTGCTGCTCGTTGAGCCGTCCTCTTGCCCAGCGGTGCTCGAGGAGCTCAGGCGGATGGGGCACACGCCGCGTCTGATCAAACGGCCGCAGGGACGGTAACCCAAGGTGAGGACGCATGTCGCAAGGCCGCTACCGAGTCAAATCCGAGTTCGCACCGCCCCGCTCGGACACGCGCTTGCCAAACCTGCTCGAGATCGCGCCTGAACACAGTCAACTGGCGCAGAGCCGGTATCGAGCCGCGCTCGTCCACTACGCGGAATCCCTCTCGCGCGCCATCCTCAATCGCATCGAACGCCCTATCGACCTGATCACGGAAACCCGCGACTCGAACGCGGACAAAATCCTGAACCTGCTCGATGGACCCGCTGGCGAACGCGCCTTCCAGGCCCTCTCGCAGCCCGCGCGGCTGGTGCTCGGGTTCTTCGACCTGCTCGATCTCCACGCGCTGCCGCTGCTGGCGATCCAGCAGACCTTGAAGCTCCTGGGAGAAGATCCGCTCGCGCCGGTGCGCGAGGCCCTTGAAAGCGGACTGCTCGTGATCGAGGCCGACCCCGCCTGGCCGGGCATCGAGGACATCGGCCGCGTGCTCACATTCACGGGCGCCTCGACCCTGCGCCTGCGCGTGCACCCGTCTCTCGCTCGGATCTCACGCACCGAGCTCCCCACCGGCCCAGGCCCGGCCACAATCGAGTCCGTCACGCTCGTTCAGGAATCGGACGGGCTCGAATCCATTGTGCATCTGGCAGCGCTCTGGCAGCGCGCGCTCGAATCGCCCTTCCGGCAAACCCAGACCGGCTCGCTCTATAAACGCGACCGCGAACGTCTCGCCGAGGATTCCGTCTTCTCAGGCGCAGGCTCGGTTGCGCTCGCACCCCTCCACGATCCCCCCGCGTTCTGGCTCGCGCTCGCGCTGCGGGTCGGGCTCCTCGACGTCCAGTCGGGAATCGAACAACTCAGCACATCCGGATTCGAATTCTGGGACTCCAACGCGGTCCATTTGCCGCGGATGATCGCGGCCGGCTGGCTGGGCCTCGAGGGCTGGAACGAGCGCGAAGCCGACGACCCGGGGAGGCATCCCATCCCCTGGCGGCTGGCGGCCTTGCTCTGGCTCGCCACGCTCCCCGAAGGCCAATGGACCACCCTCGATGAACTGGCAAATCGGCTGGGCACGCCGCTCGAGACCGCGCGCGACGCCGCTTCCCAACCACGAAAAGCGAAGCTCAGGCCCCGTCCAGGCTCCGACTCCGATAGCGATCCCAGGGCCCGGCTCGAGGCCATCCTGCTCGGACCGGCGTACCTGCTCGGTCTTGTCCGCGTCGCCGCCGAGCAAGCTGCCAATCGCCGCGCCATCCAGCTCGCTCCCCTCGGTCGCTACCTGCTCTCCGTTGGGCCGGCTCCCACACCCCAGCCCCCCTTCGAACAATTCCTGTTCGTCCAGCCAAACCTGGAAGTCATCGCCTACAGGCAAGGGCTCGCCCCCAGGATCATCGGCCGCCTGAGCCACTTCGCTCGCTGGACCAAGGTGGGATCGGCCTTCGAGCTCGCTCTCTCACGCGAGTCCGTCACGCTCGGTCTCGATCAGGGCGAAACCGCCGCCAGCATCCTCGAGATGCTCCGCCGCCATAGCCACCGCGCTTTGCCCTCGTCAGTCACCGAGGCGATCCCAGGCTGGGCCAGCAGGCGCGAGCAGTTCACACTCTACGAATCCGCAACCCTGATCGAATTCCCAACCACGGCCGACCGCGACCGCGCGGCCCGCGAATGGTCCGCCCCCAACCTTCCCGCGCCCGTGCCAGTCGCCGATCGATTCCTCCTCGTCGAGGATGAACGCGTCATCCCCTTTGATCGCCTGCGGCTCACAAGCACCCGCGATTACGCCCAGCCCTCGGGCACGTGCGTCGCCATCGACCACGACGGCCTCGCCATGACCGTTGACCCAACCCGGTCTGACCTCCTCGCCGAGATCGAGATTCGCCGCTTCGCGGAGCCCGAACCTCGAGCGGGAGCGCAGGACGGCGCCCCGCGATTCGTCGTGACCCGCGATTCGATCCGCCGCGCGCTTGAGCGCGGGATCTCGCAAGAAGTGATCACGCGTTGGTATGAGCGCAGAACCGATGCTCCAGCGCCCCCGGCGGTCGGCCTGCTCTTCGCCGGTCTCGGCCCCGCGCCCCCCGTGGTGCGGTGTGAACGCAAGCTGATCCTCGAGCTGCCGAGCCGGGAGATCCTCGACGGGCTCTATCAACACCCCGCCACCGGCGGATTGCTCGGCGACCGCCTCGGCCCGCGGACCGCGACCATCGCCGAGGATCAACTCCCCACGCTCCGCGCCGCCCTCACCGACCTTGGCCTCGCAACGCTCATCCACTAACGGCCAGGCCAGGCCAGGCCCGGCAACGCCCGCTCAGCTCGAGCCGCGCGCACTGCCAGGGACGGCGTGCCAACCCTTCCGAGAAGTCGACCGCGACGGGGCCGCCGGCCTCGCATCCTCCTCAGGCGCGAACTTGTCGTTATTCGCCTCCGGATCAAGGTCGAGATCGGTCGCGCGGGCGCCCCGGCTCGCCGCCTCGCCAAGCTGCGCCCGCCGCCACGAGGTCCGGCTCGTCACCCCCTTCGAGGTCGTACGCTCAGGCTCGTCGGCCTCGGGCTCGTCCACAGGCTCCGCCACGCCCAGCAAGGTCGGCGGCGGAATCATGATCGCCTTCGCCGCCGCGGCCCGGCCACGCTTCCGCGCTCGGTCATCCTGATCGTCGGTCTGCATCCGCGCGATCGTGCGATCGTCCTCGCGCCTCGACCCGCCACGATCCGCCACCAGCGTCTCCGACCCGCCCCGAGGCGCCTTGTAGAGCGCAGTCAGCTCATTCCTGTCCAGCAGCCAGTAAATCGACCGCGGCGTGGCGTAAAGGCCGTGGTCTCCCGTGGGCTCGGCAAAATTGCAGACCCCCGTCACGTACCCATCCTCGGTGAAAAGCCCCCCGCCAGAACGCCCCTGCGCAGGCGCGTGCGTGCACTCGATGGCCTCGTACGCCGATCCGCTCGAGAATCCCATGCGCGGCCGGACCACCGCCGTTTCCCAGGCCGTGGCGTCATGCCCCTCGGAGCAGCCCACGGTGATCAGCCGCATCCGCGCCTGCGGCGACCAGAAATCAGGCGCCACCCGCGCAAACGGCAACCGCCGGCCCGGCCGAATCCGAATCAATCCCACGTCCCGCCCAAAATCGTAATCGACCGCCTTCCCCTCCACCGACTCCACAAAGTGAACCTGCGCCGGCGACGTCCCACGCAACTTGCCGTCGAACAGGTCCACCATGATCTTGCGGGGGAAATGCTCGGCATCAGTCGGCTTGCGGCCATCAATTTTGAAAATGTGTGCACATGTCAGAATAAGTGACTCTTCCGGCGTGCTGGCGATCACCGTGCCCGATCCAAACCCAATCGAATGCGACCCCATGATCTTGATCCGCACGACCGTCTCCCACGGCTTGGGATTGACGGGGCGCTCGGCTTCCTGGTCGCCGCCGCGGCGGCGATCGTCGCGGTCGGCTTCGGCCTCTTCCTCAGGATCTTCCGTCGCGGCGTGCGCATTCGAGTTTGCCGGCGGTTTCGCCTTCGCGGCCGCCGTCTCGAAGAAGCGCTTGAGCTCGGACGCAGGCTGCATGCCCGAGGTGCGATCGAGCTCGCGCCCCCTGGCATCCACCACGATGAAGGTGGGCACCGCCTTCACGTCGTAACGCGAAGCGGTATCGGGGGCCTGGTCGATGTCGATCGACTTGATGGGCATCCCCTCGCGGGCGAGCGCAGCGATGGGCTTGCGCATTTGCCGGCACGGGCCGCACCACTCGGCATGGAAATCGAGGAGCACCGGTCCCGCGGTCGATCGAGACGAGGGATCAGCAACCGCGAGCAGCGCCAAAAACACGGGAGCGAAATTCATGCCGCGTGGACTCCTTTCCCTGGAGAGCATCCGACGAGCAAGGTTGTGTCGATCGCCGGCCCAGCGCCCGGCGCGGCCCACGCTCCCGAGAACGGAGCGACGGCCAAGGCCGAGAGGGTCCCGCGGGCCGCACCACGCACGCCTGCGAACGTGCCGCGCAGGGATAGTATGCCCTGCCGACAGGGTCGAAGCGCGTCCGCGGCGGCGGACGATGGGGCCAAGTGAAGGGGATGCAGGACGTGGTGTGAATTAACCGCGCAAAAGGCCAGGAGCCTCTCGCGACTTCCTTGGTTCATGCGTCGCGCAACCAGGACCCCGCGCCACGCCTTCTTGGCGCGACGCTGCCCAGAAAATCTCAGGCAGACCCGCGATCGAGCCTTCCCGGCACGATCACTCAAGCCCAACCTTTCGATCCCTGGTCCCGAGGCGTTCGCTCCGACCCTCCTGGCCTCTTGACAACCCCGACTTCCAGTCGTGGGCGTGCGAGATCCCGGGGGGTTCGCGATCACCGCGGTGAGCCCCTTTTACTAGGAGTAGACGAGGAGTACCAGATCAGTTATCGGCTTTTCCTCAAGCCGCCTTGAGATCTTTCTCCAGGTCGCTCACCGCGGCAGGATATTGCACCTAAGCGCTGCCCTACCGACCCACTCATTGCGGCGGCATAGGCTTGATCAACAGATCCTTGTAGCGAACCTCCATCGCCGGCCCCACATGCACCTGAAGCGCAATGATTCCCTCGTCCGCGAATTCCGCGTCCTTGCGATCGATCACAATCACCCCGTTCAGGTGGATCACCAGCCGCTTCCCAATCGCCGTGATCTCAATCTCGTTCCAGTCGTTCTTCTTGACCAGCTCATTCGCCTTGTCTTCCGGATAACGCTCGAGAATCCCCCGCCCTCGCTCCTCATACAGCAAGCCCCAGAAGCCCTCCGCCACATCCGCCTGCGGACCCGACACCGCACCATCTTCCCTCCGCTTGCTGCGAATCTGGATTCCCGAATTCCCATTCCGAATCTTCACCTTGGCCCTCAGCACAAAGTCCCGGTACGGCCTGGCCGTGACCAGGAATTCGTTCTTCTTGAGATCCCCCTTGGTCCTGCCCACGATCTCGCCATCCTCGACCGTGAACAGCGACTTATCCGCGGGGGTTACCCAGCCAGTGAGATCCTTGCCGTTGAACAGGTGCACGAAGCCCATATTATCCTTGGCTTCGTCCTGCCCAGCGGGGGACGCGGCTGCCGCGAGGGCGAGTACGAAAATGGCGATTCCAGACGAAGCGATCCGCAACATGAGTTCAGGCTCCCTGAGCTTGCTTTCGCCGCGGTCCCAGGCGCGGGGCGCATCGACGAAGCGTTTCATTTGCAAATTCCACCGACCCGATTCTCGCGCTCGATTCCACGCCGGTCAACCGCCTGCTCCGGGCACGCCTCGGCGTTTCCCACCGGCCCTGACCGCATTACAATGGCCTTTCGCGGGCATGAAGCCCAGGCCCGCCGCCACGCACTCTTCCAACCCCTGAGACGCCACCGGATGGTCACAACGTTTCTCGACGACCTTGAACGCTACGGACCGCAATCAACCGTCAGCGTCTCCCGTGCCGATGCCCTCGCCTACTGCGCCCAGCTCACCGCCAGCCATTACGAAAACTTCAGCGTCGTCACCCGGCTCACGCCCCGCGAGCATCGTCCCGCGTTCGCCAGCATCTATGCATTCTGCCGCTGGTCCGACGACCTCGGCGACGAGCTCGACGACCCCGCCCGCTCCCTCGAGCTCCTGGCATGGTGGCGCGACTCGCTCCACGCCATGTACAACGGCCAGGCACGCCACCCCGTCTTCATCGCCCTGGCCGAAACCGTGGCGAAATACCACATCCCACCCCAGCCCTTCGAGCACCTGATCTCCGCCTTCGAGCAAGATCAACATGTCCACGAATACGAGGACGAGACCCAGCTCCTCGACTACTGCACCCGGTCCGCCAATCCCGTCGGCCGCCTGGTGCTCTACACCGCGGGCGCTTACTCGGAAGAAAACGCACGCCTCTCCGATCACACCTGCACCGCGCTTCAGCTCACCAATTTCTGGCAGGACGTCGCCCGCGACCTCGCGATCGGCCGCATTTACCTGCCCCGCGCTGACCGCGAACGCTTCGGCTGCCGCGAGTCCGACCTCCGCGGCCGCCTGTTCACTCCCGAATTCGCCGCCATGATGAAACACCTGGTCGACCGCACCCGCGCGATGTTCGAAGCCGGCAGGCCCCTCATCACCCGCATCCCACGACCGCTCGCCGTCGATATCGACCTCTTCTCCCGCGGCGGGCTCGCCATCCTCGACCGCATCGAACGGCAACACTACGACGTGCTCTCCTCCCGCCCCACTCTCTCAAAACTCGCCAAGCTCGGGCTTCTCATCCGCGCAGTCGCCGGCCTCGCCCACGCTCGCGTGCTCGATGCCCGCCCCACCCACCAGCAATCTCATACGGGAGAGCCAGGGTCGTGACTCCCGGCCACGCACTCAAGGCGAGCTACTCCCACTGCGCCCGCATCGCCCGCCGCCAGGCGCGCAACTTCTATTACGCCTTCCTGCTCCTGCCCGCCGAACGCAGGCGCTCAATGAACGCCCTCTACGCCTTTCTACGCCGAACCGACGACCTCGCCGACGACGCCGGCTCGGATTCCGAAAAAGCCCAGGCGCTCCACGCCTGGCGCACCGATCTCGACGCACTCCTCGCCGGCCGGCACGTCGCCTGGCCAGGCGCCCTCGCACTCGCCGATACCGTCGCACGCCACGCCATACCCCCCGCCCTGCTCCACCAGGCCATCGACGGCGTGCTCATGGATGTCACCCACAGGTCGTTCGACACCTTCCACGACCTCGCCGATTATTGCCACCACGTGGCTTCCGTGGTCGGGCTTTCATGTCTTCATATCTGGGGATATCGCTCTGAAGGCGGCAGGGCCGAGGCCCTCGCCGAGCACGACGGCCTGGCGCTCCAGCTCACCAACATCCTCCGCGACGTCGGCGAGGACGCCCGCGCAGGCCGCGTCTACCTCCCGCGCGAGGATCTCGAACGCTTCGGCGTCCTCCCCGCCGAGCTCGCCCGGCCCGAGCCCCCCGATGAACGCATCCGCGCCCTGCTCGAATTCCAGGCCCTCCGCGCCCGCGACCACTACCAGCAGGCCGAAGGGCTCGTCCCCCTCGTCGACCCCGTCGGCCGCCCCGCGCTGCGCACCATCGTGGGCATCTACCGCGCCCTGCTCGACGAGATCATCCGCCAGGACTACGACGTCCGCCGCGCCCGCGTCGCCCTGCCCGCCACCCGCAAAATCGCCGTCGCGATCAAGTCCCTTTGCCAGTAACGCTCGGGGTCACCGGGTGTGGTCATCGCTCCGGATCACGGGTATCGAAAGCACACTGCCCTCCTTTTCCAGACCGAGCAGCACCGCCGAATCCCCCGCCAACGTCGAGGACCTTTCAAGCCTGGCTTCAAATCTCGTTCGGCCGGCAGACTTTTCGACCTGTTTGATCGCGAGCCCGGCCGGACACGAGACAACCCTCACCACGCCCGTGGATGCTCCCTCGTCGTCGATTTCCACGGAGAACGACGCCACCGCGAAATCCTCCGAACCGTCCGTCACAAAATAGAGAACTCTCGGAGACGCACGAAACGGCGCCTGTACGTGACCGAAAGCGGGAAGCGCCAAAACGGGCTTTTCACCACTCCCGGAATAGAACGACAGAGTTTCGCGAAAATCGCCCGGCTTCGCCCTTTTTCCGAGAGTCACGCGGTACCGGTAGGTGCGGGCAATCACCCCCCCCCAGGTCGCGATCTTCGTCGGCACAAACCCCGCCTTCAACACGAAGACTGGACGTCGACGCGTCCACCTTCTGGATCCAGCTCGGCTGCCCCGCGGGCTCACGCGTCATGACCATGACACCCATTTCCCTGGGAAGATCTCTCGCCTTCACGTCTCCAAATGGAATCGACAAAGAGGTCAACACGAGATAAGGGGGCCTGTCCGCGCCGACCATCGTTAGCCCAAGGCGAACGCTCTTCGCCTCGCTTGACTTGATGGGAATCATGATCTCGACCGCCTTGCGCCCCGCGGACGGAGGCTGTCCACTCACAACGACCTCCACCCCGACGCCAGGTTCGATCGTCTGGCCGCTAATCGACGCCACACTGCACCCACACGACGTCGAAGGGGTGCCAAGGGTCACAACTCCTTTTCCCCGGTTCACAATCGTGTACGTCGCCGTGACCGTCGATTCCCCGGGCCTGGCCGCCACCTCCCTCGAGGGCGGGATGATCTCCAGCTCCATCCCGGGCCGAGGGCCGGAGATTCTCCGGGCCATGAATGCACCGGCCGTGGCAAAAAGTGTTAGGCCCGCGGCCAGCAACAACTTCCCAGTCCAGCTCGGATTCGCTCCGAACATACCTCCTCCAGTTGGCGAATTCGCCGCGTTCCACATCATGGCATCTGAAAAACTTCGCCGCCCGCCCGCGTGCCAAGCGCAGCCCAGACGCTGGCTTCCACGCCATTTCGAACCCAGCGCACGGAACCATCAGCCAACGCCAGGCTGACTCCCCCCGGATGATTGCTGCGGGCGGTGACCACTCCCGGCGGCGGGTCGATGCCCCGGATCAGGCAATCCGAGTAGATGCTGTTGGGCGTGAAGCAATGGTTGTAGAGCGACTGGTCCATCGTGCCCACGACCCAGCTCAGCCCAGATACCTTGAAGAAGCCCCATGTCGGCGCGGTTTTCGATGCGCATTCCCGAATCGCGGCCGGCACGCTCGACAGATCCACAAAGTCCTTCACCAGATCTCGCCGAGCATCGAATTGATCGCCGATTTGCACCGAGACAAGTTTTTCGCTGAACGACGCCGTGTTGCTCAGCCCGTCGATGCAGGCGGCCGCGTTCAGATCCAGGGGACCTGTCCACGCGGTTTGCGTCCAGAACAGGCCATGATCCAACGTGCTCGGTACGTCAAGGTAATACCCCGCACTCGCACGATAACTCGTGGGACCGATCGTCCCCCTGACCGTCGCCTGATCCGCCGGACAGAGAAGATCCGAAAGCCGCGTCGAAATCACGGTCGTGTTGATCGCCACCCCATCTTGGTAAGAAGTATAGAGCAAGAAATCGTAGAGCGGCGCGTCGAAATTGAGCGCGTTGTACAGTGGTTCGCTCCCAAGGTACGGAAGCAGGCGGGTGAAAACCGAGTAACACTGAAGGAAGTGATGAGGCGCGCCCCCCGGTCCGGTGGATACGGGTGGGAAGCGACTGTTCTCCGCGTGATAGGAGTGAATCGCAAGCCCAAGTTGCTTGAGATTATTCACGCATTGCAGCCGGCGGGCAGCCCCCCTGGCCTCCTGAATCGCCGGTGTGATCAAGGCCGCCAACAGGAAGATGATTCCAATCACCAACAGGCTCTCGACAAGCGTGAAACCACCGTGGGGCGAAATCCCGAGACGGCGCCCAACAGATGGCATCGGTCTTCTCATGATTGCTCCCTGATGCTTCAAGATCACGGCGAATCATCCCCAGATCAGCGAAATCAGTCGACGCCAACGGCTCGCCTTTCCCCACCCGCCCCGATTCCCATCGGACCCGCTCGGACGCCTTGAGCTTGTGTTGATTCTTCCGCGTGTAAGTGAACATACAAAAGCATGGTGAGGACGACTGGCGATGCGCCCCGCTGGCGGTCACAGACGCGCGAAACCCCAGTCGCGGCAGGCCTCCAGGCGACCAGGGCCGAATTCGCGATCACGCCGTACGACGCATCCACCCCCATGTTCCCAGACAGACGAAGGCGCCCGCCAGGAACACGAGTTCCCATCGAAATCGGTCGACCGTCGCTTCCGCCAGGACCATCGACCGATCCAACTTTTCCGATGCAGGGTTGAGGGCGGCGACGCGGGCCTTTCTCAGCTCGAAGCGATTCTTTCTCGCTTCATTACCGTGCTTTCCGTCGTTCCCTCCTTTGATGTAGCTCGACCAGTTTCTCTCATCGCGCACAAGCGTCCCGTCCGTGATTGGCGGCATCCTGAAAACCGTGGAGGTCGTTGGACTGTTGACCGAGACCTGGGAGAGTTTAAAGGCGGAATGGGTGTTGGAGCCCGGCGGTAAACTCGCCGCTTCCTGCGCCCAGACGATTTCCGAGGGAAACCAATGGCCCGCGCTGCGCTCAAATGACGTGGTCTTGCAGACAAAAACCCCTTCGAGCTCGACCTGGGCGGGGAGCCAGTTCCGACCCGGATCCAGCACACATCTCAGCCGGTTTCCTCGACGCGTGGCCGTGAGCGTGAACTGTTCCCGGCCCCCGACCTGCTCCCGCGTTACGCTGCCGCCTTCCTCGATCCACTTGTGAACCGGCTTGCCTCCGGGCATCCAGGCCCAGAGTGCAAGACACATGGTATTATCATATTCCCCTGGGAGATCGACCTGATTGCGGATGACGACGTCGTCGATGACATCTGGTTCCTCCGGGGTCGAAACCAGCCCATAAAACGTGCGACCATCCTCTCGAAACTGGTGTAGCTCAGCGACGGAGCCGTCCTTTCCCCTCGACCGCCTCTGAAACGCATACCGCCCTCCCGATCCGTACGCAAGCCAGATGGCCACGCTGGTCGAACCCGGGGGGAACACTCGGCGGCCATCCGAATCGAGTATGAACTCCTCGCCGCTGGCCTCGAGCGTCTCAATCGAATCCCAGTACGCCTTGACCTGGGCGTGAATGCGCTCCTGATCAGGATTATCCGCACGTGCTAGCCCAGCCAGCGACGCCATCAAGTAAATGAATATTCCATGGATCGCCCCTTGATAAATCCGCGCGAATCGCATCGGCGTCAGCCTCCATCACGACCGACCTGAAGCCCCACCGTCAACTTGAAGAGCTCGTGGGAATCTCCGTCGTAGCCCGTGACATCAACCGATAACCGGCCGCGGAATTCAGGCTCGACGGAGGGATCGAACGCCAGTGGGAGAGTCGCTCGATCCCTGTGAGGGACCCTGAGTGGAACAGCGCCCTGCCCCGGCTTGATGCATTCACATCAAGCAGAAATCGCTTCGACGACGAGGTCGAATCCGTTGTCGTTCGTCAGGTCGACAGCGCCCGACCAGGATGCGCCGGGCGCAAGCGCACCAACCCGAAGGACCGGACTGGAGACGTGGATCAGCCGACCTCGAGACTCCCTCCCCTTGGCAACCACCTCGCGCCCGGAACCGCACCCAAAATGACCCACTGCCACCAACAACAGGCACGCCACGGCCCGTGGTTCGATCCAGGCTCTCCGAGTCCGCAAGGTATTCAGCCCGAGCCCGCCAGGCGCGTGATGAAGTGAGGCAGAATCGCGGGGGGGGGATCACTGGTGTCATGGAATTGTGTCCAAACGCCTCACCCTTCAGCCAGCGATTGAACGAACTGCGTAGGACAGTAATCAAGTAAGACCACGCTGTCAAGGGACCATGGCACAATCCATCATCCGATTCGATCGTGATGCAAGAGGTGAGTCTGACGCGTGGCGGCGCACAGTCGCATCGCAAGCACGAAGCCCCGTCTCGAATGGCGGTCGTCGAGCATGGACCAGGACTGCTCGACGCGCACTTGTAATTCACGTATTTTTATGTTGCGATATAATTATCTATTATCGCGCGCCCGCGTCGCCCTGCCCGCCACCCGCAAAATCGCCGTCGCGTTGCGTGCGCTTTGGGCCTCTTAGACTCTTCACCCTTCGCGAGACGTCTCCCAGACCCCAGCGCCCCCCGCCGGGACTCGACACCCCGCGCATGCGGCGGTAAGCTCGAAAGGGATTATTCCAGACCGCTTTGATCGTCTCGCGTCAACCTGGGCGAGGCGGTTCCTACCCCACTGGTGCCTCACCCATGCTTGATTTGCAGACTCGTCCCGCCCGGTCGGGGCGTTCCGCGCCGTTCGCGGCGCTCGCTCTTGCCGCCGCGCTTGTGCTCTCCCCATCCGCGACCGTGCTCGCCCAGGGACTACGGCTCAAGGTCGATAAAAAACCCGATGACCCCAGGGCCGTCGCCCTTCTCGCTGATGTGGTCAAAGCCTACCAGGCGCTCAAGGCCTATTCCGACAAGGGTGAATTCAAGGTTGAGATCACGCTCGACGGCAAGCCGCAGAAGCAATCCCTCCCGCTCGCGCTCACGCTCGTTCGCCCCGACAAGCTCGACCTGCACGCCGGACCGCTGCGGCTCAACTCCGACGGCCAGACGCTCACAACCAGCATCGAACCGCTGAAGCGCTATACCTCCGCCCCCGCGCCCAAAACCATCGGCCTTGACGTCTTCCGTGAAGGCGCGGCAGGCGCTGTGCTCTTCGGAGGCGCCTCCGGCACACCCATGTTCGTCCTGATCAACCTGCTCGTGAGCAAGGATCCCGCCGCGGCACTCAAGCAGCTCGGCGGTTCGCTCCAGCTCTCCGCACAGGCTGAAAAAGACCAGGCGCCGGCACTCCTCATCGACATGGAAGAAGCCCCCGATCTCTTGCTCGGGATCGATCCAGCCACCAAATTGCTTTCACGCATCGATCTCAAGGTCGACGCCGAAAAGCTCGCCGCCAGCCTCCCCGCCGGCAAGACGCTCTCGATCCAGCGCTTCGGCTGGAGCGCGGGCGCAGTGGACACCACGGTCGCGCCGGATCGCTCGTTCGCATTCCACGCGCCCGAGGGCTTTAGCAAGGTCGACTCGCTCCTCCAGCGCGGGCCGCAAGCCGACGAAGGCCCCAAACTCGCCCACGCCGAGATCGGCAAACCCGCCCCCGACTTCACGCTCACCGTCCTCGACGGTCCAGGCAAGACCAAAACCATTTCCAGGGCCGACCTCGCCGGCAAGGTCGTCGTCATCGACTTCTGGGCCACCTGGTGCGGGCCATGCCTCAAGGAACTCCCCGAAATCCAGAAGCTGATCCAGGCCCACGGCGATCACAAGGACGTCTTCGTCGTCGCGCTCAGCCAGGACAACGATCCCACCGAGCTCGCCGCCGTCCGCAAACTGGTCGAGAAAACCCTCTCGGAACAGAAGATCGACCTGCTCGGCAAGCCGGCCGGGCACATCGCGCTCGACCCCAGCAACTCCGTCGGCAACGCGTTCGGCGTGGAAGGCTATCCCACACTGGTGATCCTGGACGGCAAGGGCGTGCTCCAGTCAATCCACGTGGGCTACGACCCGAGCGCCGCCGAGCCCTTCCACAAGGAGCTCGGCAAGGAGATCGACCAGCTCCTCGCCGGCAAATCGCTGGCCAGGCCCCAGCCCGAGAAGAAGGCCGAGGCCGGCGGCAAACCCGCCGCGGGCAAGTAATCTCGCCCCGATTCAGCGGCCTCGCGCCAGCGGCTCGAGGTCGCGCACGGTGATCAAGGGAGCGTTCAGATCCTCGCTGTAACGCTCCCGTCCCCGTACTCCCACCTTCCGGGTTGCGATCGCGTCCATGTCAACGCCCGGCGGAATGTCCAGAAACGCCAGCGTCTTCCCATCCGATCCAATGAGCGCATAGAGCTTGCGGCCGTCGATGATCTGCGAGCTCGGCTTCATGAAGCCGATGGCATTAAAGCGCCCGGGATGCTTCGTCCCCGCCTGAGTCAGCCGCCTCTCGGTCGCCGCCACCGCGTGATCCAGCCTGCGCCCGCGTGCCAGAATCGTCTCGATCTCACGCGCGGCGGCCGCCGCCTGCTCGTCCCGCCCCAGACGATCCAGCCGCGTCTCGATCACCCGCCTCGCGGGCGAGTCGCTCCCCGCGCGCTCCCGCAGCGCCTGCCAGCGCGCGCGTTCACCCTCAAACGCCCAGTCCCGAATCGCCCGCTGGCGAACCACCAGGCGATGCCCCCGGTCAATCTCACGCGCCTCCGCCCGCAAACCCTCCGGAAGCCGCGCCAGATCGTCCGCTCCCTGCCCCAACCCACCCGACTCGACTTCCCCTTTCTTCCCTACCGAGGCCGGTGAATCGTCATACGAAACCACCTCGATCGCGCTGTCCCCCTTCACGCTCGGCTTCAGATCCCGGGCACGCGCGTAATACACCGTCCCCGCCGGCGGCACAATCGCCCGCCAACGCCCCCGCGACGGCCCCGCTCCCATCGCAACCGAGGGCCGATCCACCAGCCGCACCATCACCCCCGGCTCAAGTCGCCCAACCACCGGACCAGGCAGCCGCGCAAGCGGA